>DASVRZ010000129.1:0-4816 GCA_036388355.1 Chthoniobacterales bacterium | reverse complement strand
GATTCGTGAGATCCCGTCTCGTCCTAACCCGTTCCCAGTGATTTTCGGTTTTGACCCCGTGTACATCTACCGCATGGAAGTTTGGCGCTACCCGCATTGCATGACTCACTGCACCACCACTTTCTCGTATGACAGCTTTTTCCGCGCTCGGAAGCCCGGAGTCGATTACACGCCCGGAAGCGTCACATTCTATCTGAACGACGAAATTCGCCTGTCTTATACGCGAGAAGGAGAGTGGATACGTGAACAGCCCGCTCATTTTCGATGAGTCACTTCACAATAGACACCATCCGCCAGCAGCTCCGAGGCAGGGCCGACGGCGACTTTACAGTGCAAAGCATTGGAGCTTTGCCGGACGGAGTTGATCAAGCCGGGCAAAGGGTTGCGGCACGAGACATCTTGCGAAAGAGCTGTATTCAGCAACTCGAACACACTCAAAATCTCATTCCGCTGCGTCCGAACTTAGTTGCCATGTTGCGATCTGCTCTTGATGGACTCTACCCCGTGGGCACAGCCGAGACCATATACAGCTGGCATATAGCTTCGGGTGACGTTCATCTCGCGGGAATCTCCACCGCAAGGCATCTGATCATTACTCTTCCTCTGGATGATTTTTCCAACCCAGCCGCGGCCTAAGGAGTGCTCGCGCTGCTCACGCTTCCCAATATGAAAGTCGAACTCCATAATTACAAAAAACCACAAACGACGTCCGCGCCGCTCATTAACGCTGCGCGTTCCGTCCTTTCCTATATGAAGAGATTTAGTGTAGCACTTCTTGCCATTTCCATGATCCTCAGTGTGCAAGGCGAGGAGGCACCGCAAGAATGGCAGAAATGGGCGCTCCCGGTCTTGAGGAACTGGCTACACCAAAAGAGCGAGGTGGTAGAGGTGTGCATATTTCGTGAGGAATGGAAGGAACCCACGGAGCAGCTCCCCAAGGGCAGGCTGTTTGAGTACGCGACCATTACACGCGTTCACAAGGGGAGCATGAAGGTTGGTGATCGTGTCGTCCTCAGAGCCTATATTGAGTATGCTCGGTCGGAGTGGAAGCGGGAAGCTGGCCTGCGACCAAGTCGAATTTCGCTTGTGGACGGAGAATTAAGGGTGGTGATCTTCGATCGGAAGGACACTCCACAAACAAATGGATATTGGGATGTAGGAGCCGACATTTCTCGATTCTCGTTCGACGAGGAGTTCTACCAGGCGTTCCAGTTCGAGCAGAAGAGAGATCCATCTCTGGTAGGAGCACCGCATTGATTGGACAACGTGGCATGGGAGATGGTGGTGGGGAATGGCTTGGACGTGGCAGAATGCTAGAGAGTCAATACGCCTCGTCCTGCTGACAGCCGCTCGCCACACTTCGGCACATGTTTTCCTCTCCCGAGCAACCTGCGGCGCGGCGCCTCTTGCTGACTATTGGGGCTTTGGTGACGGTGCTGCTTCTGGCCATTCTGTTCTGGAGTGGAACTCTAAGAGACGAGGCGCATGCCCGGAAGAAGAGCAAGCGGTCCGTTTCCGCCTCGTCGGCTCAGCACCCAAACGCTTCTACGCGGTCGCGAATGATCGAGGCCGATGCGGAGGAAAAGCCGAAGCTCTCCGCCAAAGATAACGCGGCCACGGATTGGCGGAAAGCCTTCGCTCTGGCAGACAGACTGAACGACCGCGAAAAAGGCCATCCTCAGGAAAAAGCCACCCGCCGATCCTCCTGCGACCGAGGCTGAAATCACTGCCTTACTCACGAAGATTGCTCCGATCATTGCCCTTCTGCGGGACGGCGCATCCAAGCCCGAGTGCGACTGGGGCACTGGTTTTCTTGTGTTTGATTCGCCGATCCCGATCGAGAAAATCATACTACTTTCCTCGATCGGCTATTTCGATGCGCGGCTGCGTGTTCAGACCCAACCCGCGGAGACCGTAAAAAATCTCAAAGCCATGGAGCGACTGGGCAACAGCCAAGACGGAACGCTCATAGCATCATGGGCTAACTCATTTGTCCAAACGCGCATTGTCACTTTCATTGCTGAGCACGGCGAAACGCTTCCTCCTGCGCTTCGCGCCAATCTAAGTTCGGGAGTTCTTGGGGAAGCAGCACTCGTGGCGGCCTTTCAGGAAAGTATCCGCGGTGAACAATCCCTCTCCGAAAATGCCTATGCAGCACTCGAAGCGGGTCGGAAGGAGAATGGGGACCCTCTCAGCGGTATAGAAAAGAGGGTAGTAGCACGAATGATGGGCACGACCCCGGACGAGATTCGCCAACATGCGGAACGATTGAGAATTATCACAGCGAAGCTGGGTGAGTCTCTCTACATGCGCGACGAAAAGTTTCGGAGATGGCAGGCCGATTTTAGAGCAAGGCATCCGGCACCGTCAGCAGAAGGTCCTGTAGAGCACATGGAAGGGCATATGAGCTTTCGAGAGACCGCGCGAAGCACCATTGTGACTCAAGCAATGGCGCGGGCCGCTCTTTCCATCTTTGATCAAGGTCCGTCCGCTCTCACGCGATACCGCGATCCCCTCACTGGGAAGGTTTTCGGCTATCGGGTAGTGGATGCGAATGGCTCGTTCGAGTTGCAGTCGGAGGTGCTCCGTAACGACAAACCGGTGACGCTGACTTTCCAGCGCGGGGCGAAGAAGTGATGTTCAAGGCGGTTGACACAACCGCGGCTACAACAAGGTTTTTCTCGTTCTCTCGTTACCAATCTCCCGATTGGTGACACCCATGTCCCCGAAACTCGGGTTCGCTATTCGTGCCATGCAAGGAAGAGTTGCATCGGGGCTACGTCGGCGGAACCAGGAGATTCCAAGAGAGGAAGGTTAGCTTGTATGCTTGCCTCTGGGCTACGTGTAGCTCACCCACGGCGGGAAGGAAGCCAGAGTTCAAACTTGAACGTTACCCGCCGTTGGATGGAGCGTCTTGTTCGCCTTGGGTTGTTCGTGGTCGCTGGTCATTGCTTCTTCTGAATGGGAATGACGCCTGAGAGCAAATCAGTCTCTCGGTCAAAGATCTTCAAAGCTTCGTTATACTCTGCCTCAGTCTTAAACTCATTCTGTGCTACCCGTCCTGCATGAATGGTCGCGACGATGGCAGGATGCTGCTTCCGAAGGTCGAATAAGTAGTGTGAACGCATGGCTCTAGTGCCAGACCACTCCAAAGTCGCAACGTAGCCGAAAGTGACATCTCTGCCGCTGGCAAACTGACCTCGATAAAGCTCGGGCTGAGCACCAAAAAATGGTGAAAACCACTCAGAATCACGTTCGGTCTCGATAGCGAGCATGATCATGCCAATGGTCTTTCCGAAGCTCCCTGCCTCTGGATAGATAATCTGAATCACCTTCCGTCCTTCAACGGTGGCGATGGTCGTGATCGTCGGCTCCCTCTGCCGCTCGATCCACGTGAGAGCCTTCTCCGTCGGCTCGGAAAACTGATCGTCCACGTATGGCATCTGACGATTCAGAAGGGACAGCCGAAACTCGGTAGAAACCTTGGCCGACCAATTCGGCCCCTTGCCCAACGAATACAGGTAGCAGTCTTTTGGAGCGCCCGAGCGCAGATCATCTTCAGCTCTCGCGACTTGGGCGAATACTGCAATCAGGACGATGAGGAGAGCGCGCATATTCTTGGGCAAACAAGTGATTAAGCCAGTCTGGCTATCACCCCATTTTCGGGTGATAGCGGATAACTCGGCTCAAACTATCATTCAATTGGTGGTTTGATGGCTTCATTAGCTCGGCCTGGATTCGTTGCAGAAGTATCTCTAGTTGCCAAGAGTTGGAAGAAAATTTCCCCATCACAACGGGCTGAATGGAATGTTGCCGTAGGCTCGCGTTACGGGCCTAGCAGGGTGGCGGCGTGTTCGAGGGCGGACTTGGTTTGGCCGCCTAGCATCCTCGCGATTTCTTCGACGCGGGTGCTGGCTTCGACTCTCGTGAGGGTGGAGTGGGTGCGGCCTTCGCGGACTTCTTTGGCGACGACGAAATGCTCCGCGGCCCGCGCGGCGACTTGGGGGAGGTGCGTGATGGTGAGGACTTGATGGTGTTTTCCCAAGCTGGCCATTTTTTCGCCGACGGCGTGGGCGATCTCTCCGCCGACGTTAGCGTCCACTTCGTCGAAGACTAGCAGGGCGACTTCGTCCTGGCTGGCGAGGGCGGTTTTGATGGCGAGCATGACGCGGGAAATCTCGCCGCTGGAGGCGATGGCGCGGAGCGGCTGTATGGGTTCGCCGGGGTTGGGGGCAAATTGGAATTCGATGGTTTCGAAGCCGGTGGCGCGCGGAGTGGGCGAGGGGAGGCGGGTGATTTCGAAGCGGGATTGGCGGAAGCCGAGGTCGCGGAGCTGGGCGGTGACGGCGGTGGCGAGCGGGGCGATGGCTTTTTCGCGGGTCTTGGTGAGGGCGGCTCCAGCGGTTTGCAGGGCGGCTTCGGCTTTCTTGAGCTCGGCGTCGAGGCGCTGGAGTTCGGCGTCGCGTCCGGTGATTTTCGCGAGGCGGGCGGTGACGGTTTCGCCGTGGGCGATGACTTCCTCGATGGTGCGCCCGTATTTGCGGCGGAGGGCTTGCAGGAGGTTGACGCGGTCTTCGAGGGTGGCGATCTGGTCGGGGTCGAGGTCGAGTTTGCCGAGGTAGGTGTCGAGTTCGGCAGAGAGGTCGTCGAGCTCGGCGACGAGGGCGTTGTGGCGGCTGGCGAGTTCGGCGGTGGTGGGGTCGAGGCGTTCGAGGTCGCGAAAGAGGCGGGCGGCGTCGGTGTGGCGGGTGCTGGCGGCGTCGTCGGTCTCGGTGAGGGCGTTGCGGATGCCGGCTCCGAGTTCGATGAGGCGGCG
>DASVRZ010000128.1:0-2834 GCA_036388355.1 Chthoniobacterales bacterium | reverse complement strand
GCGAGCCGTTATCGCTACGCATTAGACAAATTGCGGAACGTCCTGCGTCCGCTTCATGGAGAACTGCATGAAACCTGATCCTTCCAACTCTCTCGAATCCCGGCTCCAGGAATTGCCGCTCCGCTCCTTGCCCCCCGACTGGCGCCGCGAAATCCTCGCTGCCGCGGAAGCCAAAACGGCAGCCCTCCGCCTTCCTCGCCTGGCTGCCCAGCCGCTGGTTCACCCTGCCGCTGGCCGCCGCGTGGGTCGTCATCGCGCTGCTGCGGATCGATACCCCGCCGCCCGAGCCCTTCACCGGAACGCCGATCAGCCCCCAAGCCTTCGCCGCCGCGCAGGAACAAAAACGACTCCTCCTCGCCTCGCTCGAACACGCCACCTCTCCCAACGAGCAACCGCCCGTCACCACCTGGCCCTTCCCCTTCCATCACCGCCCGCTATGAAAAAGAAAAAGATCCTCAAGTTTCTCCTCTGGTCCTTCGTCAGCCTCCTCACGCTGGTGGCGCTCCTCTACGCCTGGATCGACTGGAGCGGCAACCTCGCCTGGAAGAATGTCGAGGCCGAGTTGTTAGCGAAAGGCGAACCGCTGCGCCTCGAACAAATCATCCCGCCGGCTGTTCCCAATGAGCAAAATTTCGCCTTCAGCCCCTTCTTTGAAGGCGTCTTCGAAACCAAGGTATCTACAGAAAACGGGAGGGTAATCCATCGCCCGAAGAACCCAGAAGCCAGCGCCCGCCTTCATGCTTTAAGTCTGCCCGGCAATCCCAATCAGCCAAAGGTCAATCGCAGGCTCGAGGGTGCCCCATGGGACCTTTCCGCGTGGCAAACCTATTTCCGCGCGCATGCCGAGTTTAGATTGGGAGGGAACGTAAGGAGTCCCGCCATCGACATTGTGGAAGCCCTAGGAAACTGGAAAGCACCCCTTGATAAGATTGCCGGCGACTTGCGAACACGTCCGCAGATGCGCGCACCACTTTCATACGAGCATGGCTTTGCGATGAATGTCCCCCATGTATTCGGAGTCTCTCACGTAGCCAAGCTATTCCAAATACGTGCCATCGCACATATCAGACAAGGACGACCGTCTGAGGCGTTTAGCGACCTGGAGTCTCTGCTTCTCCTCCGAAAAGCTTTGGAGCCCAGGCAGTTGATCATCGGTGGTCTGATGGCCGACTCGATCACCAAACACGCCCTCATCGTCATTCGCGAGGGACTAGCTGCTCACACCTGGGATGAGGATCAACTAAGCCGTCTCTCCTTGAGACTTGAGCTACTTACACCATTAGCTGATCTTTCCAGCGCCCTTCGGTTCGAGCGCGTGGGCTTCATTTACGGCACTCGCCAGTTCATGTCGGACAACTTGCAAACGAAAGCCATCATCGAGGGGGGAATGCATTCAAGGTGGAGCAACGGCCTTGTGGAAGCGATAGTTCATCTGCCAAATGGCTACTGGGAGCAGGACCGAGCCGTCTATAGTCGCTCTATTCAGCAGCATCTGGAGAAAGTCTTGATTCCGAGACAGGAGCGTCTCGATGTTTCGGCTCACCGAGGCTATGAAGCCCATTTGGCGACGCTACTCACTTCCCGAATGCGTCACATTTTATCCTCCATCGCCCTGCCGGCGGTGAGCAACCTCGGCATCAAGAGTGCGGAAATGAGCGCTAACATCAGCCAAGCTCGCATTGCCATCGCGGTAGAGCGTTATCGGGCAATGAATAGCTCGCTCCCGGAGAACCTCGCCGCCCTAGCGCCAGAGTTTATCGCCAGGATCCCTCACGATCCCATCGATGGACAGCCACTCCGCTACCAGAAACTCTCCACGACTAACTACCGCATCTGGTCCATCGGCTATGATGAAAAAGACGGTGGCGGGGTGCCGGGCGCGGCTGGCGTGACGGGCACCGAGGGCGATTGGGTATGGGAAAGCCTGCCGCCGCAATAGTATTGTCGGGCTTGGATTCGAGAATGGCCTTTCCTCTACGCCAATTTGACGCTGTGAGTTAAAGCCTTCACGGCTGCCAAACTCGATGCCACAATTGCGGACGCAGAATTTCCGGCACTGTTCCGCTCTACGTCATGAAAAGTTCTATCACACACTACGCGTGCTTCCTGTTGCTGTTGGCTTCCGCCGCGTTGGCATCCAGTGAGTCCGACGCAGAACTTTCCCCGCTTTCCATCAAGCTGGAAGTCAAAGGAAAGCCGCTGGAATACAGCGTTGTTGGCAAAAAGCTCGATAGAGAGCTGATCCCCATTCGCCCGCTGTCTGAAGACTTCAACATCGGCGACATGGACAACATGCGCATTGAACTGCGTAAAGAGCTTCAAGATCCGATTGAGGCGTTCATTTGTTTCATGCGCCTTCAACGCGACGACTTGGATAAAGCCGACGGTCTATTTTTAGCAGATGATGACAGAGAGGTGGATCCCAAGACGCTGGCCATCCTTAGAAAGCCCGAGATGCGGGCCAGGATAAGAGAGCATTTAAAGCAGGCCTTTTCGGTGCAGCCACTGTTGTTGGTCAAGACCGGCGAAAATCTAGTTGAACTCTATATTCGCATCGTTGGAACTACTCCAGACGGGGACGATGCTTATCGAGTGATCAGTAATAACGCGCTCAAGAAGATAGGAGCCGAGTGGAAGGTGCTCCCTCGCACACTTTCCGAGGACGATCCAAAGACGGCGATGTCGTTCTACATTGTGGACGCGCTGAGAGAAGACGAGATCGCGATTGAGCCTGTGACAACGGGCGCCCGTTGAAAGCTGTTCGTTTAGGGACACACTTTCTCCGCCCGCTGCGCGCGGAGTGGGAGCATTGCGGCAGGGAACGGCGTTCCAAG
>DASVRZ010000127.1:0-21632 GCA_036388355.1 Chthoniobacterales bacterium | reverse complement strand
CATGGCGTGCGCCGCTTCCGCGTGACCGGCGGAGAGCCGACCGCTCGGAAGGAAATCGTGGAAATCGTTGCAGGCCTAGCCGCTTTACCGCAGGTGGAGCATGTCAGCATGACCACCAACGCGACGCGCTTGAAGAGCCTCGCGCAACCGCTCCGCGATGCCGGCCTCACGTCTCTGAACATCAGCCTCGACGCCCTGGATTCTGACAAATACCAGGAGATCACGAGTGGAAATCTCGCCACCGTTCTTGAAGGCATCGACGCTGCGGTCGAGGCCGGTTTTCAGATCAAGCTCAACACCGTGCTCATTCGCGGACGCAATGACGACCAGATCCCGGCGTTGATTGACTTCGCAGAAGCCCGAAACCTCCTCATCCGCTTCATCGAACTTATGCCGGTGAGTCTCACCGAAATGCTCGACGAATCGAACTTCCTCCCCATCGCAGAAGTCCGCCGCACGCTAGGCGAGTTGATTCCCATCGAGCGCAGCTATGGAGCAGGACCGGCGAAGTATTTCCGGCTTGCCGGACGCCGCGCGATCGTGGGTTTCATTGGCGCGCTCACGGATCTGCACTTCTGCGAACGCTGCAACAAAATGCGGCTCACCTGCGAAGGGCAACTCAGGCCATGCTTGGGAAATCACGCGGAAACGGATCTCACGCCTGCCCTGCGACCGACGATCAATGTGGAAAAACTGCGGCAGCTCTACATGCAAACTCTGGCCACCAAACCTGCAGAACATCTTTTCCGAGAGAACTATCAACCCGGCCGCGTGATGACGGCAATTGGCGGTTAGATGAACATGTTTACTCGTCGAGTCCACGCAACGAATCCGAGGAGCTTCTGCGCGAGACTTCGCACTAGCTCCGAGCTGCGATGAGCGCCCATCCGCCGGAGCCCATTCGCAGAGAAGATGTTTGTGAGGTTAACCAGCCGGAGAAAACCCCGGAGGCAGCCGACCAGCCCGCCGAGCTCTGGATCCGGTCGCTCTGGATCTGGTTTATCATTATCGGAGTGCTGCTCGCGCTGAACGCGATCTATTCCCAGATCGTTTTCCGCGAGCTGAATAATCAGCGCGAGGTCTTCCTGAACAACCGGCAATTGCAGGTCGATTTCATGCAATTTCTTTCCGCCTTGAAGGACATCGAGAGCGGACAGCGCGGCTATCTGCTCACCGCCGACAAAAGCTATCTCGGCCCTTATGACCAGGGGCTCGAAAGAGCGCGGAAACAGATCATCGCCCATTTTCTCTCGGGTCGCACGATACGGAAATGCTGACGAAGATCTTCAGCAAAACCGGACGCAAGCTGCAGGAGATGGCGCTCACGATCGACGCCTTTGAGAGGAACGGCCGCCAAGCCGCGGGGGCCATCGTCGAGAACGACCAAGGCAAAGTGTTGATGGATGAGATCCGCACCGACATCGACGCCTTCGTGGCGCAGCAGGAGACGCTTCTCGGTAAGCTGAATGTTAACAATCGCCGGGTGCGCACCTGGTCCTACTGGCTTTCGCTCATCACCAGTGTCTCGGGCATCGTTTTCCTCGGGATCCTCTACGTTTACACGCGGCGCACCTTGCAACAGCGCGCCGCTTTGCTCAAAGCCCAGCGGAATGCCGGAGAGCGCATCAGTCGTGCCCTGGAGGAAAAAGAGCGCGCCTTTAACGAGCTGACGCAGGTGAACCGGGTGAAGGACGAATTTCTCGCCATCGTTTCCCATGAATTGCGGAGGCCGCTGAACGCCATCCTCGGCTGGGCGACGCTGCTCAAGGAGGGCGCTTCTTCAGAGGAATACATCGAGGGTCTGCAATCCATCGAACGCAACGCGCGCTCGCAATCGCTGCTCATCGAGGATCTTCTGGACGTGTCCCGGATCGTCACCGGCAAGATCCGCCTGCACATCGGCGACGTCGATCTGCGCGAGATCGCCCGCGATGTGGCGGAGTCCGCAAAGCCATCCCTGGAGGCGAAGAAGATCACCCTCGAGATGCGGCTCATGGAGGGAACGCCAGTGGTTCACGGAGACAAGGATCGCATCCAGCAGGTGGCGTGGAACCTCCTCTCCAACGCCATTAAGTTCACGCAAAAAGGAGGGCACATCGTTCTCAGCGTCGAGCAGATCACTCGGCGGTGGCGATAATCGTGCAGGACAACGGCCAGGGCATGTCGCGGGAATTCCTTCCGCAAATTTTCAACCGCTTCGCGCAGGCCGACACCAGTATTACTCGCGGTCAGGGCGGACTGGGTCTTGGGCTCGCGATCGTGAAGCATATCATCGAGCTGCACGGCGGCCGCGTCTATGCGGGCAGCGCCGGTCTTGGCAAAGGCTCCACCTTCAAGGTCGAGATCCCGATCAACGCCGTCGTCAACCCGCCTGCGCCCCAGGTCGCGCCTGCCGGTCCGCTGCCCGCGCCGGTCACGGCAGGCACCGTCCTCGAAATGCCGGGCGCAGAAAAGCTAGCGACTCCGAGTGTTAACAAACTACCCGATCTCGCCGGCGTGCGCGTTTTGCTCGTGGACGACCAACCCAACACGCTGCGGGTGCTGAGCAATGTGCTCATTCGCTGCGGAGCAGAAATTCACACCGCCGGCAATGCAACCGATGCGCTGGAGATCCTCTCCGCGGTCAAGCCCGACGTGCTCGTCTCCGATATTGGGCTGCCGGGAATGGATGGCCACGGGCTCATTGCAAAAGTGCGCACCTTTCCCGATCCGGAGCTGCATGGTGTCCCGGCCCTAGCGCTCACGGCGTTTGCGCGCAGTCAGGACCGAATCAACGCACTTGAAGCAGGCTTCAACGACCATCTGGCCAAACCCGCCGATGCCATGGAGTTCGCCCGCCGCCTCGGACGTCTGGCGGGCCGCTCTTAAAAAGCGCAGGCCCCGCGTCGGGAGAAAAGGGGCGACTTCCCGCAGGTTATTCTGCATAGTTAGCTCCGCGTGAGTTATTCCATCGACGAAATAAATCATCTGAGCCACGACGAGTTCATCAAGATTGTCGGGCCGGTTTTTGAGCATTCTCCTTGGGTCGCGGAGCGGGGTTGGTCCAGCCGTCCCTTTAGCACGGGCAAACACCTCCACACCACGCTGCGACACATTGTGGAAAACGCCACGCCTGCGGAGCAAATGAGCCTGATCCGAGCGCATCCGGATCTCGTCGGACGCGTCGTTCTCACCGCCGAATCCCGCCAGGAACAAACCGCCGCCGGGCTCACCGATCTCACTCCGGACGAGATCGACGCGTTCCAACGCTACAATCACGATTACAAAGCGCGCTTCGATTTTCCCTTCGTCATCTGCGCACGGAAAAACAGGAAAGAGGCGATCCTCGCTGCGTTCCCAAAACGGCTCCTGCACTCCGCGGAGGTGGAGCAAAAAACCGCGCTAAATGAGATTTTCCAAATCGCCCAACTTCGCATCAGCGACCTGATTACTTCATGAAACTAACTACGCACGTTCTCGACACCGTCAGCGGCGTACCCGCGTCCGGCATGAAGGTCGAACTCCGCTCCATCGACACCGGATTGTTAGTCCGCTCCGCCATCACCAATGGGGATGGACGCACCGACACTCCATTGTTGAGCGATGCAGAAATGCGCGCGGGCACCTTCGAGCTCACCTTCCATGTGGGGAATTATTTCGGCCAAAAACGCTTTCTCGATGTGGTGCCCATCCGCTTCACGATCGACGACGCCCGAACGAACTATCACGTTCCGCTTCTCTGCTCTCCCTGGGCTTACAGCACGTATCGAGGGAGCTGAGCGACCGAGAAAACCCGCAGGCTGCACGCTTTGAAAACGGATCTCGCACAAGAAGTTATGGAAAGGTGCGACACGCTGTCCGCTCTCACGGACGAGCCGGGGCGCATCACGAGGACCTTTCACTCTCCTGCGATGGAAGCCGCCAATCGCCTAGTCATCGGATGGATGCGGGAAGTCGGTCTAACTGTTTGGGAAGACGCGGCCTTTAATCTTTTTGGGCGCTGGTCCAGCATCACGCCAGACGCGAAAACGCTGCTGTTAGGCTCCCATCTCGACACGGTGCGGGACGCGGGCAAATACGACGGGCCGCTTGGAGTGCTGGTCGCACTCGCCGCGGTCGAACAACTCAAAACACGCGGAGTGCAGCTGCCGTTTCACGTCGAGGTCGTGGGCTTTTCCGACGAGGAAGGCGTGCGCTATCAAACAACCTATCTCGGAAGCCGCGCTCTCACCGGCCGTCTCACGGAAGCGGACCTGGCCGTCATCGAGGAGAAAGGCATCGAAAAAGCCGGCCGTGAAGCGAGCGAGTTTCTAGGTTATGCCGAGGTTCACATCGAGCAAGGCCCTGTGCTTGAAACCCACAACCTCGCCGTTGGCGTCGTCACTGGCATTGCGGGCCAATCGCGCATTCGCGTGTCCTTCATCGGCATGGCGGGTCATGCGGGCACCACTCCCATGCTGTTGCGGCGCGATGCCTTGTGCGGAGCCGCCGAATTTGTGGGGCTGGTCGAAAAGTGCGGCATCGTCGCCACCGTCGGCACGATGAACGTCCAACCCGGCGCCAGCAATGTCATTCCGGGCAGGGTGGACCTCACCCTGGATGTGCGCGACCCCGTGGACCTCCGGCGTCTTTGCGGCTGCCGGAAGCTGGAAGAACAGGCTCGCCAACTCGCGGAGCGCCGCGGCCTGACCATCGAATGGACACCGGTGCAGGAAACCCCTGCCGTTCCCTGCGCCGATCCGCTCTCCAAGCTCATGAGCGAGGCCGTCGCCGCTTATCAGCCATCTGTGGTTTCCCTGCCGAGCGGCGCCGGGCACGACGCCGCCGCCATCGCAGCCATCTGTCCCGTGGCGATGCTTTTCGTCCGTTGCAAAGACGGACTCAGCCATCACCCGGACGAGTCGGTTGACGCGGCTGATGTCGCCGTCGCCATCAACGTGCTTTCCGCCTTTATCCTCAAGCTCGCTAGCTCAACCGTTAGCGCCGCAGACGCCTGAAAAGAGCCATCGCCTGCTCCACCCGAAAAACGGCACCCAGCGAAAAATAAGCCGCTCCAAAAACCGGCAGCACCACCCCGGCGGTGATAATCGGATGCCAATCCGGCGGGAGAAACATCTTCACCGCCCAACCCAGAGCAGCCGCAACGATGGCCGCGAGCCAGAGCTTCGACGACAGCGCCACAGGCAGCCCAGTGGAGCCAATTCTTCCATTCAGCTTGCGGCGCAAAAGATAAAATTCCACCCAGGCTGCGACACCCGAAGCGGCCGTCAAACCAGCACCGCCCCAGATTGCGTCCCAACCCATCCAGCGGGGCAATAGAACCGCCGCGGTATAGCCCAGCGCCGTCGCGAGCAGCACGCGAACTATGGCATATTTCAGCGGCGTCTTCGTGTCCTGCAGCGCGTAGTAAGTGGAGGCATACAGCCGCCCCAACGTGGCCGCCAACAGGCCTACCGTCGAGCCGGCGAGGATCGCCCAAACGTATGTCGTATCATTCGCGGTGAATCGCCCGGTTTGAAACAGCGCCGCGACAATCACATCTCCCAGCGCCAGAAACGCAATCGCCGAGGGCACAATGAAGAACGCGATCCGGCTCAAGCCATTGTTCAGCCGCTTGCGCAGATAAGCAGCCACCTCCTCAGGCGAACCTTTCGCCGAAGACATTTCCGGCAACTCCGCCGCAGACACCGACATCCCAAAAAGACTCACAGGCAATGTGTAGAGCACCTGCGCATAACCCAGCGCAGCAGGCATTCCCTGCGGCAGGAAACTAACAATGATTGTATCAACAAAGGCGCTGAGCTGCACCACGCCGCGCCCGATGAAGACCGGCACAAAGTTGCGGGTGACCGTCCCCACGGCAGACGTTTTCCAACTTCCCAAAAGGCTAATGGCAGGAGCAATGCGGAGAACCACCGGAAGCTGAATAAGAAATTGCGCCGCACTGCCCGCGATCGACGCCCAGGCGAGCTTCACCGCGAGAGCACTCTCACCGGCTCCCCTGCCCCACCAGACCATTGCCCCGATCATCACCGCGTTCCACAGCACCGGGGCGGCATAAGAAAGAAAAAACTTCCGATGGCTGTTAAGAATTCCCAGGCACCAAGCAGACAGAACTAACAATCCCGCTCCTGGAAAGAAAATGCGAGTGAGCGTGATGGTTAGCTCCCGCCGTTCTCCGTCAAAGCCGGGAGCGATCAGACCGACGAGCCACGGCGTGGCCATTACGCCGGCAAGCACGATCACGGAGACGACGAGAAGAATGATGGAAACAATGGCTCCGGCCAGGCGTCCCGCTTCTTTCTCATCACCCCGAGCTAACAGGCGCGAATAGGTCGGAATGAACGACGCCGAGAGCACGCCTTCGCCGAAAAGATTCTGCAGAAAATTAGGGATGCGGAACGCCGCATTGAAGGCGTCCGCCGCAACGGATTGTCCAAAATAATGGGCAAACACCCGCTGCCGCACCAACCCCGCGATGCGGCTGAGCAGGATCCCTGCGGCTACGAGAAAGCTGGCGTGCCGAGTTTTCCCCGCCATCTAGCTGGTGCCGCGCAGTTGGAAAAATCGAAAGAACTCCGCGCCCTCGCGCAGCCGGCGCTTCATCACGTCGCGATCGCGAAGCATGGTTTTTACAATGCGGGTGATCGGCCGTAAGCGGAAATAGTAGCTCTTGTAGAACTTCTCCACGGACTCAAAGATTTGCTCTTTGGTGAGATCTTTATACTCCAACGCGGCGATTTGCTGCCCGGCGTCGTTAACAAGATCCCCTTCGCGGAACCACCCGTTTTCCATCGCCTGACGATACAACTCTGTGCCGGGATACGGCGCGGCGAGGCTCACCTGAATCGAAAACAAATCGAGCTCCTTGGCGTATTCGATCGTCTGCTTGATCGTCTCGGGCGTTTCTCCAGGAAGGCCGACGATGAAAGTTCCGTGAATGGTGATTCCGAGTTTGTGACAATCCTGGGTGAAGCGTTTTGCCTGCTCGATGGTGACGCCTTTTTTGATGTTGTTGAGGATGTCCTGACTACCGCTCTCGTAGCCGACCAGTAAAAGCCGCAGCCCGTTGTCACGCATGGTTTTCAGCGTTTCATAGCTGACGTTGGCGCGTGCATTGCAACTCCAGGTGACGCCTAGTTTTCCCATCTCGACGGCAATTTCGCGGGCGCGCGGTGCGTAGGCGGTGAAGGTGTCGTCGTCGAAAAAGAACTCCTGCACCTGCGGAAACAGCGCCTTCGCGTGCGCCATTTCGCGGCCGACGGCGGCTGGAGATTTGGCGCGGTATTGGTGACCTCCCACGGTCTGCGGCCAGAGGCAAAAGGTGCATTGCGCAGGACAACCGCGGCCGGTGTAGTGCGACACGTACGGATGCTTGAGGTAACCGATCGCGTAGTTTTCGACCGTGAGATCGCGCTTGTAGATGTCCATCACGCTCGGGAGCTCATCGAAGTTGTGGATGAGAGCGCGTTCACCGTTGTGGATGATTTTTCCCTCGTCCCGATAGGAGAGGCCGGTGATGTCGGCGAGAGGTTTACCGAGCGCCACGTCGCGGCAGGTGAAGTCGAATTCCTTGCGGCCTACCCAGTCAATCGCTTCAGAAGCCGCAATGGTGATGTCGGGCAGAACGGCTGCCTGCGCGCCAACTAAACCGACGCTCGTTCCGGGCCGCTGATTCTTGAGCGCCTCCGCCAGCAGAGCATCGCCGCGCAGCGTGGGATTGCTGGTGTGGATGACGACCACTTCGTAATCCCGGGCAATTTTCAGAACATCATCCACGGAAAGATCATCCGCGGGAGCATCGACGAGCCGGGAATTATCCACCAACGCGGCGGGCTGCGCGAGCCAGGTGGGATACCAAAACGAACGAACCTCGCGCTTCGCCTGGTAACGCGAACCCGCGCCACCGTCAAAGCCTTGCCATGAGGGCGGATTCAAAAACAACGTCGGGCGGCATTCCATGTCTCTGATTTATCGGCGCAAAGGCTTGGGAGCAAGCGGTTTGACGTTTCCAGGTGCGAGTTTCGTCCCCGGCGCCTGCCGAATCCTTCAGCAGCTGGTCGGAACGCGGGCCGCGACTTCCACGGCGTGCGGAATGGCTCGGTGGATAAAACCAAGGCATTCCACAGCTCCGCTAGGCTTGCCGGGCAACGCAACGACGAGCGACTTTCCGACCACGGCTGCCATGGCGCGGGACAGTATCGCATTGGGAGTGATCTTCATGGACTCCGCTCGCATGATCTCACCGAAACCGGGCAACTCAACGCGCATGACGCCGCGGATCGCCTCGGGCGTAACGTCCCGCAAGGCGACACCCGTGCCGCCGGTGGTCAGGATGAGCTGACAGCCCTGCACTTCGAGCGACTCCACGGCACAAGCAATGGCGTCGATCTCATCCGGCACCAGGACGTCGGCAACCACCGTCCAGCCGTACTCTTTGCAGGCAGCGGTCAGCGCTGGACCACCCAGATCTTCGTAAACGCCAATAGCTGCGCGATCGGAGACGGTGATGATGCCGACACGTGGGATCATGAAGTGATCGGGAGAGGTTTTTTCGTCTTCGAGACGAGGTGAATGTCGGAAATGCGCATTTCTTTATCCACCGCTTTGCACATGTCGTAGATCGTCAGGGCAGCGACAGAAACGCCGGTGAGTGCTTCCATTTCGACGCCGGTCTTCGCCGTGGTGCGGACGGTGCAGGAGATGGAAAGGCCGTTCTCCGTCCAGACGAAATCCACGTTCGCCGCGTCAATCGGCAGAGTGTGGCAAAGAGGAATGAGCGCCGCCGTATTCTTGACGGCCTGAATCGCTGCCACGCGAGCGACCGCAAGGACATTGCCCTTCGGGACTGAATCGCTCCGGATCAGCTCCATCACCTCCGCAGACAGGGAGATAGCTCCGGCAGCGACGGCTTCACGCTGGATGACTGGCTTGGAGCCAATATCCACCATCTGGGCCGCACCCTGTGCGTCCAGATGAGTGAGCCGAGAGCCGGTGCTCATAAGAAATCCGACGCCCTTTGGGGCAAGCCGATTTAAGAGACGGCTGCGAGCTTCGCGACGAGATCTTTTTTGCTGGCTAGACCAACAATCTGCTCGACCACTTCGCCGCCCTTGAAGATGAGCAGCGTCGGAATGGCGCGAATGCCGAACTTCGCCGACGTGGCGGGGTTCGCATCCACATCCACCTTCGCGATCCGGATCGCAGAGTTCTCGGCCGCGATTTCATCGAGAATCGGAGCGATCATTTTGCAAGGACCACACCAAGTCGCCCAGAAATCGACCAGCACAGGGCTGTCGGATTTCAGAACGTCGTTTTCGAAGGAAGCGTCAGTGACGGAGAGGATGTTTGCAGATGCCATAGGAGTTTAGCTGGAGAGTTTGATCCAAAGCTGGACCAGAAATGCGATGAGTGCACACACGAAAGCGGCGGCACTGAGTGGGGTGCTGAGCGTATCGTCAGATTGAGAAGCCGCCACGTTGGAAACCACCGGTTTGATGGCGACCGTTGGGTTGTTTGATGGCGCTGCTTGCTGCAGCTTGACCGTAGCCTTCGGCAATTCCTTGGCTTGCGCTGGAATCTGGATGCGAGCCGTTTCCTTCTTGGGGCTCGGCTTCATCGTCACCGGAGAGACTTCAGAAGCGGCACGAGGTGTGCCGACCGGGGTTGCGGTTGGCGCCTTGGCCACGGGAGCCACCGGAGCTGCTGGTGCGCCGCCGAGAGTTGGAGCCACGGGAGGTGTCGGAGCGACAGGGCGGGCCACCGGAGCGATGGGCGCGCCGGGAGCGGTCGGAGGAACCGGTGCCCCAGGCGTAGCCGGTTTGCCGAGGCTGGCGGGCGGGATGAGCGGGGTCACTGGTGAACCAGGAGCCACCGGGCGAATCGCCGACGGCGAACCTGGAGGAGTGAGCGGAGGAAGCGTTCCAGGAGCAACGGGCGTGAATGGCTTCGGTGCTCCGGCGACCGGTGTCGGTGCAGCTTGCGGAACGGAAGCAACCGGGCCAGACGGCACCGCTGTCGGAGCGGATGGAACCGACGCTACGGGAGTCGGGGCGGAAGGAGTTGCGACTGGAGTAGGTACACCGGGAGTGGCAACCGCATGCGGTGCCGACGGAACCGAAGGACTGGACGGAACGGAAGGGCTCGATGCCGCCGCAGGTGGCTGACCTGGCAAAGGCAGCGGCGTAAAGGGCTTCGGAGTGAAAGGTTGTGGCGCAGAAGGCGCGGAGCTCACTGGCGCTGGGGCAGAGCTAACAGGCGTCGGCACTGGGCTAACAGGCGTCGGCACTGGGCTGAAAGGCGTCGGATTACTGGCCGCAGGCACCGGGTTCACCGGCGTCGGGGCGCCACTCACGGGCGTTGGAGTTGGCGAAAATGAAGGCGTCGGAGTTGGTGCCGCCGAGGGAATGCGTGCAACGGGCACGGCAGGTCGAGGCTGAAGAGCCGGTGCCGGAGGAATGGAAAGCGAAGGCGATCCCGCTTGCGGAATCACAGGATTATGGGAGGGAACCCCTCCAGCCGGAGGAAGGTTAATGCGGACGGTCTCCCGTTTCACCATCGGACCGCCAGGACCGCCGGGTCCACTCATTGGACGTGGCGGGAGGGTGATTCTTACTGTTTCCTTTTTCGGTTCGTCACTCATGGTTCTTCTGGGGTAATAAAAGTTTTGCGAGGCATCCAGTGCCAGCTTCGTGGTAATCGCACCCCACGAAATTTTTGTCAATCATGCAGCAAGCAAATTGCCGAATAAAGTTATTTTCTGAGCAAGAAGTGTCGCCGCGGCCGTTCCTGTTCGTGCTTTACCCAGGGGATCGATCCAGCCATATTTTTGCCCCTATGCGACTTCTTGTGACCGGCGGCGCCGGGTTTATCGGCTCCAATTTGGTGGAACACGCTTTGCGGCGCGGCGACAGCGTCGGGGTGCTGGACAATTTCAACGACTACTACTCCCCCGAAATCAAGAAATCCAACCTAGCTGGAGTGCTGGATCAGATCACGCTGCACCAGGTGGATTTGGGAGAACAGGCAGAGGTCAAGAAGCTGGTGAAAGAGGGTGGCTACGACACCATCGTGCATCTAGCGGCGCGCGCGGGAGTGCGCCCTTCCATGCAGAATCCGGAGCTCTATCTAGATACCAACATCAAGGGCACCTTCAACATGTTGGAAGCCGCTCGCGAGGCGGGCGTGAAGACGTTTGTCTTTGCCTCCAGTTCCTCGGTCTATGGAGCTTCGCAGGTGGTGCCATTTTCCGAAGAGCAACGTCTCAGCATGACCTTGAGTCCGTATGCGGCCACCAAGCTAGCTGGTGAGACCATTTGTTCTAACTACGCTTACCTATATGGCATGCGGATCGTTTGCCTGCGCTTTTTCACGGTTTATGGACCGCGGCAACGGCCGGATCTAGCTATTCATCAATTCACCCGCAAGATCGACCACGGCATTGCCATCGATCAATTTGGCGACGGCTCCACGCAGCGTGATTACACCTATATCGACGACATCGTTCAGGGAATCCGGGGAGCAATGGACTATCAGGGCGAGCTCTTCGACATCTTCAATCTTGGGGAAAGCGAGACGACTACGTTGTCGGAACTCATCGCGAAAATCGAAGACGCGGTCGGCAAAAAAGCAGTCATCAACCACCTGCCCGAACAACTCGGCGACATGCCGCGCACCTTCGCGGATATTAGCAAAGCACGACGCCTTCTCGGTTACGCTCCGACGACTTCCATCGCACAGGGAATTCCTAAATTTGTGGAGTGGTATCGGGGGCAGCAGTGATCCATTCCGTCGTGGAGCTGGCGCAGCAGCTCATCGCGATCCCCAGTGTTAATCCTGCAGGCGATCCTGGCACCTCGGCAACGGGGGAACGCCAGATGGCGGAGTTTCTAGCCCTTTTTCTGGAATCGATGGGTGCCACGGTGACTCTTGAGGAGGTGCTAGCCGGACGGCCCAACGTCATTGGCCGATTTCCTTCTAGCTCGACAGGGAAACCTCGCCTCGCCTTTGCGCCCCACACGGACACGGTGGGCGTTCGGGGAATGCAGGTTTCGCCATTTTCAGGAGAAATCCGGGATGGCCGACTCCATGGACGCGGCGCTTGCGATACTAAAGGTCCCATGGCAGCGCAGCTCTGGGCGCTCTGGCAGATGCGGGAGGAAATCCCCAACCTCTCACACGAGATCGTGTTTCTCGGTCTGGCTGATGAAGAGGAAGGTCAGGCAGGTTCCATTGCCGCCGCGGCTAGTGAAAAGCTAGACTTCGTCGTTGTGGCAGAGCCCACTTCGATGCAGATCGTCCACACGCATAAAGGCGGCCTTTGGTTAAAGATTAGCACTCACGGAACCGCCGCCCACAGCTCCCGGCCAGAGCTTGGCCATAATGCGATTTTCGACATGGGCCGCATCTTACGCTGCATCGAGGAACAAATTGCCCCACAGCTCGCGCAAAGATCCCACCCGGTGCTCGGCTCCCCAACGATCAGCGTAGGCGTGATTCGCGGCGGGCAAAAATGCAACGTCGTGCCCGAGTACTGCGAGATCGATGTGGATGTGCGGACCATTCCGGGCATGGAAGATTTCGCCTCTGAACTGCTCTTGGAAATCCAAAAAGTCGTGCCCACAGCAACGATGCCGATTCCAAAACAACGCAGTGCCCTCGACACCGATGTCCGGCACCCGCTGATCGCTGAATTGCAGAAGCTAGGCTGCCAGCCGACCGGCGCTCCGTGGTTTTGCGATGCCGCCTCGTTCGCCGCCGTGGGCGTGCCCGCTATCGCGATTGGACCGGGCTCCATCTCCCAAGCGCACACGGCTGACGAGTGGATCGATGTCGCGGAGCTGGAAGCGGGTGCAGATCTCTTCCGCCAATTCCTGGCCGGACTTAGATAAAGCCGCCACGAGCGCTGCGGGTTAGCCGCTGTTAAGGCCTCTGCGGTGCCGGTGTGTCCCGGCGGCTCAGCATGCGCTCGACGTATTTCGCGAGGATATCGAATTCCAAGTTCACGTTATCACCCGTCTTCAGGTGACGAATGTTCGTGTTTTCAAAGGTCAGAGGAATGATCCAGCAGACCAGGCTCGCATCTCCTGCTTCGGCTACCGTCAGGCTGACTCCGTTGATGCAAATGGAGCCCTTGAAAACAATGTAGTGGCTGAACTCCGCGGGAAACACGATTTCCAGCCGGTGATCTCCACCGTGTGCTTCCATCGAGGCAACCGTGCCCACGCAATCAACGTGGCCTTGCACCAAATGCCCATCAATGCGGCTGCCCGCTTTCATGGCGCGCTCGATGTTCACGGTGGATTCCGGCTTCAGGTCGCGCAGATTGCTGCGGTTGAGAGTTTCCTCCAAAAGATCGAATCCCAACTGATCGTCGCGATGCGAAGTAACGGTTAGACAGCAGCCGTTCACGGACACGCTATCCCCGCGTTTGACGCGTTTGCCGTAGCGGCTTTTCAGCAACAACTGCACGCTTTTCGGATTACGGCGGAGCCATTGCACCTGCGCCACTTCTTCGACAATTCCAGTAAACATTCGCGGGGATTTTTCCTCCCGCAAGCTATGCAGAATAGCCGGGAGCGCGAGAAGAAAAGCCCGCCTCCTACAGGTGGATACAACGAGAAGAACCTGCCGGACCGTCAGCCGCCCTGCACTGGAGGCATCACGCTCAATAGATCGCCGTCCTGTAGCACCTGATCACGCGAGGCGAATTCCACCCCTACCGCCAGCAGGATTTTCCCTTCCCACTCCGCCAGCTTCGGAAACTCGCTCTCCAACGCCGCAAGCGCTTCTCCCACCGTGGCTCCGGTCGCCAGAGTGCGCTCCAGCTGCGAGCTTCCCGTCAGCTCCCGCAACTTCGAAAAAAACTGCACCCGAATCCTCACAGCCCGGCCACATCGTTGCGAAGCACGCCGATGAACGGCAGGTTTCGATATTTTTCCTGATAATCCAGCCCGTAGCCGACGACGAACTCGTTCGCAATGTCGAAGCCGACATAATCCGCGTCCACGGGTCGCTCCATCGCAATCTCTTTGCGCAAAAGCACGCAAATCTTCGTGCTCAGCATCGCCGTTTCGCGAAGGAGTTTCTCCTTCAGGGAACTCAAGGTCAGCCCGGTGTCCAGAATGTCATCGATTATCAACACATGACGCCCCTCCAGATCGGGCATGGCGGCCTGAAACGTCACCTGGCCGCTGCTAGACGTGCCACCGTGATACGACGAGACGCTCACACAAATAATCCGCAACGGCAGCGGGATGCGGCGCAGCAAGTCGGCCCCGAACATCAGGCTTCCGCTCATCAGGCAGAGCACCGTCAGCTCGCGCCCTTGGTAGTCCTGGGTGATCTGGTGGGCCAGTTCGTCGAGTCGGGCGAAAATCGTCGAGGTATGCAGGAGAATTTTGGAGAGATCTTGTTGCATGGGGATTGCTGAGAGCCAGGAGGCAACTTCAGGAGGAGAATTGCTGGTGGCCCTCTGAAAGAACAATGTTTTTCCAAAAAAAGAGGGCCGACTTTGGTCTTTTCACGCGATGGATATTTGAAAGATTCACAATAAGTGTTGTCAGCCCCTACTCACCACCTTAAATCTTTCGCCGAGCTACCCGCTCAAGAAAGGAGGGAAATTAAATTATGAAAACTATCAAAATTCTCGCAGCAATTGCGATCGCAGCCAGCGCACTCAGCCTGGGTGCTTGCGCAAGCAAAGAAGAGGTGTCCACTAACACTGGCGCATCGACGACCGCTTCCACCACCGGAATGTCCAAGTAAATCGTCAGTCTCTGATTTCGCCGGGGCAGCCTCCTCACGGGGGCGGCCCCGGTCTTTTTTTGCCCTTATGGCTGGGAACTGGGCCGCACTTTCACGCTGAGAAAAGGCGAGCCGCGCTCCACGAAGCGCCACGGAAAATCCGCCGCTTTGGTGATTCCCACGCGGACGTCGGCCTGCACATCCACGACGGTATCGTTGCGACGAGCTGCAAAGGTGCGCGCCGGGTCGGAACAGAGGTCGAAGCCGTGCTCCGCGCGACCGATGCCGAACGCCACCGTCAGTTTCCCGGGACCGGAACATAATTGCCGGATCGGCTCCAATCTGCGCCGGGAACGCATCACATCCAGCCCCTCTGTCGGCTCAATTGCCCGAATCAGCACAAATCCATTTCCCAGCGGACCCTTCACCAGCACGTTCAGCAGCCAGTGAATGCCGTAGTTTTGGTAAACGTAAGCCGCTCCCGGCGGGTAATCCGCGATGAAGCTTCGCGCCAGCTTGCGGGTAAACGCATGGCACGCCTCATCGCCAAACTCCGCATAGGCCTCCGTCTCCACAATGCGCCCGCGGCATTCGCCCCATACAAGTTCGCAGCCGATCATCTCCCGCGCGCAAATCAGCGGATCGCGCTCAAAAAACGTGCGCGGCAGAGGAGCAGACACGTCAGGGAGTGGCAGAAAGGTGCGACAAATCGTCTGTCGGAGTCGAGGCGCTGCCGCCATATTCCTCGGGTGCCTTTTTGGTGCCGTACATCCGCATGTTTGAGCCCTCTTGAGGGTTCAACCACCCGGAATAGAAAAAGTCCCGGCTCTCCGGATCTGGATTACACCCTCCGAGCAAAACAGCGACTAGCAGCAACACAGCAGAGGGAAATTTCATAGACCAGACGGATGGTCGATGAACTGCCAGGGCAAAGCAAACCTTTCGGAGAGATGAGCAGCCAGCGCCTTCACACCAAAGGTCTCCGTCGCGTAGTGCCCGCCGTAGAAAAGGTTCACGCCCAGCTCTTCGGCCATCCCGAAACTATGGTGCGGCCCCTCCCCCGTGATAAAAGTATCCACGCCCAGCGACGCCGCTCGCGCCACTTCCGCTCCCGCTCCACCCGTGACGATCCCCACGTTCCGGACGTGTTCCGGCCCGCCGGGAGCCAGATGGGGCGCCGTCCCGAGAACCTCCGCCAGCAAGATCGTGAGCTGATCGCGGCGGATATCCAAACGCCCGCGCATTCCGATGAGCTGCCCTTTCTCCGGAAAAAACGGCTCCATCTCGGAAATCCCCAGCTTGGACGCGAGCAGGACATTGTTCCCAAAGGTCGGATGCAGATCGAGGGGCAGATGCGAGCTGTAAATCGCCAGATTCGCGTCCATGGCCACCTTCAACTTCCGATGCAGCGGGCCTCGAATCGACTGAACTCCCGCCCAAAACAACCCGTGATGCACCACCAAAAGATCGACCCCCACGGCGACGGCTTTTTCAATCACCGGCAACGTTGCATCGACCGCCGCGCCGATTTTTCTGAGCGCCCCATCATTCTCCAGCTGCAACCCATTCATTGCCCCTGACCAATCGGCGATCTCCGCTGTGCGCATTGTTTCGTCGAGATAGGTGACGACATCAAAAAGTGAACCCATAAGCCGATGACTCTAACACACCCCTTCCTGAAGAAAACGCTGCGAAAACAATCAACTCCGGAACTACCAATCCCTTCGGTGGGACCTCCTACTCGATCCGGCGTTTCACCGCATTCGTGAGCAGCGCGGGAATCTCGCTCAGACTACCTATCAATCCTACAAACAACCGTGAATGCACGAGCGCGAGTTGCGGAGCAGCGGTGGCCTGCAGCCGGGCGTCGGCCCCCCACACATCCTCCCTGTTCGGCGTCGGCTCACGGCAAAATCCATCCGAGAGTGAGTTAGAGATATTCCTCGTGCCTCCTGCTTCCTGAGACTAAAACGGAAGTCATGAAATCCATTTTGGTCCTCCTCTCCCTCAGTATTCTTCTCTCCAGTTGCGCGACGGTCGTCAAAAGTCCGAGCCAAAGTGTTTCTGTGAAAAGTGTTCCCGCTGGCGCGGATGTCCTGGTCAGCAATGGGAAAAAAGGAGTAACGCCTTTTGCCTTTCGTGCCAGTCGTAAAGAAGATTGCCGGGTCAGTGTTAGCAAAGAAGGATTCCAGCCGGTAAGCATTACCTTACGAAGCGTTTTTTCAACGAGCGGCCGCGTTGCCACAGCGGGAAATGCCTTGGTTGGAGGGCTGATAGGCACAGCGATCGACCAAGCGTCCGGTGCTACGCTCGAGTTACAGCCAGATTCAGTCCTCGTCCGACTATCACCGACTAAGAGTCGCACCCCATCTATCGTCCTGTCACCTGGATCTAAACTAGAAGAATCCACGGGACGATCACAGGACACACCACAGCCCTCTAGAAACAAACCAGCGGTCACAAAACCGGTCCAAGGGCGAACTGATGCTCAAGGCACGGAGTATCTATAACTCCGCAGGTCCGCACTTCAAGGTGCGACACGGGAGCGCACGCCTCTCGCTGAGAAGATGGAGACGGTGTTGCAAGTCGAGGCGGTGTTGGTCGTCTTACAGCCGTGTTCGACGCGCCGAGCCGACCGGAGCCAGAGTAGGTCGGGGAAAAGCGAAAAAGGCGACGTGCACAAGCAGGTCGCCTTTTTCGTTCAGTTAGCTTTAACCCGATGGGTTATTTCTCCTCGAGGAGTTTTTCCATCAAGTCGTTCATGCGTTTGAGCATGGTTCTTGGGTCTTCTAACATGCCGGCGGCGGCCAGGCTGCTGTCGAAGATTTGTTCGGCGACTTTTCCGGCTAGATCGGAATCTTTGGCGCGCATGCTTTCGAGGCGGACCATAACGGGGTGGCGCGGGTTGACTTCGAAGTCGGGTTTGCCGTCGGGCATTTCCATGCCGTTGCCCATTTGCTTCATCATGCGGCGCATGCTGGAGGTGAGCATTTTGTCGCTTTCAAGGGCGACCGCTGGGCTGTCGGCAAGGCGTTTGGAGACGCGGACTTCGTTGACGCGCTCGGCGCCTAACGTTTCCTGGAAGAAGGTAGCGAGGGATTTCGCGGCATCTTCGCTGAGGCCTTCGCCGGTGGACTCCACTTCGATCTGGGCTTTCTCAGCGGGTTTGAGGTCTTTATCCTCAAACTTGCGGAGGTGATCCATGACGAATTCGTCCCATGGATCGGCGAGGAAGAGGCACTCGTAGTTCTTGGCTTTGAGGCCTTCGTAGTAAGGGCTGGTCTCGGCGTTTTCTCGGTTGGGTGCGAGGACGTAGTAGATTTCTTTTTGGCCCTCGGGCATGCGGCTGATGTAGTCGCTCAGCGAGGTGACTTTTCCCTTTTCCGTGAAGCTGCTTTCGAAACGCAGGAGCTTGGAGAGTTGCTCGCGATGGGCGTAATCGTTGACCGCGCCTTCCTTGATGCAGTTGCCGAATTCGGCGAAGAACTTGGCGTATTTCTCCGGATCGTTCGTCGCTTCTTCGCTGAGGAATTTAAGGAAGCGGCCGGTGATGACTTTGTTGAGTTTCTGCATCAACGCGGAGTCCTGCATGGTCTCGCGCGAGATGTTCAGCGGGAGGTCTTCGCTATCGACGACGCCTTTGAGGAAGCGCAGCCATTCGGGGAAAAGGCCTTTCGCTTTCGGCGTGATGAGGACGCGCTTGGAGTAGAGGCTGACGTCGGACTCGGCGCGCGTCATGGTGATTTTCTCCATGTTGCGCTCGGGCACGAAGAGGAGCGACTGGATGGAAATCGGGGCGTCGGCGTTGAAGTGCAGGCGGTAGAGCGGGTCGGTGGATTCGTGGGCGATGAACTGGAAGAATTCCTTGTATTCCTCGTCGGTGATTTCGCTCTTGCTGCGGCTCCAGATGGCTTTGACGGTGTTGACTTTTTCGCCGTTGAGCTCGATCGGGGCGCTAACGAAGTTGGAGTAGCGTTTGATGACGCTCTCGATGGTGTATTTGGTGGCGAATTGCTTCTCGTCTTCCTTGAGGTGGACGAGGATTTTGGTGCCGCGCGGGAGGTCGTCGGCGGGTTCGAGGTCGTAGCCGCCTTTGCCGTCGGAAGTCCAGCACCAGCCCTGGGCGTCTTCCTGGTAGCTGCGGGAGTAAACGGAGACTTTGTCGGCGACCATGAAGGCGGCGTAGAAGCCGACGCCGAACTGGCCGATGAGGCTGGTGTCGCCTTTGTTTTCGGCGAGTTGCTTGAGGAACGCTTTGGAGCCGGAATGCGCGATGGTGCCGAGGTTTTCGATGAGCTCGTCGTGCGTCATGCCGATGCCGGTGTCGGTAAAGGCGATGGTGTGCGCGGTGTCGTCGGTGGTGATGGAGATCTTGGTTTCGAGCTCGGGCTGGAAGACGGGTTTGCCGGAGGTCTGGAGGAATTTGAGTTTCTCGAGAGCGTCGGCGCCGTTGGAAATGAGTTCGCGGACGAAGATTTCCTTATCGGTGTAGAGGGAGTGAATGACGATATCGAGAAGCTGGGAGATCTCGGCTTGGAATTCGTGGCGTTCAGGTGTGGCTGTAGTGGACATATAAATGGATGGGTTTGGAAAAGGTTTGGTTTTGAGTCGGGCCTAGAGAAGCTTCACCGTGAGTTTTTCTCCTCGGGCAGCTTCTGCCTGGCGACTGTCACCAGTGATAAAATCAGTCGCGCCGACTGTCAACGCAGCGGCAATATGTAGAAGGTCCAAGGTGCGTGTGCCAGTCTCCAGAGAGTATTTTTTGGCGAGCCGGGTGACCTCCGAAAAGGAGGCCGGCCAGGAGACGGATATTCGACGAAACACTCCGCTCTCGATGTCGCTGCGGAATGCCTCTAGTGCAGTGGTGGCTTTCCCAAGTTCCGCCTCACGGCGATGCACCTTGAGAAAAAAAGCGTTGGTGGTTTCTGCTTCCTGGAGAGCAGTTATAGCCAAAACGCTGGATCCCTCCCCGAGAAATTGCGCCACTGGCTGGGTCCTGCTTTCGTGGAAATAAAGCGATACGAGGCAACTTGTATCCAGATATCTCACGTCCGTTCCTCACGATCGCGGATGACGTCTTCCGAAAGAGGAGTGACTGATGAAGTCTCGCCCCAGATCGCGAGAGCACGAGCGGCGAAATCCGGAAGCGCCGCTTCTTTCGTTTCTGAGTCGGGGACCAGACGCGCCACGGTTTTACTGCGGCGGGTGATCCGCACTTCTTCGCCACTCTCGACCCACGCCAACACTTTACTGAAGTGATGTTGCACTTCGCGGATGTTCACCGTTTTCATGTTTAACATCCTGACGCACATGATTGGGCGCGGCAACTTCTATTTCCCCGTTGCTTCCGGAACTCGGGGAGTTACCGGCGTCTTTGCGCCGTTCCGCTCGGCGGGCGGAAGTAAAGGAGCATGCTGTCGAAGTCGATGATGGCTCCATGCCGCTGCAGCACATCGGTGCCGAGCATGCCGAGCCCGCGGGAACCCATTTTCTTGTCGAACATGGAATGGGAACTGGCCCCGACCACCATGTTGACCGGGATGCCTGCCACGGTGAGTTGATGGTCCTCTGGATGGACGCTGCGGATGCCGGAGCTCTCGCCGAAGACGATGCTGTGACGCATACCGGTTTTCCGGGAGGGGATGCCGAGGCGCGTGAGTTTTTCTCGTTGGAGGAGAGTGACGAAAGCGCCAGTGTCGACGAGCAGGGAGAAGTCCTCACCTTGCAGGCGGCACGGGACGAAGAGGTTTCCGCCGCGATCTGTGAGCTTCACACTGCGGTAGCCGGCGGAGCGGAGTTTGGCTGGCAAGCCCGAAGTGCTGTCGACGCTGGTTTTGAAGGTGAGTTGCGCGCTGCCACAGTCCAGAACGGCTTTGTAACGGCGCAGGAGGTCGGACCCGAGGAGACCGTCGCCGTCGCCGAGCAGACCCGGCGGAAATACACACATCGGCGCGGAGCCGAAGTTCATGGGTCCCGCTCGCAAGCCGGAGACCATCGCCATTCGGACTTTTCTGCCATTCACCACCACATGGGAAGGCACACCCGATCTGGACGGAGGGGATGGAAGATCCAAGCTTCTCGCGAGGCGCTGATCGATACCGCTGATCCCAGCGCCGGAGTCGATGATAAATTTCACCCTTCGGCCTTCAACCTCGGCGGACATCAAGTAGCGGTTGGTGTCGGCGAGCCGGAGCTGAACCACCGCGCCTCCACGAGGCTTGGGCGCAGCAGACGCGAGAGAAATGAAGGGCGCTGTGCAGACGTAGGCAACAGCGAGAGCGCAGATAATTCGGAAGCTGATCATTACGTCCAATATCGAGTGTGTGCCGTCCCTCGCCTTTAAAATCTCTGACTTACCAGTGGACTGCCACTTTTCTCTAACTGGGACAATCACCCACCGATCCTGGATGAGTGGGATGCGGTAGGAGTTAACCAAAAAAATGGGCCCGCCCGAAGACGTGCCCATAATTTTTTCGTCGGATCTATTTAGACTACGACTTCTCCAGTGGAGCCTTGGCTTCTCTCCAGCCGCTGAGTCCGCCCGAATAGTGCTTCACATTCGTGTAACCCAAAGCAACGGCTGCCTTGGCGGCTTTTTTGTAAGCGCCACAAGCTGGGCTGCCACAATAGGCGACCACCAGAGCGCTTTTGTCTTTCGGCAACTGTGCGGCGAGATCGGCTTTCGCCGCTTCGAAGTCGATGGCCGTGGGGATGTGACCCTCTTTGTAACTTTCTGTTCCGTTAACGTCGATGATCGCCGCAGACTTGCTTTCGACGGCTTTGACGAGCTCGTCATGGCTGATGTTCGAGATGTCGCCAGCGAAGGCGGCGAGAGGAGCGATAAGAGTTGCACAAAGCAGCAGGAATAGTTTTTTCATAGCGCCTTCGACAACCTCAGCACTTCGCTG
>DASVRZ010000126.1:0-17894 GCA_036388355.1 Chthoniobacterales bacterium | reverse complement strand
ATATCCGCTGGAAACGATCGCTGGCACTGTGGAGCCGCTCTCGCGCAGGCGCCGGATGGTTTCCGCACCACCCATTCCGCCAGGAACGGTCAAATCGGTGATGATGAGGTCGAAAGGAGCGCCTGCTTTTTCGGCCATGCTATATTTCGCCAAAGCCTCCGCGCCGTCGCTGGTCGTGACGACATCGTAGTCGAGCATGCCGAGTAGGCTTTCGCACACTTGGCGAATAGCTGCTTCATCATCCATCACGAGCACGCGTTTGCGGCGCATCTGCAAAGGAGCGGCAGCCGGCGGTGGCGCGACGGGTTCGTCCTTGATCTCCTCGGCGCGCAACTCGGTGGAAGGCAGCAGCAGGTGCACCTTCGTGCCGAAGCCGGGGGTGGAATCGACTTCGATGACACCGCCATGGCGGGTGACGATGGAATAAGTCGCCGCAAGGCCGAGGCCGCGTGCCTGGTTTCTCGTGGTGAAAAACGGATCGTAAATCCGGAGCAAATGCTCAGGCGAAATGCCGACGCCGGTATCCGAGATGGAGAGGGAAATATATGGGCCAGCGGGCAACGAGCGCTTGTTTTGCTCCTCGAGCCGCACGTTCTCCGCCTCGATGAAGATCTTGCCGCCGTCGGTCATGGCCTGCGAGGCGTTCATGACGAGATTCGAAACGGCTTGCGTGAGCTGGCCGGGATCGGCTTCCAGGCTCCAGAGGTCTGGCGCCAGCGAGAACTCGCATTCTGCGCGGGAGCCGCGCACGACGAACTCGGCCGTTTCCCGGATCAAATGGGCTGGCTCGACCAACCTCTTAATCGGAGCGCCGCCTTCCGCGAAGGTGAGGAGATACTGCGCCAAATCGCGTGCTCGTAGGGCGCCTTTCTCTGCTTCGTCCAGGCAATGAACCACCTCAGGCAGTTGCTCGATCGTAAAGCGCAGAAGGGAAAGATTGCCGATGACGGCGGTGAGCATGTTGTTGAAATCATGCGCAATGCCGCCGGCCAGCACGCCGATGGATTCCAACTTGCTGGAGCGGAGCACTTCGCTGGCGACCTTCTCGCTTTCCGTAATGTCGCGAACGACAACGACCGTGCCGAAAAGATCGCCGTCCGGCCCCTGGATCGGCGCTGCATGTGTGGCCATGATGCGCTCCCCGCGAGGAGTCGGCAGGATGGCGCCTTCTGACGGATTCACTGTGGAACGTAGCCGTAACGCCTCAAGGGCGAGATCGGGCAGCGGCTCCATCTTCGCGCGGTCCACAATCGGGAACACTTCAGAGAACGTCCGGCCCTGAGCAGCTCTGGCAGTAAGACCAGTGAGGGCGGCAGCAACGTCGTTGAAGAGGACGATTTTCCCCTGCACATCAGTGGTTACGACAGCGTCGGTGAGGGATTGCAGGGTCACGCTCAGGAGCTCTTTTTCCGAGTCGAGGGCGCGCAGGCTGGCTTGTTCCTGATCGCGCAGGCGCTTCTTTTCCAACGAGGCAGAAAGACGAGCGCGCAGTAGGACGGCGTTGATGGGCTTGGAGAGATAATCGTCCGCTCCGAGTTCGACGCAGCGGGCCACGCGGTCGATATCCGTCAGCGCCGAAAGCATCAGGACGGGGAGGTGACGCAGCGATTCGTCAGTCTTGAGAATCTGCAAAACCTCAATGCCGCCTAGTCCGGGCATAATGATATCGAGCAAGATGATGTCGAATGTCTCCTTCTGGACTGCTTCGAGAGCTTCCTGTCCGCTCGATACGCCTACCGAGCTGTAGCCTTCGCGGAGCAGCCGGCGGGAGAGGATTTCTCGATTGAGATTCTCGTCGTCCACAATCAAGACGTGGCCGATGGCCTTGTTGCCGAGCGTTTGCGCCGGGGTGTTGGCATGCTGCCAGTCGCGCGCCGCTTCAATGCGAATCACGATTTCGCTGGAGCGTGCCTTATCGAGGAAATTCGTGGCCGCTTCGCGAATCTTGTGAATGTCGTCTGCGTAGGCAACGAGCGGAGACCCGGCCGGTTCGGCCAAAAGGAGGTCGGCGAAGCCTAAAATCCGGCTCAGCGGCGCGCGAGCGGCATCGATCAACGGCCAATAACGGTCGTCATAAGTCTTCTCCAACGAAATCAGGCGGGTGTCGGACAAAAGCGAGGCCAGCTCAATTCCCGCGGAGCAAACGGTGGAAAGTCCGTCCTGAAGATCGAGGCGACCATCTTCCTGGGCGATGTCTTGCAGCATTTCGCTGAAGCCGATGATCTGGTTGAGAGGGGTGCGCAGATCATGAAGTTCCTGCTGGAGCTCGGCGGTCGTGGGTAAATCAGTTTGGGCGGTCATGGTAATACAAATGCGGTAACGGGCTGCGCGGGATCAGGAAAAATGAGAACGGGTTCTACGGGAGCTCTCTCCAAGGTTGCGATAGGGGTGCCATTTCTGCGAAGCGAGTTGGGTGGAGCGGGTAGACGTTCTGCGGGGGTGGTTATCGAAAGCTCAGCTCCTCCTCGGCGGAAAAGTCGAAGGGCGTGCGAATGGCGTCGCGCCAGAGATTCACGCTCGGATTCAACATCGAGAAACTCTCGTAAACCGCTGCGAGACGGAGGTTTGCGTCAGGATCGAAGTAATCGGAAACCTGAAAAGCGGCGCCGGTCATCGGGTCCTCGGACGATTTTTTAGCGGCGGAATTTGGCTCAAGTAGACTTTGTGAGAAGAAGTTTCTGAGCGATTTCATAAATATTCCCCTTCCTGAGCAGCAAAATTGTTGCCAAACGTCCGAGGTTTGCGATTTTCCTGCGAAAGTCCAAGGTGATGTCCATTTCGTCTGCACGTTTTCTCGCGTTGAGCGTCCTGTTACTGTGGTTCGCCGGTTGCACCCAGCGCGACCGCGATCACAAGCTGCTCGTGAGCGTGCCCGACCAAAAAATGCGCGTTTTCAAGAGGGGGCACATCATCGCGGAGTATCCAGTCTCGACGTCCAAGTTCGGTCTCGGCAACGTCCGCGGGAGCAATGCGACACCCTTGGGCCGGTTGCAGGTGAAGAAAAAGATCGGTGATGGCGCGCCGTTGGGGGCGGTTTTCAAAAGCCGCCGTCGGACTGGAGAAATCCTGCGGCCCAACTCGCCCGGGCGCGATCCGATCGTCACCCGCATTCTCTGGCTGGACGGACTGGAAGCCCGCAACGCCCAAACTTTCGCGCGGACCATTTACATTCACGGCACACCGGAGGAATGGCGCATCGGCACTCCCGCGAGCTACGGCTGCATCCGTATGCGGTCCATCGACGTGATGCAACTATACGACATCGTGGGTGTCGGCGCGGAGATCAACGTCGTGAATGCCCCACTGGCGCCGTTACACCCGGTCGCGAACGAAGTCGTTTCGGTGGCGCAGGTGCAGGAATTCTAGCGCTGTTCGAGCGGAACGACGGTGCGGCCCACAGCGGGTCCGACGTATTCGCTGAGCGGGCGAAAGAGGCGATTGTCCGCGAGCTGCTCGAGAATGTGGGCGGTCCAGCCGCTCATCCGCGCAATGGCGAAAATCGGAGTGAAAAGATCCGTCGGAATGCCAAGGCTGTAATAGACCGTCGCGGAATAAAAATCAACGTTCGCGTTGAGCCCTTTCTGCTCCTTCATGATCGACGCGATGCGTTCCGACATCTGGATCCATTTCGGCTCGCCAAGTTCGTTCGAGAGCTTGATGCCCATCGCTTTGAGATGCGGCGCGCGAGGATCGAGCACTTTGTAAACGCGGTGACCAATGCCCATAATCTTCTTCTTTTGGGCCAGTGCGTCGGCGATGTAGGCGTCCACTTTGTCGAGTTCGCCGATCTCCTGAAGCATGTGGATGACGCCTTCATTGGCGCCACCGTGGAGGGGTCCCTTCAACGCGCCGATGGCAGCGCTGGCGGCGGAGTAAATATCCGACATCGTCGAAGCCACGACGCGTGCGGTGAAGGTGGAGGCGTTGAAGCCGTGCTCTGCATGAAGAACGTAAGCGACGTCGAGGGTTGCCGTCGCGTCAGCGGTTGGTTCCTCGCCAGTCATTAACCAGAGGAAATGCCCCGCCTCGCTCAGATCTTTGCGCATCGGCGGGAGCGACAATCCCTGCCGTGCCCGGTGGAAATACGCGGCAATGATGCCGATTTGCGAAACGAGCTTAATCGCATTCGCGAGATTCTCGCTCATCGGCAGATCGAATCGCCCCGTCGGATAACATCCCAGCATGCTGATCGCCGTCCGCATGACGTCGATCGGAGCAGCGCTCTTCGGTGCACCCGTCAGAAAATTGATAACGCTCTGGGGCAGTTCACGTTCCGCGCGGAGGGCGGTGGTGAGACTTTCGAGCTGTGATTTATTCGGCAGAGTGCCGTGCCAAAGGAGATAAACCACCTCCTCGTAACACACTTTTCCCGCCAGCTCATTGATGTCGTAACCCTGATAAATAAGCTGACCAATGTCTCCCCTGACGTCCCCGATACGGGTTTCTGCGGCAACGATTCCTTCGAGTCCTCTGGAGATAATGGGCATGGCTGGTGGTAAGTTGGGGTTTGTTAAAGGGGGAAAAGATTAGCGTTTCCAGTGCTTCAGGAGCGTGTCGGCCATGTCGGCTGGCGTTGGGGCGACGGCGATGCCGGCCGCTTCGAGGGCGGCGATCTTGGCAGCGGCGGTGCCTTTGCCTCCGCTGACGATGGCGCCGGCGTGGCCCATGCGCCGTCCGGGAGGCGCGGTGGCCCCGGCGATGAAGCCTGCGATCGGCTTCTTGCAATATTGCCCTGCCCATTCGGCCGCTTCTTCCTCGGCGGTGCCGCCGATTTCGCCGATCATGATGATGGCCTCGGTTTCCGGGTCATCGTTGAACATCTTCAGGATGTCCAGATGGCTGGTGCCGTTGACGGGATCGCCGCCTATGCCGACGCAGGTCGATTGACCGTAGCCGCGGGTGGTGAGTTGGAAAACAGCCTCGTAGGTGAGGGTGCCAGAACGGGAAACCACGCCGACATTGCCCTTCTTGTGAATGTAGCCGGGAGCGATGCCGATGCGGCAGCCGCCGTGAGAGTTCTCGCCAGTGCCAGGCGTGACGATGCCGGGGCAGTTCGGTCCGATGAGGCGGGTTTTGCTGCCCTTCATCGCGTGTTTCACTTTCACCATGTCGTTCACGGGAATGCCTTCGGTGATGCAAATGACGAGATCGAGTCCCGCATCGACGCCTTCGAGGATAGCGTCAGCAGCGAATGGCGGCGGGACGAAAATCGCGGAGACAGTGGCTCCCGTCTCGCGAACGGCTTGGGAAACAGTGTCGAAAATCGGCACGACGTTGGCGAAAAGCTGACCGCCTTTGCCTGGCGTGACACCGGCAACCACCTGGCTGCCGTAGTCGAGGGAAAGCTGGGCATGGCGAGCTCCGAAGCTGCCGGTGATTCCCTGAATGAGGATTTTTGTGGAGGGCGTGACGAGAATGGACATGGGAAATTAGGCGGCTTTTTTCGCTTCGCCGACAGCGGCTACGATTTTCTTCGCGGCGTCGAGAATGTCTTCGCCGGCAATGACTTCCAGATCGCTGGAGGCGAGAGTGGCTTTGCCTGCGGCGACGTTGTTACCTTCGAGACGGACGACGAGAGGAATGCTAAGACCGGTCTCCGCGGCTGCGGCAAGAATGCCGTGAGCGATGATGTCGCAATCCATGATTCCGCCGAAAATGTTGACGAGAATGCCTTCCACTTTTGGGTCGGCGAGGATGATGCGGAACGCTGCAGCGACTTGTTCTTTAGTCGCGCCGCCGCCGACATCGAGGAAGTTCGCGGGGTTGCCGCCAGCGTATTGGATGATGTCCATGGTGGCCATCGCGAGGCCAGCACCGTTGACGAGGCAGGCGATGTTCCCATCGAGGCCGATGTAGTTGAGTTGAAACTCCGACGCGGCCACTTCGCGAGGATCTTCCTCGGTTTTGTCGCGCATCGCGAGGATGTCGGGATGGCGGTAAAGAGCGTTGTCGTCGAAGCCGAATTTCGCGTCTAGAGCGAGGAGTTCACCCGTGTCGGTAACGACGAGCGGGTTCACTTCGACCATGGCGCAATCACATTCGATGAAGAGCTTGTAGAGATTGGCAAACAGCTTCACTGCCTGGTTCATCAGCTTGCCGTCGAGGCCCAGCATCGCCGCCAGCTTGCGGCTCTGATACGACTGCAGCCCGAGCGTCGGGTGAATGCTCTCGTGGTGGATTTTTTCCGGCGTGTGCTCCGCGACGTCTTCGATGTTCACGCCGCCTTCGGTGCTGGCGATGATTGTGTAGCCGCTGGTCGCGCGGTCCTGGAGAATGGCGAAATACAGCTCGCGAGTGATGTTCACGGCCGCGCCGACGAAAACTTTGCTGACCTCTTTGCCCTCGGGGCCGGTCTGATGCGTGACGAGCACCTGGCCAAGCATTTTGCCGGCGAGGTCGCCCGCTTCGGCGGCTGTTTCGCACAGGTGAACGCCGCCTTTGAAGCCGTTTTTAAAGGTGCCTTTGCCGCGACCGCCAGCGTGGATTTGAGACTTAACGACGATTTTTCCGCCTAGTCCGGCGGCAATGTTGACCGCTTCAGCAGGGGTCGACGCGACACTGCCCGGTTGAGTAGCCACGTTGAATTTGGCAAAAAGTTCGCGGGCTTGGTATTCGTGGATATTCATGAAAAGGAGAGGCGGCCGACGGGGACTGCCGACGCTGCCCCGACAGTAGGGAATCGCGCAATGGAGCGTCAACCCGGGAATTGCAGAAAATGCCACTGGCAAAAAATGCGAGATGAACGAAATCAGCTCGGAGCCGGAAACCATGGAACTCGAATTTGCCGCTCAACTTCGCAAGCTCGGGCTTCGCGTCGAAGACATCGAAGAATCCTTCCAACGCTCCAGCGGACCCGGCGGGCAGAACGTCAACAAAGTCAGCACCGCCGTGACGCTGACGCATCGTCCGAGCGGCGTTGCGGTGACCGTGCAGGATCATCGTTCCCAGCTTTCCAACCGGCAACTGGCGCGAGAGCGGCTCATCGCCACGATCAAGACTCAACGAGCTGCTGCTCGGGCGGCCTTGAAACACGAGCGCGAGAAAATCAAACGTACCAACCGTCCCAAGCCGCGCGGGCTCAAAGAGCGAATCCTGAAGCAAAAGAAGCAGCGCAGCGAAACGAAGAAGATGCGCGGCCGGGTTGATTAAGCGACCCCGAGAGGAGACCTGGAGCCGGGGTTATCCTGTCTCCCAATAGATTTAGCCGATAGAAGTTCAGTTTCAGACCGGACTGCTATCAGATGAACGCCAGCTCATGCGCAAACGGCATTCCCGACACGACACCTTCCTCATTCTCCGGAGATTCTTTGGCTACCTGGTTCCGTACCGCGGACGGTTCCTGATCATTTTTCTGCTGCTCTCTGCAGTGACCGGACTGGAACTGGTTCGCCCCTATTTGTTTGGAGCGATCATTGACCACGTGACGCGCATCCAGCCATGGGAGTCGATTGTGTGGCTCCTTGGGGCGTTCGCCGCGTCCATTATCCTGAAAGTCTTCGCCACCTTTGGCCGTAATTTCCTGCTCCAGCGCACCGGGATGCGGGTGACCTGCGACATGCGCATCGCCATCTTTGCGCATCTGCAAAAGCTCTCGCTACGCTTCTACGATGAGCGGCAGACCGGCAAAATTGTGGCCCGCGTTGTTAACGACACGAACGCCATGTTCAACCTCGTGTCCGGCGCATCCGTGAACCTCGTCGGCGATGTTTTCACCGTGCTGGGAGTGCTCGTCATCCTCGCCTGCACCCATTGGAAACTGGCCTTGCTGACTTACCTCGTTCTTCCGCTTTTTGTCCTGAACTTCACCTGGCATCGCCGCCGCCTGCGCGTGGAAGCCCGCCGCCATCGCCACAACTGGGACAAAGTCATGGGCATCCTCAACGAACGCATTGCCTCCTCCCGCCTCGTCCGGGCGTTTGCCACCGAGGAACTCGAGATGAGCCAATTCAATCATCGCATCGAGAACGACCTGAATAACTATTCCCGCGTTCTCTGGCGCAATACTCTCCTGAGCGGCGGGGCGGAGCTCGTCACCGGACTCGGAACGCTGCTCGTCCTCGGCTACGGCGCCTGGCTCGCTTATCACAAAGTCGATGGGTTCACCGTTGGGCAGCTCGTCGCGTTTACCGGCTTTCTGGGGCTGCTTTATGCGCCGATCACCCGGATTGTGGATACCAACGCCATGATCCAGACGGCGGTCGTGGCTCTGGAGCAAATCTTCACCGTTCTCGACACCCAACCCGCCGTGCCGGAAAACGACAGCTTGCCCGCTCTCCCGCCGGTGCGGGGAGAGGTCGCCTTTGAAAATGTCTCCTTCGGCTATCGCGCCCACCAGTCCACGCTTTCGGACGTCAGCTTCACCGTCGCACCCGGGAAAATGCTGGCCCTCGTCGGCCCCAGCGGCGCCGGGAAAAGCACGATTATCACTCTGCTGGCCCGGTTTTACGAAGCCACAGAAGGCCGCATTCTCGTGGACGGACAAGATATTCGAAACTTCAACGTGCAATCTCTTCGGCGTCAGATCGGGATTGTCATGCAGGACAACATCCTCTTCTCCGGCTCGATTCGCGATAACATCAAATATGGACGCCGCGATGCCACAGACGAGGAAATGATCGCCGCCGCCAAAGCAGCCAACGCCCACGAGTTCATCGAGAAGTTCGCCAGCCAATACAATTCAGAGATCGGCGAGCGTGGCGTCGCGCTTTCTGGTGGTCAGCGCCAGCGCATCGCGATTGCTCGGGTGATCCTGAAAAACCCGCGCATCCTCATCCTCGACGAAGCGACTTCCGCGCTCGACAGCGTTTCCGAGCGACTCATTCAAGAAGCACTCGAGCACCTCATGACCACCCGCACCACGCTGGTTATCGCCCACCGGCTCAGCACGATCGTCAAGGCAGACCAAATCCTCGTCATGGAGGGAGGTCGCGTCGTGGAGCAAGGCACCCACGGGGAGCTGATCACCAAAGAAGGGCTCTATTCAACGCTGCACGGACTGCAATTCGCCGAGTAGCTGCGCACGACCACCAGCCTCCGTGACCGATCTGCAGGTCTGCTGATTCAGGCCGCTGGTGAGGCGACGATGTCGCGTGAGTAGATGCGAGAGGAAGGATTCTGCTCTTTGGGTGGGATCGTATAGAAACTGGGAAGGCGCACGATGATTGTATCGGTCGCAAAACCTCCCGACTTGAAGGAGACTCAACCAAGGCAATTAAATCAGCCTCCCATCCTGAAAACCGCCGCTGGAGGTGTCTGCAATAGAAGCTCCTGAAACGCTCGCACGGCGTAAACCCGTGGTAGTCGAAAGCTGTTGTGCCATCGGTCACAAAAACGTGTGAGCCGCGTGCTCCGTGACGCGGAAGGATGAGCATTGCCTGGAACGCGGAATTCGCGAAACGCTCGAGAAAAGCGGCAGCTAGGATGTGACAGGCACCCGCCGCGAAGAATGTCCGGTCTGAGCGGTTCCAGCTACTCGACAGATCTTCCTTGGCTCTCTTGCTACGAAAGATCATGTGCTTTGCCGCTCACCCCTGTTCTCAACGCCTTGGAAACTCCGTTTCCCACGCCTGCACCACCGCCGACAACCCTCAACTCGGGAGCGAGGCTTCTATGGAATCAGCGGTTCGCTAATTCTTCGGAGCGGGCTGAACCTGACCTGGCAGGGCTTTCTTCTTGGGCTTTTTGACTTCCTTGCGGTGACTGTTGTTTCCTTTGGCCATAATGTTCCTTTTGCTAGACGGGCTGAATTTACCTCACATGAGAAAAGGCGTCACCTGAATCGTTTCGGAAAACGCTCTATATATAGAAGGCACTTTATTCCAGCCGCACCGGCACCCCTTGGGCGCGGAGATAACGCTTCACGTCGCCTACGGTAAATTCTCCGAAATGAAATATGCTCGCGGCCAGAACCGCGTCCGCTTTGCCTTCGGCGAGAACGCGCGACATATGCTCCAGTTTTCCCGCGCCTCCGCTCGCCACCACGGGAATACCGATCCGCTCGCTGACGGCGGCGGTAAGGGCCAGATCGTAGCCGTCCTTCGTGCCGTCGGCGTCCATGCTCGTGAGCAAAATCTCGCCAGCGCCGCGCTTTTCCGCCTCGATCGCCCAGGCGATGGCGTCGAGTTCGGTCGGTTTGCGGCCGCCATGGGTATACACCGTCCAGCCGCCGGTGGGATTCCGCCGCGCATCGATCGCCACCACCACGCATTGGTTGCCAAAACCTTCCGCCGCCGCGCTAATCAGGCCGGGATTTGCAATCGCTGCGGTATTCATGCTCACCTTGTCCGCGCCGGCGAGAAGCATGGCTCGCACATCCGCTGGCGTCCGAATCCCTCCGCCCACAGTCAGCGGCATAAAGCATTGATCCGCCGTGCGTTCCACCACATCGATCATCGTGTTGCGGTTGTCAGACGAGGCGGTGATGTCCAGAAAGACGAGTTCGTCCGCGCCCTGATTATTATAGGCGAGCGCGCATTCCACCGGATCGCCCGCATCGCGGAGCTCCAGGAATTGCGTGCCCTTCACGACGCGTCCGTTGGTGACATCGAGGCAGGGAATAACGCGTTTGGTAAACATGATCAGACAGGGTCGAAGGAAACCGGATAGTCACGGTCCTTACCAACAATTCTCAAGAATTTTTCGTTGCCATATCAACTTCAGTTTGTAATCTCGCGGGCGTTTGCCGGGTAGGGGCGGCAACAGAGTTGTACTTAAACGAAGGAATTTATGGGAAACGATCCAATCACATCTGAGCCAGGCAACACCGGCGAGTCACCTGTCAGCGAGTCCGCGCAGGAGAACGCTCAGCCATTTAAAATCAGCGCTGAACCGCAGATTGCCAGCCGGGTTGTGACTCCGGATCCCGTTGAGGAAATCCCCCAACTTCCTATCGAGGAGCCCGTTCTCTCGACCAGCGGCAGCGAATCCAGTTTTGACGATCTCGGCGAATTGCCTGCTTCATATCAGACCGGCCAGGTGTATCTCGCGGCGCGGGATCCGCACTGGCTCTTTGTTTATTGGGATCTCGATCTCGAGAGCTACGACCGCGACCTCATGTCGCAAGGCGAGCCAAATTTCTACCTGAAGGTGTTCACTACCAGAGGTGATATGACCGACCAGATCCGGGTGAACACGCACGCGAAGAACTGGTATTTCCCGATCAAAGACGCCGGACTTTCCTATTTTGTAGAGCTCGGCTTCCACGACACGCGTTCGGAATGGGCTGTGTTGGGAACGTCCAATGTGGCGTTCGCTCCAGCGGATACTTTCAACGAAGGACCTGCAGAGTTCGCCTCGGTGCCGTTTCATTTGAGCTTCCACCGCATGCTGGAACTGGTGCAAGGCGAGATGGAATCGGGCACCTCGCTCATCGGGTCGTTTGCTCGCTTGCAAGGCAATGTCTCCCGGAATCTCCAGGAGATCGCCGGAAACTGGACCGAGGAACAACGCAAGCTGCTGGAAGCCCTCGTCGGCGCGGATCTCGTTTCGCAGATCAGCCTTGGCTCCGCAGAGATCGACCAGATTTTCCGCCAACGACTCAGCGAATCTCTTTCAGAAACCCTCAGCTCCCCAAGCAGCAGCGAAGTTAATTTCCTGCAAGGTCTCGTGGGCCCCACCTGGACCGAGAGCAGTCTTTCCAGCGGTATCGGTGCCAGCTGGACGGGTGAAACCAGTTGGATGCAGGCGGTCGGCGGTGAGGCGAGCTGGTCCGGAGCCCTCGGCTCGAGCTGGAGCGCACAACCTTTCGGCGGAGCGGGTCGCGATTTCTTCATGCACGTTAATGCCGAGGTGATTTTCTACGGCGGCACGCATCCCGATGCCACGGTGTGGATCGACGGCAAGGAGATCCAACTCGCGCAGGATGGCAGTTTCCGGTATCACTTCCGCCTGCCCGACGGCGAATTCGAGATCCCAATTGTCGCTGAATCGCCCGATGGCGTGGAGATTCGCTCGGCGAAGCTCGTCTTTAAGCGTGGCACCAGCCGCACGGGAGACGTTGGCGCGACGAGTCAGCCTTCCTATTTGAATGCTCCCATGGGAGCGCGGTAAGTCGTCGCGAGCGGTTTCGAGCACGGTGTTGGAGCGGCCAGGAGTCGCTTGCCAGAAATTTGCAGTTTAAAGGCAACACTGATATAGGTTAGTCAGACGCCGGAATCAGCCGCGCTTCCAGACTCAACTAATGATGAATAACTTCACTCCTCGTGCTCAACAGGTCCTGGCCTTGGCCCGGAAAGAGGCAGATCGATTCAACCACAACTACGTCGGCACCGAGCATCTTTTGCTGGGGCTGATCAAGCTTGGTCAGGGTGTCGCTGTCAACGTCCTGCAAAAAATGGGCCTCGATCTCGAGACCGTGCGGATGGAAGTGGAGAAACAGGTCGGCTCCGGTCCAGAGACCAAGATGGTCGGCAACATTCCTTACACGCCGCGCGTGAAAAAAGTTCTCGCTCTGGCGGGCAAGGAAGCCAAAACGCTCAACCACAGCTACGTCGGCACGGAACACATTCTCCTCGGCCTCCTTCGCGAAGGCGAAGGCGTCGCTGCGCGCGTCCTGAAAACTCTCGAAATCGATATCGAACGCACGCGCGGCGAGATCATGAAGGAGCTGGACCCCAACTACACGCCGCCTGAAGGAGAGTCTGATATCCCGCAGGAAAGCAACTCCGGGAGCGGTTCTGGCAAACAAAAGGACGCCAAAACGCCTGCTCTCCGCGCCTTCGGACGTGACCTCACCGAGATCGCCAAAAAAGGCGAAATGGATCCGGTCATCGGCCGTAAAAACGAGATTGAGCGCGTTATTCAGATTCTCTGCCGCCGCACCAAGAACAACCCTGTTCTTCTCGGCGAAGCCGGCGTCGGCAAAACCGCCATTGCAGAAGGTCTCGCCCAGGAAATCGCCAGCGGCAATGTGCCAGAGCTTCTGCGCGACAAGAAAGTCATCACGTTGGATCTCGCATTGATGGTGGCCGGCACGAAATATCGCGGCCAATTCGAAGAGCGCATTAAAGCCGTCATGGACGAGATTCGCCGCACCAAGAACGTCCTCCTCTTCATCGACGAGCTCCATACCATCGTTGGTGCTGGTTCCGCTGAGGGCGCGATGGACGCTTCGAACATCATCAAGCCTGCGCTCAGCCGTGGCGAACTTCAGTGCATCGGCGCGACGACTCTCACCGAGTATCGCAAATACATCGAAAAAGACGCCGCTCTCGAACGCCGTTTCCAAACCGTGAAAGTCGAAGCTCCGAGCGTGGAGGAAACCATCGAGATCCTCAAAGGTCTTCGTCCAAAATACGAGGCGCACCACAAAGCCAGGCTCACAGACGAAGCTCTCGAATTCGCTGCCAAGCTTTCCGATCGCTATCTGACGAACCGTTTCCTGCCAGACAAAGCCATCGACGTGATGGACGAGGCCGGTGCTCGTGCACGCATCAACTCCATGACGCGCCCGCCGAACGTGAAGGATATTGAAGCCGAGATCGAAGCGATCAAGGCCGAGAAAGAAGGTGCTATTAAGGCTCAGGATTTCGAGAAAGCCGCCGCTCTGCGCGACAACGAGAAGCAGGCCAAGGAGAAGCTCGAAACCATCCTCACTCAATGGCGGGAACAGCGCGAAGAGAAGGAAGTGCTCGTCACCGAAGACGACATGATGCACATCGTTTCCAAATGGACCGGCGTGCCGCTCAACCGCATGGAGCAGAAGGAAATGACCAAGCTCCTCAGCATGGAGAACGACCTCAAGGGCAGCGTGATCGGGCAGGACGAAGCCGTTGTGGCCGTCAGCAAAGCCCTGCGCCGCAGCCGAGCCGATCTCAAAGATCCTCGCCGCCCCATCGGTTCATTCATTTTCCTCGGGCCAACCGGCGTAGGTAAGACCTTCCTCGCTCGCACGCTCGCGGAGTTCATGTTCGGCGATGGAGATGCGATCATCCAAATCGACATGTCCGAGTACATGGAGAAATTCACCGCGTCGCGTCTCATCGGATCGCCTCCGGGATATGTCGGTTACGAGGAAGGCGGTCAGCTCTCCGAAGCCGTTCGTCGCCGCCCCTACAGCGTCGTACTTTTCGATGAGGTGGAAAAAGCTCACCCCGACGTGATGAACCTTATGCTCCAGATCCTGGAGGAGGGAAAAATCACTGACTCGCTCGGCCGTAAGATCGACTTCCGCAACACGATCATCATCATGACGTCAAACGTGGGAGCCGAAACGATCAAGCGCCAGACGACGATGGGCTTTGGAGCGCCTCGCAACGAGCAGAACTATGATCTCATGCGCGAGAAGATCCTCGAAGAAGCAAAGCGCGTCTTCAAACCGGAGTTCATCAACCGTCTCGATGACCTGATCGTCTTCCACACGCTCGAACGTGCGGACCTCATCAAGATCGTTGACCTCGAGGTGGCGAAGACTGTCAAGCGCCTCAAATACAAGGAGATCCACGTCACGCTCGATCAGACAGCCGTCGAATTCCTGATCGAGAAAGGCTACGATCCCGCATATGGCGCACGTCCGATGCGCCGGGCGGTCGAGCGGTATCTCGAAGATCCACTCGCCGAGGAGCTTCTCAAGGGCAACGTCAAACAGGGCGACACCTTGGTGGCGAAGAAAGGCCCGCGCGATATCGAGTTCGTCGTGCAGGAGCCCGAATCCCCGCAGCCTGCTGCGGCGGTTTAAGCGACATTGGCTCAACAAAAAGGCGTGGATAAACTCCACGCCTTTTTTGTTGCTGGGCGCCCCGGTCCTTATCGGCGGTAACGGCGCATCAGTTGGAAAAAGCGGATCGTATCCCGCACCGGGCGAATCTTGCTCTTCTCGTCGCCGTAAATTGTCCTTACCGGCACGGCTCCAATCTTCAACCCATGACGTGCGATGAGGAGCAGCGTCTCTGTTTCGTAGTCGAAGTTATTCGTCTCGCATAACAGGTGCGCCAGCGTGTCGCGGCGATACATGCGAAAGCCGCACTGGCTGTCCGGAATTCTCTGCTGACAAGCCCGGCTGATCCGCCACGACATGAACTTATTCGTGATCTTCCGCACCAGCGGCATTGTGGTGAGATCGCCCATGCGGTTGCCGCAAAACACCGCCACCGAGGCATCCGATGCAGCGGCGACGAACTTTGGAATGTCCTCCGGATCATGCTGACCATCCGAATCCATCACCAAAAAATAATCTACTCCCCGTAATTCCAGAGTGCGCAGGCCCGTTTTCACTGAAGCGCCTTTGCCTCGATTCTGCTCATGCACGATCACTTCCGCACCCGCTGCTTTGGACCGGACCGCAGTTTCGTCTGACGAGCCGTCGTCAACAATCAGAACCAAGCCGAGATGCCTCTTCACACCGGAAATCACCTTCCCGATGGTCGCTTCCTCGCAATAAGCGGGAATCAGAACCCCGATTTTAGGCGGGATCGGCACGGATTCCCAAGGTCGTTAGGTCGACGTCGCCCGCATGATACGAACTCCGCACCAGCGGTCCGCTGGCGACGAACTCGAAGCCCTTTTTGCGAGCAATCTCGCCGTAAAGATCAAACATCTCGGGCGTGATGTATTCCACCACCGGCAAATGATTCGGCGTCGGACGCAAATACTGGCCAAGGGTTAAAACCTGCACCCCGGATTCCCGCAGGTCGTCCATGGCTTGGAAGAGCTCGTTCTCCTCTTCGCCCAAGCCGAGCATAATGCCGCTCTTCGTAACCGTCGCCGGCGACCACTCCTTGATCTGCCGCAACACGTCCAGCGAAAGCCGGTATTTGGCACGTGACCGGACCAACGGGGAAAGGCGTTCCACGGTTTCCAAGTTGTGATTGAAAACCTGCGGGCCAGCGTCCAGCACGGTGCGGATGGACGTCTCATTCCCATTAAAATCGGGCGTCAAAACTTCAATCACCAGCTTCGGATCGGTCGCGCGAACGGCCCGAATCGTCGCAGCAAAGTGAGCCGCGCCGCCGTCGGCTAAATCATCACGCGCCACAGCCGTGATCACCACATGCTTCAGATCCATGCGCTTGACCGCTTCCGCCACGCGAGTCGGCTCGTCGGCTTCCAGCGCCAGCGGCTTGGCGGTGCTCACCGCACAAAATCCACAAGCGCGCGTGCAGCGTTCGCCCGCGATCATAAACGTGGCCGGTCCCTGGCTCCAGCATTCCCAGCGGTTGGGGCATTGCGCCTCCTCGCACACGGTCACGAGCTTCAGATCCGACATCAACGCCTTCGTCGAGAAAAACTTCGGATTCGATGGCAGCCGCACCTTGATCCATTCCGGTTTGCGGGCCTGGTGCAAGGCGGGATCAATCTTTGGAGAAGCCATCAGGCGGACAGTCTAAGGAAGAGGCAGGGAAAATCAACCACTTCAGGTGGCTCACGGGTTCACGACGAACTTCTTCACCGTCTCAATATTGCCACTCGTCGGGAAACGCGTCAAAAACTGGCGAGCCATCTCCTCGGCCTTCGCCGGATTCTTCAGTGACTCCGCGTAAAGAGTCACTTGATTGAATAGGCTGTGTTCGTGCTTGGGATCTTGTTTTTGCGCGATCTGATACTGCTCAAGCGCTGCTTCAGGTCGGCCGGTAAATCGGAAGCAATTTCCCAAGTCGGTCCGCACATTGGGATTGTCGGAGCCAGACGCCAGCGCCTTTTCATATGCCTGGATCGCCTCTTTCCACTGTTGATGATCGTAATACCAGTTGCCCGCCAAAACCGGATCTGCAGGAGGAGTGCCATGCGGAGCGTGCGCCATAGGCATCGCGGGATTGGCGCCATTCGGCGAGAAGACTTCCGTCTGCGGCGGCCGCTGGCCATTCAGCAACCACGCAACCACGCCGCCTGTGAGCGCAGCAGAAAAAATCGCCACCCCCATGCTCGCGAGCACGAGCTTCTTGGGAGACCACTCGTTCATCAAGGAATCACCCGACGATCAAAACCACGCCGCAGAGGGCAATCGCCCCACCTGTATAACGCACTAGCGACACCTCGCCAAAGCGTGCAACTGCCATCCCGAAGAGAATGCCGACCGCGTGCAAAGCGGCTGTCGAGAGGAGAAATCCAGAGTCATACGCCCAGGCGACCGCATTTGGTGCCGTTTCCAGCGCGTGCGCGTGCCCGTGAAGAACAGCAAATGCGCCCACGACCATCGCGCCAGCCCAGATCGGCAAGCGAACTGCCGCCGCAACCAACAATCCCAAAATCAACACTGATAAGGCGATGCCCGCTTCCACCTGAGGAAGATTCACGCCGAGAGAAGCCAGAATCGCCCCGCTAAACATCATCGCTAGGAATGCCAGAGGCATCATCCAGGTTGCGCGTCCGCCGCGTTGAGCAGCCCACATTCCCACAGCGAGCATGGCACAAATGTGATCCAGACCTGAGAGAGGATGAAGTAGCCCGTGACCAAAACTCGTGCCGCCGTGGCCCGGATTCGCCTGCGCCATCCAGGGGGTGAGAATCAACGCGAGAACAAGAAACAACCGGGATTTTGCAGAGCTGCTTTGCATGATCGGTTTCTAAACGCCAATCCCGCGCGGGTCAACCCGGGAAAAGAGGAGTTGATCTTATCCGCGGCGTCCGCAAAGGATAGCCGCATGCAAACTGTTGGAATTGGATATGACGTTCACCGCCTCGTCGAAGGGCGGCGGCTCGTCCTGGGCGGAGTGGAAATTCCTTACGATCTCGGCCTCGATGGACACTCCGATGCGGACGTGCTTTGCCACGCCATTGCCGACGCGATTCTAGGAGCGGCAGGTCTCCGTGACATAGGGCATCATTTTCCAAATACGGACGAGTCGATCCGCGGCATCAGCAGCCTGGAGATTCTCAGCCGCGTGCAAATCCTGTTAGCCACGGAGCACCGCCGGATCATCAACATCGACGCCACCTTAATCGCGGAAGCCCCAAAGATC
>DASVRZ010000125.1:0-6883 GCA_036388355.1 Chthoniobacterales bacterium | reverse complement strand
ATTCAGGACTCGCCGATGGAGGACGAAAGGCAGACGCGGTTCCCGTTGTTCCCGAACGAGTGAGGGCGCGCTGGGTTTTCCCAAGCTTCAGCCATCCGCCGTCGCAGGACCGGACGTTCCTTATTGCCAAAGCGGACTTCCTCCCTAAAATACGCCGCATTTCCGTTCCTACTTGCCTTCCATGCTTTCCCGCCGTTCTTCCATCGTTCTGACGTCCATTCTTTTCGTTACTTTCTTACTCGCTGTCGGCTCCGTTTCCCGCGCGGCGGAAAACCCCTACGGCGTGGCGGCTTACACCATTCTCGACAACGAGACGGGCTACATTCTCGAATCCTCCAACGGCATCGAAAAGCGGCAGGTTGCCAGCCTCACCAAGATCGCCACGGCCATGGTCGTCCTCGATTGGTGCCAGGCTACTAATCATGATGTAAGCGAACTCGCAGCCGTGCCTGCCGAGGTGGCTCGCATGGAAGGGGCCAATCCCGTAGGCCTCGCTCCCGGTGACTTCGTTTCCCTGCGCGATCTTCTTTATTGCTCCTTGCTACAATCGGACAACGCCGCCGCTTACACGCTGGCCGCGCATGTGGGGCGCTCGCTAAAAGCCACCTCTTCGAAACCGGATGATCTCGGCCCGGTGGATACTTTTGTGGCGCAAATGAACGCGCTCGCCCGCTCGCTGGGCATGAACAACACGCTGTTTTTGAATCCCCACGGCCTGGAGCCACGCAAGGGGATGCTCCCCCACTCCAGCTCGGACAACATGGCTCGCCTGGCTCGCTATGCGATGAAGGACAAAGGCTTCCGCTTTTACGTTTCGCAGAAAGAGCGGAAAATTTCCATCGTCCGCGCGCTGAAGCCTGAGGATTACCTCTTGCGGAATACCAACGAACTCCTCGGCCAGGACGGCATCGACGGCGTGAAAACCGGACGCACCGCTGCTGCCGGTGAGTGCCTCATCCTGTCCTCCACCCGCGCTCCCGAAACTCGCGAAGAAGCAGGCAAAACGTATATCACGCCGCGTCGCGTGACGGTTGTTTTGCTGGGAGCACAGAATCGTTTTGCGGCTGGCGCCCAGCTCCTCCGACGCGCCTGGAGCCTGGAAGAGCAATGGGCTGCTGGCGGACGTAGAACCAACCCTTAAGAAGTTATGCCAAAAAGAATTGGAGTCCTCACAAGTGGCGGAGATTGCCCCGGATTAAACGCCGTCTTGCGCGGCATTGTTCGCGCCTCGGAGCATCTGGATTGGGAAGTCATCGGTTTCATCGACGGCTACGAAGGTATTCTTCCGCCTGTCCGCACCATGCCACTCAACCGCGCCAATACCGCGGGAATCATGCAACAAGGGGGCACGATGTTGGGCACGACCAACAAGGGCAACTTCATTGCCAAAGTGGGCGACGGCCAGAAAATGGCGGCCCCACCAGATGTGGTGGAGAAGGCGCGCAAGACGATTCAGGATCTTCAGCTTGATGCCGTGGTTGCCATCGGCGGCGATGGTTCTCTAACGACTGCACTGCAGCTGTTCGAGGAAGGTTTTCCCATGATCGGCGTGCCGAAGACGATCGATAACGATCTCGAGGCCACAGCCATGACATTCGGCTTTGACTCCGCAGTGGCTTGCGTGGCCGACGCTTTGGATCGGCTGCATACGACCGCGTCCAGCCACAAACGCGTCATGGTTCTCGAAGTGATGGGCCGGCACGCCGGATGGATCGCGCTTTACGGCGGATTGGCCGGCGGAGCGGACATTATTTTGATCCCGGAAATCCCCTTCGATTACGACAAGGTCGCAGAGGTGGTCCGGCGCCGTGAAGCGGAGGGCTATAAGAGCACGATGATCGTCGTTGCTGAAGGAGCCGCTCCGAAAGACGGAACACTGGTCGTGGCCGAAAAACGCGCCGGCGAACATCGTCTCGGCGGAATCGGCGAACAGGTGGCGAATGAAATCGTCTCCCGCACCGGCAAGGAAACGCGCACCTGCGTTCTCGGACATCTCCAACGTGGCGGCGCCCCGACGACTCTCGACCGGATTTTGGGCACCCGTTTTGGTGTTCATGCCGTGAAGATGATTGAAGAAGGTAAAATGGGCCGGATGGTGAGCTACCAGAATTACATCGTTATGGACGTACCGATCGCCGATGCGGTGCACCGTCTGCGGACTGTCCCGCCGGATCATCAAATGGTAGAAACGGCCCGCGCCGTGGATATTTCCTTCGGAGATTAATATGGACTCCAAACTTCTCACCATTCTCGCAGCCGATGCGCATGCTTCCAAAGAAGACATTGCGCGCCAGCTCCAGACCACGCCTCAGGTGGTGGCCGAGCGGATCGCTGCACTCGAAGCCGACGGGATTATTCTCGGCTACCAAGCCATCCTCGACGAGGAACGCGCCAACACAAAGAACGTTACGGCGGTTATTGAAGTGCGGATCACGCCTGAACGTGGGGGGGGCTTCAACCGCCTCGCCACGCGAATTTCGCAATTCGACCAGGTGAAAAGCTGCTACCTTATGAGCGGCTCGTACGATCTCGAAGTTGTCGTGGAAGGCACGGACCTGCGGGAAATCGCCATGTTCATTGCGGAGAAACTCGCCACCATTGAAGGCGTTCTGAGCACGGCGACAAGTTTCCGTCTGAAAACTTACAAAGCCAACGGCATTCTGGCGCACACGGACCAGGCAAACGGCCGTCTTTCGGTCGCCCCCTAAACATCCCTCTCGCCCGACCCGCTAAAAGCGCGAACAACGGCGAGGATTTACCACCACTTCCCATGTCCGTCTCGCAACACATTGCCAATCACGTCCGCGATATCCCCAAATCGGGAATCCGCGACTTTTTTGAACTCGTCCAGTCCATGAAGGACGTCATCTCCCTTGGAGTCGGGGAGCCTGACTTCGTCACTCCGTGGCACATCCGCGAAGCCGCCATTTTCGCTTTGGAGAAAGGCCGCACCACCTACACCTCCAACCTCGGATTACCCAAACTGCGCCAGGCGGTGAGCAAATGGACTGCCGCCCGCTTTGGAGTCGAATACAACCCGATAAGCGAGGTTCTCATCTCCGTCGGCGCATCCGAGGCAATCGATTTAGCCCTGCGCGCTCTGCTCAACCCGGGAGACGAAGTTATTTACCACGAGCCGTGTTACGTCTCTTACAGTCCGAGCATCGCTCTGGCTTACGGTGTTGCCGTCGCGGTTTCCACCAAGGCGGAAGATAACTTCAGCCTCACTGCCGAAGCTCTCGCGGAGAAAATCACCCCGCGCTCGAAGGTGTTGATGCTTAACTTCCCGACCAATCCAACGGGAGCCACTCAGACTCGCGAGGAACTCGTTAAAATCGCGGCTCTTTGCGAAAAGCACAATTTGATCGTCCTCACCGACGAGATCTATAGCGAACTCACCTTCGACGGAGCCGAGCACCATTCCATCGTCAGCCTTCCCGGGATGAAGGAGCGCACCATCTTCATTCACGGTTGCTCGAAATCGTTCGCCATGACCGGTTTCCGCATCGGCTATGCCTGCGCTCCAGAAGCTCTCATCGAAGCGATGATGAAGGTGCATCAATACGCCATCATGTGCGCCAGCATCATCGCCCAGGAAGCCGCCATCGAGGCGTTGGAAAACGGCGAACCCGCCGTCAAGATGATGCGGGACCAATACGAATTGCGCCGGAATTTTATCGTGAGCCGGTGCCGCGATCTAGGACTCCCCTGCCATTCTCCAAAAGGAAGTTTCTACATCTTTCCCCGGATCAGCCATCTTGGCATCAGCAGCAAGGATTTCTCGCTCGGCCTGCTGCAAACACAAAATGTCGCCGTCGTCCCGGGCCCTGCTTTTGGCCCGAGCGGCGAAGGCTTTGTACGGTGCTGTTTCGCCACCAGTCTCGACCAAATCAAGGTCGCAATGGACCGCATGCAAACCTACATCGGAACCCTCAATTCGAAGGTTCAGGCAGCGGCATAAATTTTTTCAAATAAAAGGAATCCGCTTTACACTCCGTTTGCGTTCGGCTTAGTGTAACCCAACTGCACCCCTATTGCAGTTCCCTAAAAACCAAAATAGAAACCAAAATGAAAACAAACCTCCTAACTCTCGCAGCTGTCGCTGCTATGGGCGCTTCTGCATTCGCAGGCAGCACTTATGTGGCTCAGTCTGACAAAAACCCAGCACCGGTAGAGACATCGGCCGTCTCGCTCTATGGCCCAGAGTGGACCATCGATCTGTTCGGCACCTACGCTTTCACCGAATCGACCAACGAAGAAATCCTTGGTGATCACGGTTTTGGCGGCGGTCTCGCAGTAAACCGTTTCTTCACGACTAACATCGGTCTCGGCATCGAAGGCCAAGCTCTCAAGACTCAACGCAACGACGACGACGTCGTCGGCTCTGCAGCTCTTAACTTCTTCTACCGCATGCCTCTCGGCGATAGTGGCTGGGCTCCATACGTCTACGTTGGTGGCGGCGTGATCTTCAACACCGAGAACACTGATTTCGGCGACGTTGCTGATGACGTTGTTGACGCTGATGATGACAACGATGAAGACGGCGTGAACAATAACCTGGGCAACAACAATGGCAACGACGATGACGCGCTCCTTGAAGGACACGCTGGCGTCGGAGTTGAATACCGCATCACCCGCAACTTCGGTGTTTTCACCGACGGTCGCTGGACTGTGGTCGAGAATGCGAAGAACAACTTCCCATCCGTTCGGACGGGCATTCGTTTCGCTTTCTAATCTAGTTAGCTAAATTCATTCAAAAGCCGGAATGCATTCGTGCATCCCGGCTTTTTTGTTTTCTAAAGCCCGCTAGGTCTCTTAGGATACGTTAGTTGGCATCGCCCGGCTGAGAGAGTGAGTCTTTAGCGAGCGCACCCCCCTCGCGTTTAAGGTCATTCGCACTCACTTCGATAAACTCGAACGGAGTCTCATGCACGCCGGAAGGGAGGCAGCTGCACTGGCCTTAATCGGCTTCGGCCCTCAGGAGTATGATCATCAGATCATCGGCTCCAGACGCTCTAGCTCTCCGACGCCGTGGTAATGCTAGAACCAGGCGCTGAGTCAGATTCCGCCGCACCTATCACGCTGGCCGATCGAGAACAAAGCGATTAGAAGAAGCACCAGCGTGTCGGCGGCATGATTTTCCACTGGGGCAGAGGAGGATGTTGCGGTGATTGATTGAGAAACTACGTTCCGCTCGGCTCTACCGGTGACAGGATGGGACCTTTTCTCTGAACGACACGGAGCCGCGGCCCGCGAAGAGAGCGCACCCGTCTCGCATGCACTGTGGTGTTCAGCGTCGCCTTCGCGTCTATACCCGGTTGCCAGGCACTAAGGAAAGGCGAGGCATGGATGCGATATCTAAACACAGAAGCGGCAACTTCCCATACACGCTGATATACCAATTCAAAGCAACCTGTGTGACACAGGGTCTGGGCGAGAGTGCAGCGGCGCGTCAATTTTTGCCCGAACATGCTTAGCGCAGCTTTCTCGGACGAATGGCAAGCGACTGTGCGGTTGGCCGTCTTTTGTTTCTGGACGATTTGGGGCACGGCTACTGACCCGTTTGCTGATCCGTCGGTTTCGACTCCATTGGCCACCTCCGCAGGTAAGATCCTGCCCTATATACCTGACGCAGTGATCAACAGAACGTTGGGAGCTCCTCTGCTTACCTGATTAGCCGCGCATCCACTGTAGCTGACTTGGCAGTCTCTTCCCCTAAGGTGAAACGCATTGCAGACCTGGGCTTGGGTACGTTGCGTCCGCAACATTCCCGCAGCCGACCCGCTCGGCTCTACTGATCTTGAACGACTACGCTTCTTAAACTTCGTTGGCTTCGAGGAAGCCTTCGAGTTGGCGAATGCGGGTTGGATGACGCATTTTTCGTAATGCCTTGGCTTCGATCTGCCGGATGCGTTCGCGGGTGACCTTGAATTGGCGGCCGACTTCCTCGAGTGTGCGGCTGTAGCCGTCGACTAGGCCGAAGCGCTGCTCTAAAACCTGGCGCTCCCGCTCCGTGAGCGTGTCGAGGACATCTTTGATTTTCTCTTTCAACAGCACGATGGCTGTCATGTCGCTCGGATTCTCCGCGCCTTTGTCTTCGATGAAATCTCCGAAGCTCGTATCGTCGCCGTCGCCAACAGGCGACTGGAGGGAGATCGGCTGTTGCGCCATCTTGAGAACCGCTCTAACCCGCTCGACGGGCAGCTGGATCTCGTCGGCCACTTCTTCGGGGCTCGGTTCGCGTCCGTAATCCTGCACCAACTGCTTCTGCACGCGCATCAGCTTGTTGATGGTCTCGATCATGTGCACTGGGATGCGGATCGTGCGGGCTTGATCTGCTATTGATCGGGTAATCGCCTGGCGAATCCACCAAGTGGCATACGTGGAGAATTTGTAGCCGCGGCGGTATTCGAATTTCTCCACCGCCTTCATCAGGCCCATGTTGCCTTCTTGAATCAGATCGAGGAACGAGAGACCACGGTTCGTGTATTTTTTTGCGATGGAAATCACCAGGCGCAAGTTGGCCTCGACCATCTCTGTCTTCGCCTTCAGCCCCTTGCGGAGCCATTTCTTGAGCTCTTCGTATTCGGCGTCGAACTGCTCGGGCGTTTGCCACAAGCGGTATTCCAGCTCCTTCAGCTTCGCCTTGTAATCGGTGCGCGGCTCGACTGCGGGCTGCTTGGCTGCCTCGGCGACGAGGTGATGCAACATGCGGGCGGTTTCGTCCGCTTGATGGACGAATTCCTCGGTGACCTTCTGTTTGAAATAAAACTTCGGATACAGCTTCTGCAGCGCGTCGTGAGATTTCGAAAACGCTGACTTCTCGTTTTTGCTCTCGTTTTTGACAGGGCGGCCGTTCTTCCGATAAAGATCCGCCACATCG
>DASVRZ010000124.1:0-12352 GCA_036388355.1 Chthoniobacterales bacterium | reverse complement strand
TCCAGCAAACCCGCCTCGCGAAACGCCCCGCGCCGCCGCGCCGATGACATGCAATTGTAAGTGTGCGTCACCTGCGTCATGCCGTGAGCCCGCGCTGCCTCGGCCTCTTCGGCCCAGCAATCGGAGTGGCCGCCGCTGGGGATAATCCCCGCCGTAGAGAGGCGTTCGATCAGAGGTAGAGCTCCTGGCAGTTCTGGGGCCAGCGTCATTTGCGTGATCACATCACTGTAGGCGAGCAGACGATCAAGCTCCGCGAGATCAGTCGGCGAATGCAAAATGGAGGGATCGTGCGCCCCCGGCTTTTCCGGCGAGAAATAGACGCCCTCCAGATGAATTCCAAGCACCTGCGCACCGGCGTGTGTGTTGGTGAAAGATCGCGCCGCGTCCAACACCGCGAGCACTTCTTGTTCAGGTGCGGATAGCGTTGTCAGCGCGAGGCTGGTGGTGCCGCCACTGGCGTGGAACTCAGCGATCGCGGCGAATGCCTCATGCGTGGCCTCCATCGTGTCGCGTCCCATCGCCCCGTGTATGTGGAGATCGACAAAACCCGGCGCGAGATAGTGGTTCCTGACATCAATCGTAATCGGGTCCGGCGGCGGCGTGCCCTGGCCGAGATCGAGAATGATTCCTTCGCTGGAAAAAGAGATCCAACCTTGAGGGACCAGCCGCTCCGCCAGCACCAGGATCGCGTTGGCTAAAATCATATCAGGACAGAATCCTGCGGATGCTCCCATGGAGCCGCCCAGCGTTTGTTTTCCATGGCATCCTGCGCGGCGGCCGTTTCCGCGAGCTTCTTGCTAAGGCCGGTGCCGCGCCCCATGAGAATGCCCTCCCAATGCACCTCGGCCACGAATGCTTTTTCGTGCTCTGGACCTTGCTGCGAAACGATCCGGTATTTCGGACTCTGCGGAGAGATGGCTTGGAGAATCTCCTGCAGCTGGCCTTTCGGATTCACCTCCCCGGGTTCTTCCAAAACCGGTGCTAGATCTTCTTCCGTGATGGTCAGAATCACCCGCGTAACCTCCGCCAAACTGCTGTCCAGATAAACGGCTCCGAGCAACGCTTCGAACGCATCGGCGAGGATCGACGCTCGTTCCCGGCCGCCGCTGGATTCCTCGCCGCGGCCCATCATCAGGTAATTACCGAGGCCGATCTGCAGCGCGTGCACTTTCAAGCCTTCGCGGGAAACGATGCGGGAACGCAGCTTGGTGAGCTGGCCCTCGGAAAACTCCGGAAAGCGCTCGTAGAGATGCCGTGTGATGACAAGCTGCAGGACCGCGTCTCCGAGAAACTCCAACCGTTGATTGTCGAAATGACGCTTGCGGGTTTCGTGCCCCAGGCTGGAATGGGTCAACGCTTCCGCCAACAGGAGACTGTTGCGAAATTTATAACCGATGCGCTCTTCCAGGGGGTTCATGCAATTGAAGATAATTGATAGGCCGATCCGCCCCAACTGACGACACTTAAAAAAGACGGCCTCGCTCCAAGCGGTGGCCGGACTGTCGGTCCCGCGTAGCCGCGCAACTACAGACTCTTCAAGACCGCGCGGATCGCTGCTGCCGACAAGATGATTCCCTGCTTGTTTCCTTCGGTTTTAACCGAGCCGTCGTGGATTCCCACCACTTCGCCTTTTGCGTTGAGATAAGGACCTCCGCTGCCTCCGTTCGTTTCGATTGCCTGATTCACAAATCTGCAATGGATCCGCTCCCCCTTGATCTCTGTGACGGTGCAGGCATGCAGCGTGACTCCTCTCGGCTGGCGCACATGGGCGGCGAGCCAGAGCGTTTCGCCGACAGCAGGAAGCGCGTCTGCAAACCGGCCGGGATTGGTGACTAGATTGCTGATCGTTGGCCGAAACACCACAAGATCCGGGCTCGGATCAATCTTGATGGGAACTGCCACGAGCGGCATTTTCAGTTCGTTGATCCCAGTAATATCCTGAAGCGCGACTTTGGTGACGAGAGACGGCAACTCGGCCTGTGTCTTCTGCGTCTTCAATCCGCCATGCGGGCCGAACAAATGCAGCGCCGTAAGCAGGACGACTTCAAACTGGCGGTCGGTCTTCATGAGAAATGCAGTCCCCGCACCGAGCGGGCCTTCCTTGGTTTCAAACCGAGGGCTACCGATGAAACCACGTGCGATAACGGGTTCCTTCACCGCAGCACCAGCAGTTGTTGCTTGGCCGAAAGCCAACTGAGGAACGGTCAATAATCCTAAGCAGCTGAGTGCAAAAGTGGCGAAGGAAGTTCTGATCTGGTTCATGCCGGGATTTGTTTTGGGGAGAAAAGGAGCATCATTCCGCGGCCGCCGGCAGGGCGCGTTGGTAGCCGAAAAGACCGCGATCTTTGATCAACGTCGCCACTTGCGGAGGCACCATTCCCTCCCAGGACGCATCCTCGCTCGCGATCTTCTTGAGCACGTCTCGTGAGAAAATATCGAGGATCGTCGTGTCGTAGCCGACGATGCATTCGATGTAGCCGTTCTCCTGCAAATGCAGATAGAGATTGGAGAGATTCGGTGGCACTTGCAGATTGCTCGCCTTGATGAGCACCGACTTGGTGTGAGCGTGATTCAGGACGGAAATAGCACCGCCGGGCACCGTCTCCCGTTGCGTGCTGGTGTAGTAATCGTAAGCACTCTGCCGCATCGGATAGACGAAGAGTTTCACCGCGTTGCGGAAGAGTCGGCCGAAGGATTCCAGGATGCCGCCTTCGAGCGTTTCGTAGTATTTCTCGTTGAAGACTTCGAGCAGGTTATTGATCCCCAAAGCGACGCCGATCATCTCCTTCGTGTAGCGCCGAAAGTAGGAAGTGAGCCGGTAATATTCGGAGTAGTTGGAAATGAGCACGTTGTGGCCGAGAGCGGATATCGCATCCACGCGGGCGAGGAAATCCAGATGATCCAGTTCCCCGGAGGAGAGGAGATTGTGCATCGTGATCTCGAGCAGCACTTCGACGCGCGTGTTCTTCACCGCGGGTTCCTGGACGAACTGCGCGAGGGCGCAATCCAGCATGTCCATGTTCACATTAGTCACCGGACGGAAACTGCCGCGCTCGACGAGAATCGACTTTTTGTAGAGCAACTCCGAAGGCTGAATGACGTCGTGGTTGGGGCCAAAGAGCACGGCGTTCGTGAGGCCGTGTTGCACCAGCAACAGCGACATGAGCCGATTGTCCACCGTGGTAAAATCCGGGCCGCTGAAGCGAATCATGTCCACTTCGATGCGTTCGGTAGAGAGGTTGTCGATCAGGGAGCGGATGAACTTTTCAGGGTCGGCTTTGTAATAGAAGCCGCCGTAGATGAGGTTCACTCCAGCAATGCCGAGAGCCTGCTGTTGGAGGACGTTTTCCCTATCCCACATTCTCACGTGGATGTGGATGTCGCTCGGGGCGGCGTGCGGTTCGCGCTGGAAACGCAGGCCCATCCAACCATGACATTCGTTGGTGCCGCGGAAGTTTCTCGCTGAAACCGTGTCCGCAAAAACAAAGAAAGTGGAGGTGGCGCCGCGGGTTTCCCCCAGCCGCTGCACGAGGAGATCATACTCGTGATCGAGCATGAGGGAGAGCCGTTCGCGCGAAACATAACGCGGCGACTTTCCATAAATGTCGTCGCTGAATTTCATGTCGTAAGCGGAGATCGACTTCGCGATCGTTCCCGCCGCGCCGCCTGCTTGAAAGAAATAGCGGGCGACCTCTTGCCCAGCTCCGATCTCGGCGAGCGTGCCGTATTTTTCGAGATCCAGATTGACCTGAAGGGCCTTGCGATTGGTGGTGAGCAGTTGGTTGTCCATGGCGTGGCGACTTTAGAGTGACATGAAGGCGGGGATTGTAAAACAGCCGATTGGTCAGGGCCGAAGCTGGTAGAGCTTCAGTCCGGGGTGCAAATTGTAAACCGTGCCTTTGGGCGCGCTCCAACGGAGGTCGGCTTGAGAGCGGAGGTCTTCATAGAACGTGCGCCGGTGTTGGAAAGCGCTTTCCGAAGTGGAGGTCCCAGTCTGCTGCGCATCTTCGAAGCGGGCGCTTTCCACATCGGCGACTGCCACCCAGGTGTAGCCCATCTCTTTCAACTGAGCGACCGTTCCCAAGTCGGCAACGTAGTCGGCCGGAGCGACGCCGACGATGTATTGACCTTGATAGAAACCAGGCAGGCGAGTCCACAGGCTGGTGGCGAGGCGGTCGTGTTTTTTGAAGTGACTTTTGGTCCACGCCGACATCTCTGCCCGGCTGTCGTGGCTGAAATCCCGGACGTATTCGCCGAGCAGCATGAGCGGGTGCGCTGAGACCAATGCTACCAGGAGGAACGTTGCCGGGGTGCGAAAGCGCGGCAGAAAGCAAACCATGTGAATGACCCCGCAAGCCGCCAAATAGCAGAAGGCAGCCATAAACGGGAGCAGGTAACGCTCGGAGACTTTCGGAGAAAAACTCATCAGCACCAGGAGGAGCAATGCAGTGGCTCCCAGCACGCGCTCTTTGGAAATGAGTTGTCCCGGCATACGGCTGAGGAACATGCCCGCGAGGGCTGCAACGAGCATTCCCCAACCGAGCTGCCAGAGAAGGATCAGCCAGTAGCGTCCATGCGGAAGATGGCTGGCGACGCCGTCATGTCCCGCAGCGAGCATGGCGCTTTCGCGTTGGACCCCAAGGGACAGTTCTCCCATGTGGAAAAGCCATTCCCAATTGATCGCAAGGACAGTGGCGAATGCTGCCAGGAGAAACTGAAGCCGCGAACTGGTCTCTTTTGTGCGGAGAAGGACGACAACGATTCCTGCCAGGATGAGCAAGGCGCCAGGGTACTTTGCGGAGGTCGCAACCCCGGCGGCAAGGCCTGCCAGCAGCACACGCCGTTTGTCGGGTCGCTCCCAAAAGCAGTCGAACGCGAGCAACGTGAACGCGAATCCCATAAAGAGCGCAGGGTCTTCTTTGCAGTAATGGCTGACGTCGAAAAGCAACGGAAGGATGAGCAGAAAGAAGCCGGTCAGCACGGCAGCCCCCATCCCTTGCCGCCTCCAGGCCAGATGCACAAACGCCGCCACTCCCACTGCGGAGAACGTCGCCGAAAGGCAGCGTCCCACCACCGTGATCGCCTGCGAATCTCCATCCGCGCCGGTCAAGTGCGCGATGAGTTTCGTCGCACTCAGCATGAGCATCGGATGCCAGAAATTTCGGTAACCGTAGAGAAGCTGGAGCGCCTTGCTCTCCTCGTCGCTGTGGTAGAAAAACGGAAAACCATTCGCCCAGATGTAAGCAAACAGAGCGACGAGAAAAAATCCTGCCAGGATGATCCAGTGGCCGCGTGAGGACGGGAGAGGGGACGTGCGGCTCAAGGCTTGGAAACGCGGAGGAGGGAATGCGTGCTGTTGGTTCCGATCTTCTCCGCCGCTGGCAGGTTGAGCGTGTGGACACGGCTGACCAGGAGAAAATCCATTGAGGACGGGCGGACGCTGGATGCAGATCGCAAAGGATAAATGCCAAGCCCATGTGGAGCGTAGAAGAGAAAGCTGCTCACGGCATCCGGTTCGGAATCGATGAAAACTTTCGATCCGGGCATGTAGCCGATTTCCGTTTTCTTACCCAGGTCTTTCATGGTGTGCAGCCAGTCGTAGCGGGCACGAGCATCAAGCAGGTTGAAGGAGAGGGGAATGGTGGAGGCCGCAATGGTGAGCAAGGCGGCGCGGCTGTGCCGATGGTAAAGGGCGATCATTGCGGAGATGCCGAAAACGATGATGACCCCGGAGGACATCCACCAAATCGGCTGTAACAAATGAAGCCATTCCGGACCGGCGACGCGTTCACAAAGCGTCATCGCCGCGACTGCCGTTGCGATCAAGCAGCCGACGCCGAGCATGCGGATATGGCTCCCGGTGCGTTCCCAGATCAAACTGGCGAAAAGGGCAAAAACGGGCCCCAGACAAGCCGCGCTTGCGGGCCACTTTTCCGTGCCAGACGAAACCAGCAGCCAGACGGTCGCGAATAGGAAAACGCATCCCAGCACCGCTTCAGCCGGAGTGATTTCGCGCAAGCGGATGACCCGGCGCATCCGGCAGAGAAATGGCGGGAGCATCACAATTGCCCATGGGAATAACGTCCAAAGATAGCGGCCAGAATGCTCCAGATTTATTCCGGCAGGGATGCGAAATTGTTCCGCGTAAAAGAACATCACTGCAGCCAGGAACAGCAGGTTGCCCGTGATCCAATGCGCCCGTTGCAACCGGATGCGCGCCACCCGGAAGCAGGCAAATGCTACCCATACGCCGCTCAGGCTCAGAACGGCCGCGCCGGGCTGGCGAAGAAGCAACAGGCCACCCAACGCCACCCAATAGAACACCTGCCATTGGCGGTCGCAGTTCTGCTCCAGCATGCGGACCGCCGCATAAAACGAGAGGGTCAGCCACAGCGCGGTGAGAGCTGCGCCGCCGCCGTCGCGCCCCTCCAGGACGGTGCCGCTCATCGTCGCGGCGATGAATCCAGCCGAGAGCCCGCGCCAGAATCCGCCGGTGCGGTCGCCGATGAGAAACACCAGTAACACGACGAGCAGATTCGCCGCCGCAAACGGCAGCCGCGCCGCGAACTCGTTCACGTTGAAAAGGTGGAAACTTTGCGCCGTCAGCCATTGCACGGCCGTGGCGGAGACAGGGTGATGCCACTGTTTGCTGATCTCCGCCGGACGCATTCCGAGGGCGAGTTCCCGAGCAATGGCCGCGTTCATTCCATCCGCGCCGTTGCCCACCGGACCCCAGCCGCTGGTCGCGACTTGCAGGAGCAAAGCGAGAGCCATCATCAAAGCCACCATCAGCCGCCGCTGCGGAGGCAGGGCAAGCGGACCCGCAGTGATCACTTGAGTGTCGAGCGCAGCGACCGTGGGTTGGCTCATGACAGAGAGAGCGCTTTAGCGCAGATGCCCGTATTTCTCCAGCCATGCAGCGGGCATGCGGAGAATCTTCGCGCCGGGCATCGTGATCAACGCGAGCATTTGGCGGCAGGTAACGATCAGTTTTTCATCTTCCTCCCGCACAATCTGGAAGCTGCACCAGAAGCGGCTGCGTTCCATTTTCTCCAATGCGCCGCGGACTTCCAGCTTGTCGCCCAGAACGGCCGGGGAACGATAATCAATCTCCGTGCGCACCACGACGGGATACTCTTTGGCAACGGCCATCTCGCGCAGCTTCATGCCCATCTGCTCGGCGAGATGCGTGCGCGCCGTTTCGATAAACCGCAAGTAGGCGATGTTGTGCACGACGGCCGCGCAATCCGTGTCAAAAAACATCACCTCGATCGGCGTCACAATGCGGGGAGTGTCGGGGCTTTGGCTCACCCGGATAGTGTGAATCCGTCGCCGCTTTCTGGCAATGATTGTTCCGTGCTTGTCGCAGTGCACGAGCTGTTTATGCTCACGGAAATGTCGTCCCTGGCTGTCGTTATTCCTCTCTACAACCACTCCGCTTATATCGGTGCCGCGCTGGATTCCGTCTATGCGCAGACTCGTCCGGCGGACCGCGTGATCATCATCGACGACGGCTCGAAGGACGATTCCTACGAGGTGGCGCAGCAACTCGCCCGGTCGGGGACGGAAGTGATCCGTCAGGAAAACCGCGGCGCACATGCAACGCTCAACCGTGGCGTTGAAATGGCCGATGGCGCCGACTTCGTGGCGATCCTCAACTCCGATGATCTGTGGCACCCGCAACGGCTGGCTCAGTGCGTGAAGGCGTTTTCCGCACTGCCTGTGCAGGCGGTGTGCACCGGACTACATCTGATTGACCCTGCGGGAGCAAACGTCGCGCAGACTTCACCGAAGCTTCGCCGTCTGCGTAAAGTCTGGAATCTTGTGCAAAAGGAAAGCGATCCGCTGCTCTCGTTCGCAGTCTCAAATTTCGCAAAGACTACGAGCAACCTCGTCGCTCGTCGCCCGTTTCTGCTCACGCACCCGTTTGGCGCCTACCGATACGTGCACGACTACCATTTCTTCATCCAGGCCGCCGTCCGCGATCAAATCGGAGTGGTGCACCACGATCTGCTCGGATATCGGGTTCACGACACAAATACGATCAAGGCCGACGGCAAAAAGGCAGTTGTCGCCGAGACCATCCAGATGCACCTCGACCTACTCGGCAGCCTCGCTCCCGACCTCGCGAAATCACCCCGCCTGCGCAATCGCTTCCGGCTTTATCTGCAACGGCTGATGGGCAACTACACAGATTTCCGAGGCGAACTTTTCCTCCAGATCATCGCCGAAGCGATCGGGAAAAATCCCGCGCTCTTTCACGCGGCGGCATTGGGCAGCTTCGACGAATTCGAGGGGAAATCCGCGCCGTTGCCCGACAAGGGCGTCTGAGTTGTTTCTCTCCGGGGCCACTTTCCGGGACTACCGAAACGCCTCGGCAGGCTCGGTCTGGAACTCGTGGATTTCCTCCTCTTCCTGCACTTCGTCCACTTCGCGGAAGCGTGACATTGCGAAGCCGAGTTCGGTGTTGAGACCGCGGACAATGTCGGGTGGATTGTGCAGCTCCATGAGCAGAACACCGGTGGCGGTTTTGTGGCCAGGGGTGCGCCCGTCGTAAATGTGCCGGATGTGGTAATGCGTGTCGCGCACCGGGAGGGCGGCGTAATCCTGCGCCACTTCCGGAGAAAAACGATCATCGATGCAAACGACTTCTGAGCCCACTTTCATAGTGCGAGAGGTTTGTCCATCTTGGCCGATTTTTCAACCTTTGCGATGTGCAGCGTTCCTGAATTTTCCATGGATTGGGTCAGGCCAGTAATAACGCGGCACCGAAAACGCCTGCGCTGTCACCCAGAGTCGGCTTCAAAATGGGTGTCTCGATGCTGGAGTTGAAGAGATATTTGACGATTTCTGCGCGCACTTCGTCTGTGTAGAGCAGGTCCAGATTTCCCACTCCGCCGCCGATGACGATCGCATCGGGATCGAGGATGTTGATGATGACGGCGAGGCCTTTGGCGAAGTGATGCTTGAGCCGCTCGACGGTCGCCACGGCATGAGCATCTTCTCCGGTGGCGGCGCGGCGAACGATCTCCGGAAGCTTGAGCGGCTGACCGGAAATTTCGGCGTAATAGCGCTGCAGTCCCGTTCCGGAAATGACGGTTTCGACGCAGCCGCGTTTGCCGCAGTAACACGGCGCACCATCGGGCTCGAGGACGTTGTGACCCCATTCTCCCGCGATCCCGTGGCGGCCCACAAGCGCATGTTCATTAACAACGACGCCGCCGCCCGCGCCGGTGCCGAGGATCATCCCGAAGACGCAATAGGAGCCTTTCGCAGCGCCGAGAGTCGCTTCGGCGAGGGCGAAACAATTGGCGTCGTTGGCCATTTTTACTGAAACGCCGAGCAGGCGCGAGAGGTCGTCGCGAACGGGGCGCTGGTTGAGGCAGAGCGTGTTGGAGTTTTTCAACAAACCCGTCTTCGGATCGATCACTCCGGGTGTGCCAACGCCGATGGCGGACGGAGTGAGGCCGCTGTCTGCCTTCATCTCTCCGACGAGCTTTGCGATCTGGGAAAGGATGTGGTCGTAACCCTGATCGGCTTCCGTGGGAACGCGCAAGCGGCTGCTGTAGTCGGCGGAATGCGCGGAGTGGAGAATGGCACCCTCGATCTTGGTGCCGCCGAGGTCGATGCCCCAAAGTGGTTGATTCATAATGCGGAGAGGAAAAGTGTCAGGCCCAGAGGTTGCGGTCGAGCGTGCGGTATTGGATGGCCTCGCTCAAGTGTTCGGTGGCTATGGATTCGCTGCCTGCGAGGTCGGCGATGGTGCGGGCAACCTTCAGAATGCGGTCGTAGGCGCGGGCGCTGAGATGCAGGCTGCTCATGGCCATCTTCAGCAGTTCGGTGGATTCCTCGCTGAGCACGCAATGCGTCTTGATGTGGCGCGACGACATTCGCGCGTTGCAGGTGGTGCCAGCTTTTCCTTCGAAGCGTTTTTGTTGCAGCGAACGGGCTGTTTCTACACGCTCGCGAATTGCTGAAGAAGGTTCCGCCATTTCCTGGCTGGCGAGTTCTTTAAACTCCACCGCCGGCACTTCCACGTGGATATCGATGCGGTCGAGCAATGGTCCGGAGATTCGCTGACGATAACGTTCCACCTGCCCAGGAGCGCAGCGGCATGAGCGTTTGGGATCGCCAAAATAGCCGCAAGGGCAGGGGTTCATCGCGGCGACGAGCATGAACTCCGCGGGGAAGGTCATGGAGCCAGCGGCGCGGGAGATGGTGACTTTCCCATCCTCCAGAGGCTGGCGCATCACCTCCAGGGTGGAGCGTTTGAACTCGGGCAATTCATCGAGAAACAACACGCCGTTGTGCGCGAGGCTGACTTCGCCGGGAGTGATGTTAGCGGAGCCGCCGAGCAGGCCGACATCGGAAATGGTGTGGTGCGGCGAACGAAATGGGCGCGTCGCCACGAAGTTGTGCTTTCCTTCCAGCAGGCCGCAGATGCTGTGGATCTTGGTTGTTTCGATGGCTTCCTCCAAGGTGAGCGACGGCATGATGCTCACGATTCGTTTGCTGAGCATCGATTTCCCGGAGCCTGGCGGACCGAGCATCAATAAATTATGGCCGCCCGCGGTGGCGACTTCGATGGCCCGCTTCACTTGCTGCTGGCCTTTTACATCGGCGAAATCGTTTTCGTAAACCTCGCGACTCTCAAAAAGCGTGGAGAGATCCTGCCGCACGGGCTTCATCCCGGTGCCGTCGGTGAGAAACTCATAGAGCTGCCGAAGATTCTGCACGCCGTAAACCTCGATGTCCTCCACCACGGCGGCTTCCAGCGCGTTCATCTCGGGAACAAACAGGCGGCGTTTTCCGGCCCTGCGCGCGGCGATAGCGATCGGCAGGATTCCCTTAACAGAACGCACCGCACCCGTGAGTGCCAGCTCTCCGACGAAGGTGCAATCGTCCAGATTCGGCGGCTCGCCTTCACCGCCGCATACGACCAGCCCGAGCGCAATCGGCAGATCAAAACTGGGGCCCTCTTTCTTGATGTCGGCGGGCGCGAGATTGATCGTCGTCCGGTTGCGCGGCCAGTAGAAGCCGCTGTTGGTGATCGCCGTGGTCACCCGGTCTTTGCTCTCCTTCACGGCGGTGTCCGGCAGCCCCACGATGACGATGATCGGATCGCCCGCGCGGGCCACGTTCACCTCGATCTCGACCTCCATCGCGTCCACGCCTAGCACCGCAGCCGAATATATTTTCGCGAGCATGGCGGACTCTGACAAACTCTCTGTCTACGGCCAATTCATTTTATGGCTTCACACCATAAACTATCCCGCGGCCGCTTCGTGGGCAACAGCTCGCCCAAAACTAAAAACCTTGTGCTCTGGTGCCTTATTACTGCCTTTGCTGAAGCTTGGGAAGGATGAAAATGCCCATAATGAATGTGAAATTCATCATGCCCAGGGCAGGGAACGTCATCAGCGGGAAGGGACCTTCATTTCCTCCATTTGCCCGAACGATGAGCCATCCGGCTAGTACCATCATGTTGGCCAGGATCATACCGATCGTAGCGAGGATCTTGGTTTTGGGGCTCCAGTTCATAGGCTCATAATAACTTTCCTGATCAGCCGAGCAAGACTTGGAAAACGTCGTCGTCCGGGAGAACTACTGATCGGATGCATCGACGCTTCCTCCACAACCTCCTAGAAATGTCGTCATGCCTCCCTCGAAAGACACCACTTACGACACACTAGTCGTTGGGGGCGGATTAGCCGGGCAGCTCCTGGCGCGGGCGCTCGCCCGTTTCGGTCAACGCGTCTGCCTCGCCTACGATCCGGCGCAGCGAGGAGCCAGTCGCGTTGCGGCGTGGATGATCAATCCGGTCACTGGCATCCGTTTTGTTCCCTCCTGGCGGATCGAGAATTATCTGCCCGCAGCTATTCGGCTTTATCACGAGTTGGAAGCGGAGAGCGGACTGAAAATCTGGCATCCGCTCCCCATCCTTCGGCTCTTTCAAGGGGCCGACGAACGTCCTCGCTGGGACAAGAAACGTCTCCAGCCCGAAGTCCGGCGCTACATCACCGCGGAACATCCCGCGGGAGAGCATCCTCAGCATCCGCCCGATCTCGGCGGCGTGACGTTTCACTCCGGAGGCTGGGCCGATCTAGGGCTGTGGCTGCAACATCATCTTGCCCATCCGACGGCGGGGATCGAAGTCGTAGAGGGAAACGTGCAGCGATCTGAGCTTCAGGGCACATCGCTCACTTGGCAGGGACGCACGTTTACACGAGTGGTGTTTTGCACCGGTTATCAGCCATCGGCTCTCCCATGGAAACCGGCCAAAGGCGAACTGCTCACCGTCCGTATTACTGGTTTGCAGCTTTCCCATATTCTCCTGCGCGGAATTTTCGTC
>DASVRZ010000123.1:0-4083 GCA_036388355.1 Chthoniobacterales bacterium | reverse complement strand
AGAACCGGAGGCTGTGGGAAAACTTCCAACCCCTTCGTTGGACCGCTCAGGTGCAACGAGCCAAACCCGGTGCGCAGGTCCTTCTCGTGGATCCAAGTGCCAGCCGCGCAACACGCGAAGGCCCGCTGCCGGTCATGGCCGTTCAGGAATACGGCGCAGGCGAGACTGTTTACCTCGGCACGGACGAAACCTACCGCTGGCGCAGCCGCGTCGGCGAAAAATATTACTCCCAAATCTGGGGCCTCGTCATGCAATCGCTCTCGCTGCAACGGCTGCAAGGCGCTTCCTCTCGGACACACCTTAAGACGGAACGGCTGCGTTATTTCGTGGGAGACAAAATCCGCGTCGCTGGAAAGGTTTACCAGAAAAATTACGAGATCCTCACCACTCCGTCGCTGCCAGGAAGATTCAAGATCGAGAAGCTCGACAAGAGCATCAAAGAGATTCCGTTTGAAGTCACCTCCAGCGACGAGACCGGTGTGTTCAGCGGTGAATTCACTGCCGAGATTCCGGGCACGTATTTCTACACCAACTTCGAAGATCCGGATGCAACTCTGAAGTTTGAGGTCATTGAGGCGAAGCTGGAGCAGACGGACACCGCCCTGAACGAGCGGCTCCTGCAGGCGATGGCGACAGTTTCCAAGGGACGTTTTGTGCGGGAGGAAAACCTGCATCAATTGCCAGACCTCATTTCGGAACGCAGTGCCACCGTCGCGACACTGAAGAAGTTCGAGCTCTTTCACGCGCCGATCTGGCTGGTGTTGATCCTCCTGTTCGCGTTCGCAGAGTGGTTCCTGCGCCGCTGGTATCGATTGAAATAGATATGGCGACGACACCCACATCTCCGCGAATTGCAACGGCCCGTGCTGCCAGTAGTGGAGCTTTGCCGCAGTCGGTGCAAAGCGTCCTCAAGGCCGTGATCGCACGGCAGACGCGAGCGCATTTTTCATCCTGCGCGGCTCTTTTGCTCCGCGTCCTGCCGGTGATGATCGTTCTCCAATTGGTGGCGGATCGGATCTTCGATCTCTCGTCCGCGGTGCGGCTGTTGTTGTTAGTGGTGGATGTCGCAGTGGTCGCGGGGATTGTTTATTGGTTTGCCATTCGACCTTGGAAACGCCGGCTCACTCTCGACACGGCGGCACTCTTAATCGAGCGCAAGATTCCGGAGTTCCGCACCGCGCTCGTTACGGTTGTGGAACTCACGATCACCGGCCCAGCGCATGGTTCCGCATCATTGCTCCAGGAACTCACCGGCCGCGTGAGCCGTCAGTTGGCGCGCACCTCAGCCGTGGCGAAGGCTGTGGATTTCACCCCTTTCAAACGCTCCGCGCGCTGGGCGGCGATAACGCTGTTGGTCGCGATCGGCCTGGGGCTGTGGGCGGGTGCGCAAACCCTCCCGTTATTGCAGCGGATGGTGTTGCTGCCCGTGCAACTTCCGACCCGCACCGTGGCGGTTCCCGTTTCCGGCACCGCCTCTCTTCCGCTGGGATCCGACTTTACGCTAGCCGCTCGGGCGGTGGGCGAGATCCCAAAAGGCGGGCGGATTTTCCTGACTTACGCCAATGGCGACCAGCAGGAAATTCCCGCTACCAGCCGCATGGATGCTCCTGCGGAATTTTCCGGCGTGCTGAAAAACGTCCAGCAGTCCTTCCGTTACCGCATTGCCTTGAACGACGGCACCACGCCCGAGTTTCAGGTAAACATCCTCATCCCACCTGCGATGGAATCTGTGCAGCTCCTGCAGGTCTATCCGGATTACACGAAGATCCCTGCGGCCAAGATGGAGCCAGGGAATCTCGAACTCCGCCAGGGGTCTCGCCTCGAGGTTGAGGTGCGCTCAAACCAGCCGCTCAAATCCGCCGCCGTGCTCCTCGCGGGCCTCGGCCGCAACGAACCGCTCAAGATCAATCCCGCAGATCCGCGCAGCGCCAAGGGAAGTTTCCAAGTGCCGAAGAGCGGCCTCACGGCGATCTCGTTTCCCCTCCAAAATACCGACGGGCGGCCGTCGGTAGGCGACACTCTGTATCGCGTGGATGTCATTCCCGACAACCCTCCGAAGGTGGAACTAATCTCCCCGACCTCCAGCGAAATCAGCGTCCTTCTGCGTTCGACGCCGCAGTTGGTTTTCACGGTGCGCGAAGATTTCGCCATCAAAAAACTCACCCTCCGCTTCCAGATCACTCGGCCTGATGCAAAAGAAGGAGCGCCGGCCGAAAACGGCAGCATTCCCCTGCCCTTCGACGCAAAAGCGGCCTCCCTTAAACAGACCTACGCCTGGGAGCTTGCCAAGCAGAAGCCCGCATGGACAATGGGCTCTAGCGTAACCTTCTGGATCGAAGCCGAGGATAACAACACGGCCACCGGCCCTGGCATCGGAACCAGCGAAAAGAAGGTTTTTGCCATTGTCAGCGAAGAGGAGAAACGTAAAGCACTCCAGGAACTTCTCGGCGGTCGCGCAGGCGACATCGACGCCATTTATCAATCTCAAAAAGAAGCCAACGAAGAACTCGAACGAAGCATCCGCACCAACCAACCATGAATAAATCCACCCTCCTCCCTATTCTAGCAACTGCCTGCTGCCTCTCGTCCACGTTTGCCGAAGAACAGCGCAGCGCACAAAATTCCGCCTACCGCAGCAGCATCGCCCAAGACGAGGTTCGGCAGCAGACCGACAAAGTGCGCGAGGGTTTGATCGCACTCCTTGAGGATATTCAGATGAACCAGCTGTCCGGTCCTGAGCTCGACCAGGCGCGCGCCACTTTGGATAAACTAGGGACTATCAGCGACAAGACCATCGCGCCCTTGGTCGAACGCCTGCGCGAGGCTGCCAAGGCGGACGACAGCAAAGCGGCTAGCAAAGAATTGGCCAACGCGAGCGACCGCCAAAAAGAAGTGCAGCTCCAGCTCAAGTCACTCTCCGATCAGCTCGCCGTTCAGCAGAGTCACGCCTCCATGGAGCAGCGCCTTTCCCAACTTCTCTTGCGGCAGACCAGCAATCTGCGCCAGACGCAAAAACTAGCTCCGTACGGGACGATCCCCGGCGATCTTGCCGCGTCTGTCCCCCTTTGCGTCAGCGAACAAGCGGCTCTGAAGAGCGAGATCGAACTCGTGACCAGCGCGCTGCAGAAAGTTGTTGAGCTCATGCCGCTGGAAGAACGGCCCGGCTTTGCCGAAGCCTTGCAGCTCGCGAAGACGAATACACTTCCGGAGATTTCCGTCGCCGCCGCAGAGCTAGTCAGCACCGCGAAATACACCGCCGCCGTGCCTAACCTTGAAAAAATCCAGGAAACTCTCCTCTCCATGGCGGGAAAAATCCGCACGGAACGTCCTTTGAAGGAGCGCCTCCAGGATCTCTCCAAACGCGCCCGGGAGCTGAGCGATGAACAGTCTGCGCTTCTTGCGAAAACCAAAGACGCCAAACAGGTGAAGGACATTCGCGAAGCGCAAAACGAAGTCGCGAACAAAACCGCCTTGCTCCAAAAAGAAATGACTGCGCTGAACGCCAAGGCAGCGGGCGAATTGCAGAAAGCTCTGGAAGCAATGCAGGTGAGCGACAAAGACTCCGATAAAACAAAGGTCACCGAAGCTCAGGACGTCGCAAAACGTAAGTTGATCGAAGCGGGCACGCTCCTGGCGCAGCAGGCGGGAGCCCTTCCTTCCACCCTCAACCCGACGGAAGCCATGGCGAAGGCGACCGAGGCGGAACAAAAGATTCAGCAAACGCTCGCTCAGGAGAACGCCCTCGCGGCCGACCCAGCCACCGCCAGTTCCGACGCTCAGGAAGAATTGGCCGAAAAGACCGCCGCTCTCCAAGCCGAACTGCTCGCCACTCAGCCGGAGACGGCGGCTGAGTTAGGTGAAGCGGCCATGGCCATGCAAGAGGCAGCCGATGCCGAGACTCCCGACGAAGCCACCAAGGCGACCCAAAAGGCCACCAAAGCTCTCGCCGACGCCAATGAAGCCGTGCAGAAACAACGCGCGGGGGCGGTCGCCGATCTGACCAACGAACGGGCTTTGAATGGCCTGAAAAACCAACTGGACAACGTGGTCAACCAAACCAAGGCTGCCGCTCAATCCATTCAA
>DASVRZ010000122.1:0-2453 GCA_036388355.1 Chthoniobacterales bacterium | reverse complement strand
TGGGGAGGGCCACCCTAACATCGGGCCCGGTTTTGACAATCGGGAAGCGGTGCGTGCGCGTCCAGACGAAAGCCGCCCTTGGACGCCGCAGTGTTTCTCCCGGAGCCGCTCAGCGCGGGCTCAAGGCATCACTTTGTTGCTCGAGTCCTTCTTTTCGATCTTCGCACTATAGAGCCGCTGGAGCGACTCGATCTCCCGCTTTGCATTGTCGGCGTAGTTCGACGGCCCATGCTCGAAAAGAACGGTGAAGGCAAAGGTCGCCGCCAGAAACAGCGCGAACCAGAAAAGCGTGCGAATAAGGCCCATAAGGATTGAGTTGCCCACGGACTACTGCAAAAGCCGGGGCAGGGAAAGGACGAAGTGGAGTGGCGTCCGCATCGTCGGCAGCCGCTGCGCCCAGCCCGGGCAGCAGAATTGTCCTCGTTCTCCTACTCCTACTCGCCCTCGATGCCTCTGGGGCAAACGCCGAACGCCGAACGCAAATCAAACCTCCGACCCTACTCGGAATTCTCCACATGCCCATGCAAGTGCGTCAGCGTGTAGAGCGTGCAGTAGATCATCAGCGAAAAGGCGAAAAACGTCGCCGAGAACGCCGCGACTTCTGCGACCTCCATATCGGTGATTCGCCGCATCACGTCGCTGGCGAGACCCAGCGGACGCGTGACCACTTCCCACGAGTTCCACCGCCAGAAGCGGCCGAGAAAGACACCCAGCGAGCCAAGCGCCAGCATCGTCAGCGCGAAGACCCACGAGGCCCGCCGGCCCATCGACGCCCGTACGACTTCCTGCATCAGATAAAGGGAGAAATAGCCGAGAAAAAGACCGGTCCACGCGAAGGACATGAAGAGGATGAGATCATACCAGCGCGGCACCGGCGCCCTCGTTTTCAGATGCACAAGATCGGTGATTAGATACGGCGCGTTTGGGTAGAAGAAGAACCAGATACCCGCGCATGCCGTGAGCACGAACGGCGCGAACCCCGCGCCCGCATCGTGTAGACGATCAGTGCAAAGACGAGCGGTATCCAGGCGAGCACAAGATTCCCGGGCAGAAACGTAAACTTCACCTGCCCCGAGAACAGGCTGCGGATAATCCGCATCCCGACGCTGATGGTCGTTGCCAGGAGCATCGCCAGCACGACGAACCGGGTCCGCTGCCCGTGAATGAGGCGCTTATCGATGTAAGATAAGAAAAGCGTTAGAGCGGCTCCATCTCGCCAACCTCCGTCTGCCACAGTTTCCACGTCGCGCCATCCTTCTTCAGCATGTGCGTGCCCCGGAGCCGGTTCTTTTGAAAGCCGTCGTCGCCGCTCACCTTGTCCGTCACCTGCACGAAGCCCGCCCGCACTCCCTCTCGTGAAACCGACTCCACGGTCAGTTCCTCCAGCTCGCAGCTCAGTTGGAAACGCTTGAAAAGATCCTCGAGCACTTGCCGCGTCTGGGCATACCCCGGGCTCTGCGGATGCACTGTCTTGAGCACTTCCTCCACATTCCCACTCTGCATCGCCTGGACGTTGCGCCGCACAACTTCGAGCGCGATCTGCTGATCTGCTTGGGAGGGTTTGCCACACGAAGTGAAGCCGAAGAGCGCGGCGATTATCATCCCCTGGTGTGAACAAGACATGGGTGTGGACCTAGGGGAGAAGGGCACTTTTGGAAAGCGCAAACGGGAAACATTCAGCCATAGGGCCTACACCTGATAAAATCTTCATAATTTCCCTTGTGGTTCTATTGCACAGGACGAGCGTCACTCATGAAACTTAAACGCAGCCAAATAAATAACGGCGTAAAGCACCACGGTAGGATCGCGCGGCGCTTACCGCTCATGTTCGCTGCGGCGACCATCTTGTTCACGAATCTTCACTCCGCGAAAGGCGAGGTGGACCAGGAAATCCTTACCGCCCGAGCCGGAGCATCCAACCGCGAGATCGAGGAAGTCGTGATCACTGCCATAAACCTCGCTGAGGATATCGGCAGGAATAAGATCAAGCTGACGGGAGCCAATGTGAAGTACTTGTCGAAGAAGTTCGCTGATGAGATCCTCACCAAGGAGGGGCCATTCACCAACACCGAGAATCGTCAGGATGAACTCGGAGAGCTGGCGGCGTTCATCGTGGCCGGCATCGATAACAACAAGAAGATGAAGAACTTCTTGAATCAGAAGACTTTCATTCTTCTCGTGGCGAAAGGAGTGTTGAAGAGCGCGAGGACAAACCCCGCGATGCTTACAGCATCCGCGGTGTTCAGAGATGTCGCTGGCAGCATTGCTCTTACGATCTCCAACAACCCTACCGTCTACGTAAAATCCGAGAAGCTCCAAGCCTTCTTGAATGCAAAGGCTGCCGCGATCGCCGGAACCAGCAAACGTAACGGCTATCGGCAGGGGAACGACGAGGGCTTTGGCACATCCATCGACCCCTTGGACCCTCGCGACCGTAACGAAAAGTATGAAGA
>DASVRZ010000121.1:0-27394 GCA_036388355.1 Chthoniobacterales bacterium | reverse complement strand
CGGTGATGGCATCATTTCCAGAGCTGCGGAACTTCGGAACCGCGGACGCTTTGCTGGAAGCGGTGCGGACGGAACTCGGTGCGGAAGATGCGCTCGATGAGACGTTCACCGGCTCAGTCCGCGCAGTTGCACCGCAAAAGCTGCTGCACATCATCAGCGCCAACACGCCCATGGCCGGAATTCAGTCCCTCGCGAGAGGGCTGGTGTTGGGGGGTCACAACTGGTGCAAAATCCCGAGTGCCGGGCTGCCGCGTTTCGTTGAGTTCGTGGAGGCGTTGCCCGAGTCGCTGCGAGCAAAGGTGGATGTTTCTGCGACGATGCTCCCAAGCTGGCTGGAGCAGGCGGATGCGGTGGTGGTTTTCGGGACGGACGAGACGGTAGAGAAGTTTCGCCGCACGGTGCATAGCGACCAGATCTTCGCGGGATACGGAGCTCGGTGGAGCGGGGCCGTGATTTTTTCAGATGCTGAAGCTTGCATTGAGCCGTTGGTTCGCGACATCGGCCTCTACGATCAAATGGGCTGCCTTTCTGCCCAAATCGTCTGGCTCCACGAATCCATCGATGCAAAAGCCTTCGGACGTCAGCTAGCGTCCGCGCTTGAGCGCTTCAGCGAGTCCGCAGAGTCTCTCAACGTCGAAGACGCTGCCAGCGTCGCGTGCTGGAGAGCTGCCGCAGAATGGAAAGCCATTGAAGACGAACGGAACCGTGTCTGGCTGAGCCGGCAGGGACCCGTCTGGGGCGTGGCTCTTTCCCGAGACGAACAGCCCTCACTGAGCTGCCTTCATCGGCATGTCAGCGTGTGCCGTTTTTCTGAAGTCCCGCCACTCGGTAATCTCTCCGCCAGCGTCAGCACTCTCGGCGTGTGGCCCTGGCGTCCAGAAAACGTGGCACGGCTGGATGCAACGGGTGCCTCTCGCATTTGCGCAGTCGGCGAAATGCAATTTCCTCCCGCAACCTGGCGGCAGGATGGCTTTCCCGCCTTGGGCAGACTAGTCCGCTTTCAGGGTATAGGATGAAAATAGCGGCACGTTTTTCCTTTGCAGCGTCCCAGTTTCTCTCTTGATTACCCCGATATATGGCGAAGGAAGAAGCAATTAAGACAGAAGGCATGGTCACAGACGTGCTGCCAGGAACGATGTTCCGCGTGGATTTACCCAACGGCGTGAACGTTCTGGCCCACATCAGCGGCAAAATGCGCAAGCACTTCATTCGCATCGTTCCCGGAGACAAAGTTGAAGTCGAAATGTCGCCTTACGACCTCACAAAAGCCCGGATCGTTTTCCGCGCAAAATAAATCGGCTAAGTAAATCCACTGCTGCAATGATACGCGTATTATTCGGCAGAAATTACTCCGACTCGCTGCTTGTCAGCCGCATGAGGCGACGTAATTATTCTCTGTAAATCTACAATAAGGAAAATACATTATGTCCAACGAATCACTCAACAACGATCCACTTAACGAGCCCGTCATCGACCCAGCAGCCGCTGCGGAGGCGCAGAGCAAATTTGACGCAGGCCGCGAGCATGCAAAATCTGCTGCTAACGAATTGAAATCCGCTGCGGGAGTGCTGAAGCAAGCCGCTACGGAGAAAGCAAGCGAGCTGAAGGAAACTGCCACCGCCAAGGCTGCCGAGTTGAAAGAGACGGCAACGGCAAAGGCTCAAGAATTCAAAACTACAGCAACCGCCAAAGCCACCGAGTTCCGCGGCAAGGCTCAGGAGCAATGGACCAAGACCCGGGAAAAGACCCGCACTTTGCAAGGCGACGGCGAGCAGTACATTCGCACCAAGCCTACGCAATCCGTTTTGACCGCACTCGCAGCAGGTTTCCTGCTCGGCTTGCTTTTGCGCAAGTAAGGTTCCTAACCTCTTTGCGATATGGCGCAAAATATTGGTGAGCCCGCTGGCGTGCATCTCCGCCAGCCGGGGATGATCGAGTCTGTCCGGCTCGCATACCGCGCATTCATGGAATATGCAATGGTGCGGTTCGAGCTCGCAGGCCTGGAGTCCCGGGACGCGCTCCAAAAGGTTCTTAAAGCGCTCATCGCTTCGGTCGTAGCTCTTCTTTGTTTATTGGGGGGGCTTTTCTATCTGAGCTTAAGTCTGGTGTATGTATTAGCCGAGAAAGCCGGATGGGGCTGGGGATGGGCACTTCTGGCGAGTGGCGTGGCGATGTTAATAGTCACGGCTGCAGGATTGCTCCTCGCGAAGAACTCGCTCATGGGCTCGTGGTTTCCAGCAACCATCACTGAATTGAAGAAAGACTCCGAATGGCTGAAAAAGACCCCAACACCCACCGTCTAGAAGTTCTCGCTCAACGGGCTGCCGCTTCCCGCGTCGCCCTCAGTAATGCCGGGAAGCGTCTGGCTACGGCATCCAATGTTAGCCAACGGGTGGAGACCTCGATCCGTACTAACCGGGCGGCGTGGCTCGGTTCGGCGGCTTTCCTGGGCATCCTTCTAGCTAAACTCCCGGCGCGTAAGAAGAAGGTTTACATCAACGCCAATACGAACACTAAAATTGTTGAGAAGCCGAAGGCCAGTGGTGGGATAATGGTCGCATTGCTTGGTATAGCTTTCCAGACGGCCAAACCTTATATCCAAAAGTATCTTTCACAGAAGGCTCGCGGAATGGCGGATCGTCATCTTGCAAAGCGCGGCATGGCTGTGCCCGTGGCAACGCCTGCAAATCCGCCTCTTTGACGTGGATAGGCACTGAGGCTGCGCTCCACAGCGTCTTACAATCTTCCGAAGAAAACCCAGTGCTTCTTGCACTGGGTTTTTCTTTTGGAACGGCAGCAATCAGTTGCCTAGGAGCAGAAAATGTTTCTCCGTGTTCTTCCTTAACGGATGCACCAGTGTGAGTTTTGTCTTACCCCATCTAGGAATAATTCCCCTGAGAAGGCTTTCCAAAGATGCCTTCAAGAGTGTTGTCCTCGCCATGATCGAGCAACCTGTGCCTAACAAAAGATACGGCTGTGAACAGGGGAACTTCGTCGGATGCTTCTGGCACGTTGCTAGTTAAGACGAGAGATCGGTCTCCTCCAGTCGACGGGTGACGTGCTTGAGCACTGTGAGGCGCGCGCTCCATTTAAAATTGCCCGGGATCACCGTCCAGGGAGCGATCTCCGTCGAGGTTTTCTCAAAACAATCTTGCGCAGCCTCGTTGTGCTCGGCCCACTTGTGGCGATTGCGCCAGTCTTCGTCGCTGATTTTCCAATGCTTGTAAGGATCTGCCTCGCGCCGCTTGAAGCGCTCCAGTTGCTCATCCTTACTAATATGGATGTAAAACTTAAAAATGATGGCCCCGTCATCGTGCAGGGTACGTTCGAAATCATTAATCTCGCGTGGTGCTCGCTTCCATTCTTCTTCCCGTGCGAAACCTTCCACCCGCTCCACCAGTAAGCGTCCGTACCAGGAGCGGTCGAAAATGGCGATCTGCCCATGCTGGGGAAGTTTGTTCCAGAAGCGCCACATGTAATGGTGTTGGTACTCTTCCGAAGTGGGCTTGATGATCGAGTAGACGCGATACATGCGCGGATCGAGCTTCTCCGTTACCCGCTTGATGGCGCCGCCTTTGCCCGCGGCATCGGGCCCTTCAAACACCATGATGACAGACCGTTTGGTCTTGCTCAGCCGCAACTGAAGGTTGAGCAATGAGAGTTGATATTCCTTGAGCTTCCGCTTGTAGGTGTCGGGATCGATAATCTCCCGTTGTTCCAGGTTATCCAGAATGATTCTCTTTTCCGTGCTCGTTGCTGGCATCATTCGTTTCTAACAACTTTTCTCAACCTAGAACAAGGGCTTCTTCAACCAACATCACGGGCATCCCACTTTCGACGGGATAAAGCAGAAGGCCATCTTCGCGGATGAGACCGGCACCAACTGGAGCTTGGCGCAGGTTTCCGGCTCGGGAAACAATTTCTCCCAAAGCAAGACGACGATTACACTCCGCAAGCTCTGCGGAACTCGCTTCGCGCACCGGCTGCATCGTCTCGGGACAGCGCAAAATCTGGATCAATCCTGCGCGGTCCATTTCGCTGTGGGATCAGTATTTCGGGAAAGCGGGATCGACCTGATCTGTCCACGTGACCAGACCATCGGTCAGATTCAGCAGCTTGCCGAAGCCAGCATCCTGCAAAACGTGATAAGCCGTGACGCTACGGTTGCCGATCTTGCAATGCACCACGATCTCATCTGCAGAATCCAATTCGCTCATCCGCGAGGGGAGTTGGTTGAGTGGAATCAAAGTCGCGCCAGGCAAATGGCAAATATCCCATTCGTAGCGTTCGCGCACGTCGAGGAGGACGACTTTGTCGCCGCGGTCCAGACGTTCCTTCAATTCCTTCGCAGAAATCGAGGGAACATCGGCGTCTTCCTCGAGCTTGGCTGCCGCTTGAGGGACACCGCAGAAGACCTCGTAATCGATTGGCTCAGTGATCGTCGGGTGCTCACCGCAAACGGGGCACTTCGGATCCCGACGCAGCTTGAACTCACGAAACTTCATCGTGAGCGCGTCGAAATTCATTAATCGCCCCATCAGCGTGTCGCCGATGCCCATGATGAGCTTCACGGCCTCGATCGCCTGCATGACGCCGATGATCCCGGGCAAAATGCCCAACACGCCACCTTCGGCGCAGCTTGGAACCATACCTGGAGGTGGCGGTTCGGGAAACATGCAGCGGTAGCAAGGACCCCCAAGATGCGGAGCGAAAACGGTGCATTGGCCGTCGAAGCGGAAGATCGAGCCGTAGACATTTGGCTTTTTCAGGAAAACGCAGACGTCGTTGGAAAGATAACGCGTCGGGAAATTGTCCGTGCCATCGATGACGATGTCGTAGGGAGCCACGATCTCCATAGCGTTGTCAGAGCGGAAAAGGGTGTCGTGCAGCACCACCTGCACGTTCGGGTTCACGTCGCGAATGCGATCGCGTGCAGAAAGGATCTTTTTGCGACCGACATCCTTGGTCCCATGCAGGATTTGCCGTTGGAGATTCGAAAAATCGACGGTGTCAAAATCGACGAGGCCAATCGTGCCGATGCCCGCGGCAGCGAGGTAAAGCGCAATTGGCGAGCCCAAACCGCCTGCACCGATGCAGAGGATTTTCGCGGCCTTGAGCTTTTTCTGACCTTCAAGCGTCACTTCCGGCATGATGAGATGCCGGGAATAGCGGGCGATCTCATCATTGCTAAACTGGATTTTCTCCAGTCGGTCGGGACTAATAATGCTCATATAGATAAACGGGACGGCAACTGTAAACGAGGCGCCGGGCTTTGCAAATGCCAGCCGGTAGTGACCGCCGTCACTCCGCCAGGTCGAGCTCGAAGAAGTCGATGAACACCTGTCGATAAACCGGCTTTTTCATCTCCGGCAGCCAGACAAGTTGGAACTCCGGAGGCCAGATCCAGCGGAGCTTCTGAAACTCCGGGTGCTTAACTTCCACTTTGGGCAAACAGCCCGGCTGCGCATGCAGCAAAAAGTAATGTTGCTCCTGTCCCCCGAATCCCCAGCTTTTGCGTTTCCGCATGAATTCATAGCGGTAGGGGCCGCGCATTTCTCCGACCTTGTAAGTGTCTGGCGAAAGCCCGATTTCCTCCCACACTTCGCGTTGCAGCGCTTCCTGCAGCGTCTCGCCGGGGTCGACTCCGCCTTGGGGAAATTGCCACGCTCCGGAGTAATCGCGCCGTTCTCCCACGAGGATCTGGCCATCTGCACGTTGGAGAATTGCCGCTACGTTTGGCCGATATTTGATGCTATCCATGTTGGATCATGGCACTCCCGATAATCAAAGTACACGCATGGGGCATACGGCTCATTGTCTTCGGGCTTGTTTTTACCGGCATTTATTGTTTTAAGCTCTGGCAGCCTCGACGGCAAATCGAACTTCATCAGAAAAACTTCGTCACCGCTCTCGAGGAGCGGAACTGGAGCAAAGTGAAGAGAGAGTTGGCGCCCAACTATTCCGACCGCTTCGGGCACAATCGCGAAACCGTGGTCACCAATCTACAGGGTGTGCTCAGACTGTTTTTTGCAGTGACGATCCGCAGCCAGGGGACGCAGTTTGCGATTAACGAGGAAGCCGCGACAGTGACTGCGAACATGACTCTGACCGGCACCGGCACGGGTGCGACGGAGTTCGTCACCAGCGAGGTGAATGGGCTGGCGGAGCCGTGGGTGTTTAGCTGGAGGAAAGCGAGCTTCTGGCCGTGGGATTGGCGCCTGGAGCGGGTGGATAATGCCAGCTTGCGCCTTCCGGAACGTGGCGCCGTGTTTTAGGGATGTCGCCCCAGGAAATCCTCAGCCTCTTGGGAGCAGCCTTTGCCGCTGGGGTGATCAATGCGATCGCCGGCGGTGGGACGATGGTTACGTTTCCGGTTCTGTTGCTGTTTGGCACGCCAGCGATCGTTGCCAACGCGACCAGCACCCTGGCGCTGGTGATTGGCACCGCAGGAAGCATCTTCGGCTATCGACGACATATCGCGGAAATGAAGCCCTGGTTGCGCAGCCTCATTCCCGTGAGCCTGGCCGGAGGCGGGATCGGAAGTGTGGTGCTCACTTACACCTCGAATCAAACTTTCGCGCAGATCGTGCCGTTTCTGCTGCTGTTCGCGACCATTCTCTTCCTCGCACAAGGCGTGTTCCGATCCTTTGCGAGGCAACGGCTGGAGACACCTCGTCATGGCACCAAGTCCGCGGTCCTTGGCGTGGCCATGTTAGTCCAGTTCGCCGTAGCCATTTACGGAGGGTATTTTGGCGCGGGCATCGGGATTCTGATGTTAGCATCGCTCGGGTTTCTCGGGCTGACGCATATCCACCAGATGAATGCGCTGAAGAACATCCTCGGCTCGCTGATCAACGTGGTGGCGGCATTGATCTTTATTGTCGGCGGACTCATTGATTGGCCGAAAGCGGGAGTGATGTCAGTCGGGGCTTTAGCGGGGTATTTCTTTGGCTCTACCTTCTCGCAGAAAATTCCACAAGCGTGGGTGAGGGGGATCATCTCTGGGATCGGGATACTCATTACGGCGGTCCTTTTCTACCGACAATTTTCTATTTAGCACCAAAAGGTGGTAAGTTGAACGAATCAGCAAAGATGCGCCCCGGGGAAACAGCTGCCTGCTAGGAGCGCTGAGGCTTGTCGTGAGGAGAAAACCCTTCTCATTCGACGGGTGAAGTCTGATCGGCAGGCGGGCTGTTCTCATTAATGAAAATGTTCATCGCAAGCATGAGAATACAGCGCCCAACTGCCGCTGCCGTGCTCGCAGGTGCAAGAAACTACTGCACGTGGTTCAATTGAAACTAAAAGAGCGTAGAAACAGCCGAGTTGCAGAGGGAAAAATAGAAGTTACTTAATAGGGCCGCCATGCAGAAACCCACGTGCAAAACCCTGAACAATGCAGCTCGCCGGAATTATTTTTCGGGTTCTTCATTTTTCTATTGCCTGCTGGCACAAATTTTGTTGAATTCGCGCAGGACTCTCCCCGGAAGCTCACCGCAGATCACAATCTAACGTAACTTATGGAAGACCTATCCTATCGCCATCCTGGCACCTTACTGGACAAAACGCTGAGCGACGCCTCAGTGATCCTCTCCCGGCCAATGGTCGGCACGACGCAGCGGAGAAAAACCCGCCGCATCGATCCACGCATTCAGGAGCATCTGGTTGCTCTGACTCTGGCGGTCGATTCCATCGTGGTGCTTGCCGCGATGATCGGTGCCTTCTTCCTGCGCTTCCATTCGCCCATCCAACATCTCGGTGTGCCGGGACAAATGGATTTCCGCAGCTACTGCAGCTATTTCGCGTTTGGAACTTTCACCATGATCGCGTTGCTGGCGCACATGAAATTCTACGAGCGCAACTTGCTGCTGCGCTTCAAACACGTGGCCACCATCCTCGCGAAGGCCGCCTTCTTTTGGACGATCGGGTTCCTCAGCGCGACGCTCCTCATCGACGCGCAGCCTCCGATCTCCCGGATGTATGGCATGATGTCCGGCGGATTGATCTTCGGAAGCCTCTTCCTCACGCACTATTGGTTCCACCGCCTCCTTCTGAAGACCAACATCGTGGCGAATCTCCGCCAGCGCGTGATGTTCGTTGGTTGGAATCAGCAGACTGCGAAGATTGTCGATTCTTTCGCCCACGCCCCGCATTCCGCCTATCACTTCGTTGGCTGTGTCACCTCCTCCGACGATCGCCGGAAAGACATCGTTCCCGAGGACGTTCCGAAACTTGGCGACATGGACGAACTCTCCAGTCTCATCCATGACCACATGGTCGACATGGTCATTGTCTCAGACACGGATTATCAGACTGAAGAGCTCATTCGCCTCGCAAACCTTTGCGAGAAGGAAATGGTCCAATTTAAAATCATTCCGTCGTATTTCCAGATCCTGGTTTCCGGCCTGCATCTTGAGACGGTGAGCGGCATCCCCGTTTTGGGAGTGACGCAACTCGCTTTGGACAAATTCGGCAATGCGCTTTTCAAACGCGCTCTCGACATAGTCGGGGCGATCGTCGGCTTGATCATCTCCGCACCGCTGGTGGCGATCTTCGGATTCCTTGTCTATCGCGAATCTCCAGGTCCGATCTTTTATCGGCAGAAGCGCCTCGGCCGCAACGGAGCCATCTTCGATATCCTTAAGATCCGCAGCATGCGCTTGGATGCAGAAGTGAACCAGAAGCCAGGCTGGAGCACCAAGAACGATCCCCGCCGCCTGAGGATCGGTTCCTTCATGCGCCGCTGGAACATCGATGAAGTGCCGCAGTTCTGGAACGTGCTCGTAGGCGAGATGAGCCTCGTCGGACCACGTCCAGAGCGCCCGGAGCTCATCCAAAACTTCAAGGAAGAGATTCCTCACTACAACGCTCGCCACAGCGTCAAACCAGGCATCACCGGCTGGGCTCAAGTGCTCGGGTTGCGGGGCGATACCGATCTGCGCGAGCGCATCAACTGCGATCTCTACTACCTGGAAAACTGGAACCCTCTGTTCGACTTCCAGATCATGTTCAAGACGTTCGTCAGTAACAAGAACGCTGCTTAATCCAGATCACTCCTCCACGCGATCAATATCGCGCTGGAGGAGAAAGATCTGCGAGGAGCACGGAGACGGTCCGCTGCTGCAAAGAGGACCCAAGCTGCTAAAGAATTCTCGGTGAGCGGCGGGCTTCAGAGCGGGATTTCTCCCACTTGAGACAGGCAGTCTACGCGGCGAGAAACTCGCTCGCCGGCTCAAAAAATCAATAATCGCGCTGCAGGAGATGGTCCGCCAGAGAACGAAGCTGATCCGCTTTGCTTCCGAGAGGAGCCAGAGCGGCAAGGGATTCGTCAGTCAGCCGATGGGCTTCAGCCCGGGATTTCTCCAGCCCTAGCAGTGCGGGGAATGTGGCTTTCTGGGCAGCCACATCTTTACCGGCGCTTTTGCCAAGTTTCTCACTCGTCTGCGTCACATCGAGGATGTCGTCGATGACTTGGAACGCGAGACCCAGGTTTTCTGCGAAAGTGGTTAAGGCGGTGAGTTGAGCGTTCGTGGCGTCGGCGCTGATCGCACCCAGACGGATGCTGCTGGTGAGGAGCGCCGCGGTTTTTGCGCGGTGAATATAACGAAGCTGCGAAATCGTGATCTTCTTCCCTTCAGCTTCCAAATCAGCCACCTGACCGCCAATGAGCGCACGACTCCCCCCGGCTTGCGCCAGTTCGCGAATTTGCTCGGCAATCGAGTAGCGCTGGGTGGGAGCTGCGGCGGCGAGCACCTCAAAAGCGAGCGTCAACAGAGCGTCACCGGCCAGAATGGCAATCGCCTCCCCAAAGACTTTGTGGTTCGTCGGTTTGCCACGTCGAAAATCATCGTTGTCCATCGCTGGCAGGTCGTCATGGATGAGCGAGTAGGTGTGCACCATTTCGACAGCACAAGCCGCCGGAAGCGCGTTCTCGATCCGACCGCCACAAGCTTCGGCCGCCGCCACGCAGAGGATCGGGCGAAGCCGTTTTCCTCCTGCAAAGAGGCTGTAGCGCATCGCCTTGTGGATCGTAACCGGCTTGGTGGAAGCGGGCGGTAAATAGATCTTGAGAGCAGCATCGACGGCGCGCTGGGTGGACTTGAGATAGGAGGGAAGGGTCATGGGGGAGAAGACTACTCGGTAAATCGCTGGGCGATGGGCATGCGGCGGCCCATTCCGAAGGCGGTGCTGGTGACCTTCAGGCCGGGTGCTGCCTGGGCGCGTTTGTATTCGTTAAGGTCGATCTTGCGAAGGACGGAACGGACGATCTTTTCGTCAAATCCTCGCGCAACGATATCACGGACGCCCAATTTGCTCTCGACATAGAGGGACAGGATTTCATCGAGGAGTTCGTAAGAAGGGAGCGTGTCCTGGTCCGTCTGGTTCAGGCGAAGTTCGGCGCTTGGTGCTTTCGTCAGCGTAGTCGCAGGAATGATTTCACGGTCGCGGTTGATCCACCTCGCCAGGCTGTAAACCTTCATCTTGGGCACGTCGCTGATGACTGCCAGTCCGCCGCACATGTCGCCGTAGAGGGTGCAATAACCCACCGCGAGTTCGCTTTTGTTGCCGGTGCTCAGGACGAGGTGACCGTGCTTGTTCGATAGCGCCATGAGCGTAAGGCCTCGGAGGCGGGATTGCAGATTTTCCTCAGTGGCGCCGTCGGGCTCGCTGTCAAATACGGCCCGCAGCTGCGCCTGCACCGATTCAAGCGAAGCCTGTATGGGCAGCGTGAGGTATTCGATCCCGAGGTTCTTCGCCAGGGCGTGAGCGTCGTCCAAGCTGCCTGGGGAGGAGAATTCACTTGGCATAGCCACGCCCGTAACTTTCTCCGGCCCGAGCGCATCTGCTGCGATGGCCGCCACGACGGCAGAGTCGATTCCGCCGCTGAGCCCGAGGATGGCTTTGTGAAAACCTGTCTTGCGGAAATAATCCCGAACGCCGAGACGGAGCGCCTGATAGAGTTCCTCCGACTCTTCCTGCATCAAGGGGTGTAGAATAGAAGCTCCCGTGGATACGACAGCGCGGTCCTCCTCAAAGGAGGCGAGCAGCGCTAGGATTTCGCCCCGGCTGTTAATAGCCAGCGAGTTGCCATCGAAGATGAGCTGGTCGTTTCCGCCGACCGCGTTGCAATAGTAGAACGGGATGCCGTGTTGTGCCGCCAAGGCGCGCACCATTTGCAGGCGAATGGCTGGCTTGCCAATGTTGAACGGGGACGAACTGAGGTTGACGATGATATCAGCCCCTGCGGCAATAAGTTTCTCAACAGGATCTTGACTGTAGAGATTCCGGCTGAGGTATTCCTCGGTCCAGATGTCCTCGCAGATGGTGACCCCGACTTTGGTGTTTCCGAGTGTGAAGATATTGAGTGCCGTTGAGGGCTCGAAGTAGCGGCTCTCGTCGAAGACATCGTAGGTAGGCAGCAACGTCTTGTAGAAGCGCTCAACGATTTTCCCTTTGCGCAGGAGAGCCGCGGCGTTGCGAAAACTTCTCCCAGAAAGATCCTCGTTAAAATCGAGATACCCGACGAGCAGGGGAATTTCTCCGATACTTTTGGCAAGCTGATGCAGCGCTTCCAAATTAAGCGGGACAAATTGCGATCTAAAAATAAGATCCTGCGGCGGATAGCCAGGGATCACCAGCTCGGGAGTGATGACCAGCTCCGCTTCGTCGGCCACCAAGCTGCGATAGGCTTCGAGGATGAGCGCCGTATTGCCCGCAAAGTCGCCGACGGTAACGTTGAGTTGAGCGAGTCCGATCCTCATTGAAGACGGTCTCTAAAAACGGCGGGGAGTCGGCCTCGCATTCCGCTCCTTGATGGTTCCGGCGTCCATCGATTCCTGCACGCTAGTGCCCATGTGCCGCGCCGCCTGAATAGCACCTGCGACTGCGGCAGCGAGGAGGAGCGTCAATACGACGCTCCGAAGAAATGAGGGTTCCATGGGTCCAACCCTACCAGAAGCCCCATTGCTTTGTGAACATGATATAAAGACCGAGGAAAAGATTGGTCACGGCATGGACAAACACACAGGAGCCCAGGCTTTTTGTCCAGCAGGCAACGGCATTGTAAATGATCCCGCAGATGAGGGCGGCGGCGTAATCCGTGCTGCTATGCTCTAGCATGAAGCCAGCCGCGGTAATCGAGAAAGCGGCCCAGCGGAAAGTTCCAAACGGCACTTTGGTAAAATTCTCACTGATTAGATATCGCATTAGAAAGCCTCTCCAAAAAAGCTCCTCCACGAGCGGGACCACGATGACCAGCCGCAGGAAGCGGAAAAAGACCGTTGCCCAATAAGCGGCTGAATCGGGTGCGAAAACGTCTGGGTTAAAACCGTCCCGGCGCGCCGGTGCCCAGCCGAAGTATTGGGGTGAGGTCCAAATCGCAAATACGAAAAAGCCGACCGCAAAAACGACCGATAGATATGCAATCCCGCGAAACTCGATCCGCTTCCACACATAAAGGAGCAATCCTCCACAAATGAGGGTTTGCAGTGGGTAGATGAGAAACTCGGGGCGCCTGAGCCAGATCTCGGCATTGGCGGGAACCAATTTCGCCATCAGCGGCGCAATCGCGAGCAGGAGCATAAAAACGGCGAATGGCGCCACGTAGGCGAAGATTTGCGATTTGCTGGCATCCCGTGTGCTTTCACTATTCATGGCTGGCAAATCCTACAATTCGCCTCCAATAAAGCAAAACTACTTTCCCAAACGATGATTTTAGCCGCCGCCTGCTCCCATTTCCGCGAATGCGGAGGCGTCGCCTGCGGTGTCATCCAGCAGAGGGAGATCTGATTTTCAATGACTGAAACCTCACACACACCGTTGGAAGGGCAGGGGAAGAAAATGCGTCGTCGCGCGCAATCTTCCAGTCTCATCCCGCAGATTGAGGGCACGCTGAATACGATTCGTCTGGACCGCGACTTTCACAGTCACTCCCGCACGTCGGTGCAGTTGAGCTGGTCCCAGTTGCAAAAATTGGTCGATGACTTCGACTTGGGCCGCATGATCCAGATGGACGTGCCCACGCAGACCCAGTGCAACACCACGGATCCGTTTCGGACGGGGCAGGGGACATTCTTGCTCCGGGCCCGTCACGGTGAGGAATACATCGAGCGCGTGGAATATTTGCACGGAATGATCAACGACATGATCGAGCAGGGTTTCCCCGTTCCGGAAGTGATGCGGAAGCGGAATGGAAAGACTTGGACACTTTGGGGTGAACGGCTCGTTGAGATCCACCGGTTTGTTCCGCACGATGCGGGGAGTCACCGCGACTGGCAGCGCATGAACTCTGCCGCCAGCATGCTGGGCGACCTTCATCGTTGTCTAGATAACGCTTCTCGCCGCCGCACACCGGTGCCTCCCGAAATGCGCAACGATATCGGACCCGCGCAGTGCATGGCTTTGATCGACGAGGGCGTTTACGTCGTCGCTCAATATACAGAGCGTGATCCCGCGACCGCCGAGGCGCAGCAAGTTTTGCAACGTGCGCGCGAAGTGCTGGGACCAATGGCGGACAACTACGAGCGTATGGTCGGCAGCCTTCCCTGGCTGACGGTTCATGGCGATTATCATTTTTGGAATCTTCTCTACAAAGCGGATCAGATCGCGGCCGTCGTCGATTACGACTTCATGCAGGAGCGGGAGCGGCTCTTCGATATTGCCTACGCCATGCAAAGTGTAATCGCACATCTCACACGCGTGCATGGGAACGACGTGGACTTCATACCCAAACAAGCCTGGCAAAACCTGCGTCTCTGGGTTGATCTCTACGACGAGACCACCCACGTGCCGCTCACACGCTTCGAAAGGGAGCGGCTGCCCGGCGAAATCCTGCGCATTTTTCTAGTTAGTATTGCCACTAGCTGCGGCCAGGAAAATCCGATTGAATTGCTGACCAAATGCGGTCAGGAACTCAATCTTCATCTCTGGCTTAGCGAGCAGCGAAACATGTTTCTTTAGTCTTCAACCCCATCATGTCCAAAACATTTCCTAACAGCATCGGCATCGACATCGGCACCCATTCCATTAAGGGACTAGCGCTGAGCCGTCGTGGCGCGGATAAGGCCATTGTTTCCAAGTTTGCGGTTCGTTCCTTCGGAGGAAAACTGGAAAACAGCGATGAACTGGTTCACCATCTCAAGCTAGTCTTGTCGGAACTGGGCGGCGCGACCAAAGCGATTGGCGTGGCGACCTCCTCCCCGGACGCGTTTCTAAAAATCATTGAACAATATCCGACGCCTCCCGATCTCTTGCGCCGCGGACTAGCGATTAATGGGCTAGCCCTGCTAAATCAGGACATCAGCGAAATGGTTGTCGATTGCGACCTGATTGCAAAAGTGGATCTCTCAACCTTGGATCCGAAAGCGCAGCTTAAATATCTCGTCGCCGGCATCCCCCGGAGCCGCGTGGCGATGTTGGATGAGGCCTTTCGCAAGATGCGCTTGAACGTCAGCCTTCTGCAACTCGCGCCCATTGCTTTGCTGAACGCGTTCGAGTTCTGCAAGCCGGATATCTACCAAAACGAGACGTTCATGATCGTGGACATTGGCCACAGCCAATCGACCGTGATGGTCGGTAGCCGGAAGGAATTGTTGTTAGTCCGGAGCGTCGAGTTTGGTGGAAAGATTCTCGTCGAGGCGCTCACTAGTGGCGGCGGCATCGAGGCTGAGTCGGCGATGTTGCTCTTCAACCAGGGCGATGCTGGCATGATCGAAATCGCTCACCAGGAACTGGTCGCCATCGCCCGCGAGTTACGCAGCTCCATTGGCTTCGTTGAAGGCCAGCGCGAAGAGGTGGTTAACAAAATTTACATCTCCGGCGGACTCGCCAAATCTGAGCAAGTGCTTCAACTGCTCAGCGACGAAACAAATATCCCGTTCGAGCTATGGGATCCATTTGAGGATGCCGAAACAGGCATTAGCAAAAGCAGGATCGAAGCATTCGACGCCGAAATGGGCAATCTAACCATCGCTTACGGAGCTGCGCTCGAAGCCATGTTCCCGGAGTAAATTATCATGGCCCTGCACATCAATCTCCTTCACGAAGAGCAATCCAAGGTCGTCGAGCGCAAGCGCGACCCTCTAAAGCTAGGCATACTCGCGATGCTGGTTGTCTCTGTTTTTCTTTACGGCTATTACCTCCTCGAAGCCAAGAAGGGCAGTGACATCGCGAGTGAGAGAGCAACAGTTGAAGCCAAGCTCGCGGAGATCACTCCGACTGCCGCCCAAGCTAAGATCGACGAGACGAAAGCCGTTCAAGCGATAGCTGCGACGACAGCGATTGAGAAGATCATCGACGAGCGTTTCTACTGGGGACAGCTATTCAAAGAAATCGTTGGGGGAACCGGTCCGGAGGTTCAACTGACGTCTTTCGAGGGCGCTATTCGGACGCCGGAGGCTCTCTCCATCACTATCGTCGGGGTCTCGGCTGGACGCGAGCCTCGGGCGGTCGCTGAGAGGTTCCGCCAGAGTATGGAGGAACGCCTAGCAAAAACCTACGGAACTGCAACGTCCCAGTTTGCCTCTCTCGAAAACAGCGACACACCACTGGTCCTCGCCGGAAAGAACTTTGCGACCGCGAACTTCTCAATCGCCTTCCAGATTACCTTAAAAGCTAAATAGTTATGCCGAAGTTTAACAAAGATCAGATCCAGAAGATATTCCTGAGTGCCATCCTGTTTGTTGCCCTCATTTACGGCTACTTCACTTACCTTTTAGGCCCAGTTACCAAAAAGAAAGAAGGGGACACCAAAGCCATCGCCGAAACACAGGTGAAAATCGAAGAGGCGCTCAAGCAGATTAAATTAGGCAAGAACGCAGTAGAGCGTGCCACAGCCTCGGTAGCAACTATGGAAAAGATCGAGAGCCTGATCCCGAAAGAGGCGGCCATTGCTTGGTTCCCCCCCTTGGTGAATCAATTCTTCGCAAAGCGCGGCATCCCCAAGGTGGGATTGCAACTCCGCTCAACAACTGCAGTGCCCGGTGAAGGCCTGGAGCGCTTTAAATACATCAACTGGGATGCGAGTTTCCCTCCATCTCCGTTTTTCAACGTGATTTCAGCACTTTCCGACTTCGAGAACGAAATGCCCTTATTGGCAATCCTTTCTGTTCGAGTTGGATCCGCTCCGACGTCCGTGGAAGATCAAGGAATTGTCTGCGAATTTAGAACTTTGCTTAAATGAACATCTTTATCCCCACTCTTACTCTCGCGAACATCCTACTCATTAGTTCTGTGCAGGCACAGGAAGTTTCGGCGCCGAGCCGGGCAGCGGAAGTCGCAACTCCTGCGCCAACAGCGACTCCAGAAGCTACTCCGGGGGAAGAATATCGGGCTCATACCCAGTCCGCCTTTAGCGTGCCTCCTGGAGGGCGCAACCCATTCTGGCCGATTGGGTATACGCCGAAACCGAAGAACTCAGTCCCGGTCGAAGAGCAACTACTTCGCATCCCGGTGGAGCAGTACAAGGTGACCTCAATTATCCTCGACACGCCGAGCATTGCCGTAATCAACGGTAAGGACTACACGAGGGGGCAATTTCTAACTCTAGCGACGGCTACCGGTTCCGTGAAACTTCTTATTACGAACATCGAAGACGGCGTGGTGACGGTGCAGTATAAAGCGCTCGTTGGAAAAATTCCAATTAGCCGCCGCTAGATCGAAACTATTGCCGAATAGCTAGTCCGCTCGTGCTGAGTAGAGCTGGCTATTCTCAGTTAGATCTTTCAGCACGGTGCTCAGATACACTGGCTCTGGGTGCAGATCACGATATTTCGTGATTTCGGCGCGATTGATAACTTTAAAACCATAGCGCTCGAACATTTTCGTGCCGCGGCGATTGTGGAAGGTCACCATTTGCCCGCATACTTGCTTTTCCCCGCACTTATAGAGGTAGGCCAGGTAGGCGTCCATGATGGCTCGCGTGGTCGGGACGTTCCGCGCTTCCGCGAGTAAGTTGATGTGAAAGTGCGGCACATTCCTCGGCGCCGCAGGAACTTCGCGCCAGCCGTTGCAGAGGATCCAATGCACGAATTTCTTGGAAGCCGCGTTATAGCCGGGATAACGCACTAACCCGCGGCTGACCAGACTGATGTTCTGAAAAAATCCGAAGAACTGATGTTTGTGCGGGCGGCGTGATCCTAGCAAGTAGCCCTTCAGCTCGCCGTTCACCAGGATGACAAAAGAGGACTCCGGCTCATGATCCAAGTAATATTGAGTCAGATAATCTGCAAACAATTCGCGATCTTCAAACACCGCATCGATGGGATTTCCCAAAAAGCCGGTCTCGCAGCAAAGGTGACGAACTTGCGCCCGGTCACTCGGTTCGTAGGGGCGAATTAAGAAATTGCGAGAGTCGGACATCGAAGCGGGCGTGATTATGCCGTAGATCGAATGTCACGCAATGCAGGATTGGTAAATCGCCAGTAGCTTTCGGAAGACGATCTCCCAATCGTAACGGGCACGCACCTTTTCCGACGCAGCCGCGCCGATCAGCAGCAGATCTTCCCGGCAGGTGTTCTCGATCGCAGCGGCCAAGCTTCCGGGCGTGTTCTCGGCGGCCCAGTGGCGTTGATTTGAATAGACAATCCGGTCCATGTAGCTCCCGCGAATACCTACTACGGGAGTGCCACAGGCCTGGCTTTCGATGGTGACGAGTCCGAACGTCTCCAGCACGCCGGGGTGGACAAAAAGATCCGCCTCCCGATAGAGCTTCGTCAAATCCGCGGAATCATCGCAATATGGCAGCCAAGTGACTGCCTGCGTGGACTCGGAGAGTCGCTGTAGGCTGTCGCGGGTGGTTCCGTCGCCGACGACCAGCAAATGATATGTCCCGGAGCTCTTCTCTGTGAGGAGTTCAAACGCTTGGAAAAGACATCTCACATTTTTCTCCGGAGCGAGCCGTCCCACGTAGAGGAGAAGTTTTGCGGAGGCGGGAATGGCATGCTTTTCCCGGAAGTAGGACTGCCGCTCACCGGGACGAAAGACGGCGGTATTCACGCCCAATTCAGCCAGCGCGGTGTTCGTCACACCCCAATCAACCAGCAGCTGCTGAAGCCCTGCCGAAGGAACCAGCGTATGGGCAAACTGATTGTATAGATGCCGCACGTAACGTTCCGCCGCTTCCATCAGCGCGTCGCCCGCTGTCTCGCCGAGATACTTTTGCACACTCCGCAGATACGCCTCGGGAAAATGCGAATGGTAAAACGCCACAACCGGAATCCGCAGAGCCTCACCCGTGGCAAGCGCTTTCCAAGCGACCTGATAGGGATCCCCCGACTCGATAATACTGGGACGTTCCTGCTCAATAACGTCCTCGATGGCGCCAAGGTTCAGAAGCATCCGATAACGCGAAGTCTTCGAGATCAGAGGTGACTTGATCGTGTAAATGCGCCGCTGCGGCTCGACGATCCGCTCCGTTCTCTCTCCAGGGATTATGAGAACATGTTCACAGTCCGGCCGATGCTCCCTGAGGAAGTTTACCTTCTCCTGCACGTATCGCTTCACCCCGCCGCTGACGGGCGAGTAAAACTGAGTGAGGTCGCAAATCTTCAAGCGCCCACCTTGAGGTTCACGGCGCATCGCGTCAATTCCCCCAAAGACGCGACCAGTAATCCCTCGCCCGTTCCCAACGCGTGGGGCGGAGATACTTTCGCTGATAAGCCCGGATCTCTCGCCGAAAAAGCGCTCTGACTTGAGAATGAAAGCCAGATGGTTTGATGCCCCGGATGGGGTCCTTCTGAAAAACGGCCGCGAGCAAAGCTCCCGCGTGGTTCCATGCAAAATATCGACGCGCAAAGCCTCGCTGCGCTGCCAGCCAGCGGGCATCAGCCGACTTCACACGCCGAATGAGATCCTGGGCGGTGCTCCAGGTTTCGGTCTCCGGGTAGATCAAACGCGTTGCCGCCCGTAGAGCATCGTCCGCTGGAGCATGCAGCAGCAGCGGAGTTCCCGACCCCATAACTTCCACTGCGGCACGAGCCCCCGGCACCGGGAAAGATTGGAGATAAAGATCGACTTCGAAATCGTGCATCGCTTTCCACACGGAGGTTACGCGCGGCACAACTTTAAGGCGGTCCGGGTCGATTCCGGCAGCTACAAGCCTTCGACGCCAGGGGTTTAACAACTCCTCCGCGACAGGCCCAATGTGAATATGGCATACGCCCGTTTGAGCAAGCATTTTCCTAATAACTGCGGGATACGATAGGGGACCTTCCCAAGTAAACTTGTTGTAAGATCCTGAGCAGGCGGTGGTCCGCACGGTATCCCTCTCGCGGGCACGGGTGGCTGGTTCGCGGCATTGCAATGGGACATAAGCGGTGTTTCTGACGCCCCACAACCTTTTGCAGCAATGGTATGCACGAGGGGTGAGATCCAGATGCGCAGTGCAGGTGAGAGTAACTCCCAAAGCGGGGGAATGATCCGCGTGATGGACAAAATAGGTGAAGCGGGCCAGCCCCGGCTGCAGGGCTGCAACAGGCACAGGATCCTGTGGATGGTTGAGGAGAAACACACGCTCTGGCTGCAACTCGTGGAGCCGCTGGATCATCCACCGGGTTTGCTCCAGCAGGCTCTCGTGCGGGCATATCTCGATGCGTTCCGAAGGGATGCCAGTGCGGCCGGCGGCACTGGCACCCGCAAGAGGGCTGCCTACCGCATTGCTGAGCAGCAGAATGGCTTCACGTCCCGGAGAGTTCCCAACGTAATCACCAATGAGTGCAGTGTGTCCGCCGACCGCATAAATCTCGGTGGCCAGGTAAACGTCGCGGCGAGCGGTGTTTTTGCGCACAGTGGATGATGCAGGGCTCAGTAGGCGCCGCCCGATTTCCTGACACACAACGTCCAAAGCTGGCATCGCTGCGGTGAAGCCGCGCACTTCGCAGGTGGGAAGCTGGTAATCGGTCATTGCTTGCAAGAGGATGCGCAAAGCACCCTCCAAATCCTGCTGATCGAGACGCTCCGTAGTCTGCTCAAGAATCTCCGCTTCCGTTTTTAGGGGCTCCATCACAGGGCAAGCGGCAGCTCGTAGGTTTTCACAAGCATCATCCGGGCTCCGCAGGATTCTTTGAATGCGTGCAGCGAGTTTTTTAGATCACCTGTGGGTGTCATCGACGTCCCGAAATCAAACCATTTTCCTTCAGGCAAACCAGAAACCAAGGCATCGATCAGTGAGTGGTCGCCTCCCAGACGCAGGCCTTCCGCCGTATTGGCAGAGTATTGTAAGCGGAGACAATGTTTCGCCACGAAGAACAGGTTTGCAGCGACAACGTCGCCATCTTTCCAAGCTGCATGAATGAACATGTTTTTAGGAAAGCGCTCCCAGAGAAGTCTTAGTTCCTCGATCGTGTGCACCGGACCGCTTTGGTAACGTTTTTGCAGCCACCGTGTTAGCAGCGTGTAAAAAGCGCTCACATCGTCCCACTGTCCGGTGGTAACGCCTGCTCGTCGAGCCCGCCTTAGAGTTCGGCGAAAAGACTCCGACGCTTCAGACTTCTGGCCCACCCGGAGGCAAGCTCCAACCTTGCAATCAACGATTGCCGCGCCGCTCTGGTGCAGCTGCCAGAGATCCTCTTCCCCCATGGTAGCATCGTAAACGGAAGGGATCCGCCGGTAGCGCAATTTGTGAAAGCCCTTCGAACGAAGATAAGAAAGGAAGGCATCGAAGATGGCTTCCATCAATGCCTGGTGCATAGAGGGGCTCACAATGAAACCGCCAAAGCTCAATCCCTCGTGGGAGGCGAAGACCCTTTGACGCGTGACAGGATCCTCAAGCCGATGAGCTGGAAGAATCGCTATGAGCCGTCCACTTCTCTCGAAGAGAACGGACGCATCGGAAAAGCGGCCGCCGTGATATTCCATATAGCCCCGCTCGAACATGAAATGCGCGTTACGGGCCGTTCTCACAAATTGATCCCAGCGTACCCTGTCTCCCGGGTTGTAACTCCGGACGGTGATCATGAAAGACCCGGAATGATCGTCGGAACTGGGCGCGGCTCCAGCTGCTTTTTCAGCACTGCCGGGACGCCTGCTACCATCGTCCAAGGCGCAACATCGCGAGTCACCACAGCCCCGGCAGCGACGATGGCTCCGGTACCAACGGTCAGCCCATTGATGACCGTCGAGTTGATCCCGAGCTGCGCGTAGGCCTCGATTTTCACTCCGGAAGCCAGCGAAACGGAAGGGCTCAAATCGGCGCCTTCGCCCAAGATCGAATCATGCCCGATGTAACATCCCGTTTTGATCGCGACCAACTCTCCGAGGACGACATCCGCACCGACATGCACTTTGCTGTGAATGATGGCCCCGTCCGGAAGGACGAGGGTGGGGGAAAGGATGGCGGTAGGGTGGACGAGCGGCTCCAGGCGAATGCCGAGGCTCACCCGGAGGTAGCTACGCAAAGGGGCGACAGATCGCCCGCGGCAGGCAAGAATGTGAAGATCGTCGCTTTTCGGTTGGAACTCGGCCAGAGCTTCGATGTTGAGAGGCTCGCTGATGCCCATGCGTTCGCGCCAGCGGCGATGGCTCGCCAGCTGATCCGCAAAGGTTCTGCTGCCGGTAACCGTCTCCAGAGGAAGGTTGACAACAACTTTCGTCAGGATGCCCCCATTCGCGTGGACCATGTCGGCGTAATCGCCAAACAGCCCGTTGAAGCCGATGAAGACGTAGCGTTTCACGCTTCGGCCTCCACTTTTCGCCCATAGCGGCCGAACCCTGGCTCCAGTTGCAATCTCAGCCGTAGTTCTGCCGGTGACATGGCGCGGCGGCCGAAGATAGCGGCCAGCTGATGGACCCTGGTGAGTAGCTCGCGATTTGTGGTTGTGCGGCTGCGAGATGCATCCCAGTAGAGATTATCCTCCAGCCCGACGCGCACGCCGCCACCGGCCAGAATAGCCATCGTATTTGCCTCTAATTGCGCAGCCCCGATGCCGCCCAGGCTCCAGAGCGTTCCCGCCGGGAGATCGCGAATGAGCAGCCCCGCCTGCAGGAGATCGGCCTGTGCTCCAGCGATATTGCCGAGGAGAATGTTGGCGTAAAAAGGACCCTGTAAAAGCTGCCGCTCCATGAGGTAACGGAAATAATTGATCATTCCCAAGTCGAAGATTTCCAGTTCCGGCACCACCCTCTGCGCCTGCATCTTGAGAGCCAAAGCGCGGATCATTTCCGGGGCATTCACACTCGCCTGGCCGGGGAAATTTAGGGAACTCAAGGTCAGCGAGCCGAGATCCGGCTTGAGCTCGCCTGAGAAATCAATCGGCTGGGTGCGAGTGGCAAAATCCCCGCTTTTCCGTCCGCTCAAGGACACGCAGACCACAAGTTCTGGATGCCTTGAGCGAACGCCAGAGAGAATCTTCTCATAGATATCGCGGCTGCTGGATGGCGTGCCGTCGGGCTCACGCGCATGGAGATGAGCCAGCGTGATGCCGAGCTCAACCGCTTCGCTGACGGAGTCAACGATCTCCTCCGGGGAAATCGGCACCGCGGGGTTCATCCCTTTTTGAGGAACCATGCCCGTTGGAGTGAAATTGATGATCAGGTCGTCCCTCAAATTTATGAATTAAATGCGGCGTGCTGTTTAACGGCGAGGTCCGCCTGGAAGGAGAGGATCGCCTCGACCACGCGGCCCGTTGCGGCAGGGGTGAGTTGCGGCCCAATAGGGAGGCTGAGCACCTCGTTCGCCAGCTGTTCCGTGAGTGGAAACGAGCCATATCCCGGATCCTGATAGGCGGCGCTTCGATGGGGAGGGGTCGGGTAGTGGACCAGCGTCTCCACGCCTTGGCTGGAGAGATGTTTTTGCATGGCATCGCGCTCTGGATGGCGAATGATGAATTGGTGCCAGACGGGCTCCAGCTTGTGGGGCGTTGCCGGGAGCTGTAGCTCGGGGACGGATTGGAGCGACTCCAGATAGAACGCCGCAATCGTCTGCCGCCGCCTGTTCCATTCGTCCAGTTTGCGCAGCTTCACCCGGAGGAACGCGGCTTGCAATTCGTCGAGGCGGGAATTGTAGCCGCGCACCTCGTTCTCGTAACGCCGCCGCGACCCGTAATTTCGCAACACCCGAATCCGGTCCGCTAAGTCAGCATTCTGGGTGGTCACTGCACCGGCTTCGCCAAACGCCCCAAGGTTCTTTGTGGGGTAGAAACTGTGACACTCCAGATCCGCGACGCCGCCGACCCGCCTACCGTGATAGCGTGCGCCGTGTCCTTGGGCATTATCGACGACGAAGCCCAGGTTGTGGCGGGCACAAATCGCCGCGATTTCATCATAATCACACGGTAAGCCGTAAAGATTTACCGCTAGGACCGCCTTCGTCCTGCTAGTGATCGCCGCTTTAATCCGGGTGGCGTCTAGGTTCAATGTCGCCACATCCGGTTCCACCGCGACAGGTAAAGCGCCGAGTTGCGACACTGCCAGCCAGGTCGCGATGTAGGTATTTGCTGGCACAATCACCTCGTCGCCGGGACCCACCTCCAGCGCGCGAAGTGCGAGCAGGAGGGCATCCAGCCCATGCCCGACGCCTACACAATGCGTGGCGTCACAATAAGTAGCATACTCCTCCTCAAATCGCCGCACCTCGTCTCCCAGAACCAAATGGCCCGACCTCATAAAACGATGATAGGCCGCGTCCAGCTCCGGCTGACATTCCCTGTAAGCGGCATCGAAATCGAGCGAGCGCACCACAGGCGGCTGCTGGTCTTTCTCCTTCTCGCGAAGTTGCAGGTAACCCGTTTCCTCACGAACATAGGCGTCTTCTGAATAGAGCTCCGATGCCAGCACCAGACAGATCGCGGCCTCGGAGAAACCCTCCACTTCCCGCCAGATCATCGGAGGGATGTGCAGGCCCTCGGCTGCTGCGTCGAGGCGCACCCGGCGTTCGTTCGTGCCATCACGCAGCACGACATCGAAGCTGCCTGCAATCGCCACGAGCATCTGGTGGCAGGACTTTAGGGCATGGCCAGCTCTCAATTCGCCTGCCGGCACATCGTAGAGGTAAAAGACTCGCTGGATGTCGAACGGAAGTGGCTCGCCCCGTTGCATAAACGTCAGATTACCCCGGGGATCCTGAATCTTCGGCAGCGGAAAGATCTGGCAGTCGGCCACAGACGGCCAGGAGGACTCAGAAACGGGAGTGATCATGCGGGGAGCTCCGCAGATACTGGGAACTCTACTCGTGCTCTGCGAGAAACTTTTCGACGTCGATGGCTGCGGCGCAGCCTTGGCCCGCAGCGGTGATGGCCTGGCGATACATGGTGTCCGCAACGTCGCCTGCGGCGAACACACCCGGGACGGACGTGGCGGTTCCCTTGGTTTGCAGAAGATAACCGGACTCGTCGGTAGGCACTTTGCCGAGGAATGGCTTCGTGTTTGGCGTGTGACCGATAGCGACGAAAACGCAGCCGACTTCCAGCTCTGTTTCCTCGTTGGTAAGGAGGTTGCGGATTTTCAGCGCGCGCATTTCGCCTTTGTCGTCGGTGAGATATTCCACCGGGACACTGTTCCACACGGGCTGAACCTTCTCGTTGGCGAGCACGCGGTCGGCCATAATCTTAGAAGCGCGCAACGAATCCCGCCGGTGCACCAGATAGACTCTCGAAGCAAAACGCGTAAGGAAAGTGGCTTCTTCCGCGGCCGAATCACCGCCGCCGACCACGACAACCGGCACGTTGCGATAAAACGCTCCGTCGCAGGTCGCGCACGAAGTCAGCCCGTGGCCGACCAGCTTGCTCTCGTTGGGCAGGCCGAGCCATTTCGCCGAAGCGCCGCTGGCGATGATCAACGTCTTCGTTTCCATCCATTCGTCGTCCACTTTCACGCGGTGAGGTTTGCTGTGGCCGTCGCCAGGCTCGAAATCCGAGACCAGCGAATACTCAAAACGGGCGCCGAATTTCCCCGCCTGCGCCTTCATGTTCATGATGAGCTGCGGGCCGTCGATTCCCTCCGGGAAACCCGGAAAATTCTCCACCAGCGTCGTGGTGGTGAGCTGACCGCCAGGTTCCTTGCCTTCCAGGACGAGCGGCGAAAGGTTGGAGCGCGCCGTGTAAATGGCGGCAGTAAGACCAGCGCAACCGGTCCCGACGATGATAACGTTTTCCATGTGGTTTTTAGTGAGGACGGGGAATAAAGCACTCCACCGCCAAAAAGCGAATTGCGCTTGCCTCCCCATCGCAGGGTGAAGATAGTGCCCGGACATGATCGTAACAACCGCGGAACTCTTCAAACTTGCCTACGGCAAATACGCCATCGGCGCGTATAACATCAACAACGCCGAGCAGACCATGGGCCTCTTCAAAGGCTGCGTCGAATCGCAATCTCCTTTCATCATCCAGCTCTCCAAAGGCGCTCGCAACTACACCGACAAGCGCATGATCGAAGGGATCATTCGCGCAGCGGAAGACATTTTTCCTGAGGCCATTTTCGCGGTGCATCTGGATCACGGCGACGAAGCGACCTGTTACGATTGCATCGACTCCGGCTTCTACAGCTCGGTGATGATCGACGCCTCGCATGAAGATTTTGAAGAAAATATCGCGATCACCAAGCGCGTTGTGGATCGCGCTCATGCCAAGGGTTTGAGCGTCGAGGCTGAACTCGGAAAATTGGGCGGCGTCGAGGAAGACATCGTGGTCGATGAAGGCCACGCCTGCCTGACGAATCCCGACGAAGTGGTGGAATTCATTCAGCGTTCCGGTTGCGACTCCCTCGCCGCCGCCATCGGCACCAGCCACGGCGCTTATAAGTTCAAGGGCCAGCAATCGCTCCATTTCAACGTTATCGAAGCAATCCGCGACAAAGTGGCAGCCGCTGGTTTGCCTCCGACTCCGATCGTCATGCACGGCAGCTCTTGCGTGCCAGCAGACGAAGTTCGGCGCATTAACGCCGCGGGTGGTCAGCTCGATCCTTCTGCGGTCGGCGTGGACGAAAACGAATATTTACCTGCTGCCAAACTCGGCGTGACCAAGGTGAACATCGACACCGACGGTCGTCTCGTCTGGACGCGCGTGCACCGCGAATTCTTTCGCGACAAACCAGCCGAATTCGATTTCCGCCCTCCGGGCAAAATCTTCATCGAGGAATACCGCAAATTCATCGTCAGCCGCGGCGAAAAGCTCGGTTCCGCAGGAAGAATCCCAGAAATCCGCGCTGCGTTGGGGAAATAAGCGGGAAGCCCAATACCGGCCACCGTCGCCGCGTTCCACACGCAACGAAGAGCCCGTCCCGAGAAGGACGGGCTTTTTGTTTGTCAGGCATTCTGTATCTCTGCGGGCGATCCGATGCGTCCAAACAAGGACTTCTTTGGCGATCGGCGCGATGCCAGAGCAGCGCCGTTCGCCGTTTTGATACAAGGCCTTACATCTGCGCAGTCTTTGCTGTGTCACGCTTCGCGGGCTAAAGTCGTTCTATGACCGCATTGTTCGACATCCAATCCGCCGCCGACATCAAGCTCTTGGTGGATACTTTCTACGGGAAGGTCAACGAGGACCTGCTGCTGTCTCCCATCTTCAACGACATCGCTCGCGTGGACTGGTCGTCGCACCTGCCCGCGCTCTACAGCTTCTGGGAAACCCTTCTGCTCGGAGCAGCCACCTATAAAGGCGCTCCGTTCCCCATGCACGCCTCGCTCCCTCTGGAGCAACGCCACTTCGAGCGGTGGCTGACGCTTTTTCTGGGCACTGTCGATGAACACTTCGCCGGTCCAAAAGCCGAGGAAGCGAAAGGCCGCGCTCTCTCGATGGCCGACACCTTCGCGCGCCGGATGGGCCTTCTTAAAAATCCGGAAGCAATCGCCGAAATCGCAAACGCCCATTGAAGGCCTGGATCATTCTCCTCATCGCTGGCTTTTTCGAAGTGGTGTGGGCCGTCGGGCTAAAATCCACTCAAGGCTTCACGCGCCTTTGGCCCAGCCTCGGAACGGTGGCGGCCATGGCCATTAGTTTCGTTCTACTTTCCCAAGCGCTGAAAACCATTCCACTCGGCACCGGCTACGCCGTCTGGACCGGCATCGGAGCGGTCGGAACCGTCCTCCTCGGCATGATCTTCTTCAACGAACCGCGCGAGATCGGTCGAATCGTTTGCCTGCTGCTCATCATCACCGGCATCGTTGGGCTCAAGCTGGTGTCTTCCCGCTGAGCGCCGTTCGACATTCGCTGTCGGCGACGCTTTCTAACATGCTGCAAATTCAATGCTATGCATGTCGAAGACGCAGGGTTGTAAGGATAGCCTCCTGCTCCATGGGTGCGGCGGGATAGCCGACGATCAGGCACTCGTGTAAATACTGGCGAAGGAATGCGGTGCAGCTGCCGCAACGCTCATACTGTGCCGTGTGAACCAACTCGTGAGCGACAAGGAAGCGGTCGCTCTCGCGATCGCTGCGGACGAAAATCCCGTAGCCGAGCGCGAGACCTGC
>DASVRZ010000120.1:0-6940 GCA_036388355.1 Chthoniobacterales bacterium | reverse complement strand
TTCGGGACCATTTACCCGGGTGCGCCCATCGCGGATTTTGCTACAGAAGCAGCCCGCTACGCACAGGCTCATTGCGTCGAGGTCACTCTGCATCTGGTTGGGCGAAGTGGGCCAGAGCAGGCGCTTTGGACCGACAAGTGGAGGGGAGCTGGTTTGAAATTGATAGTTTCCGGAGAACAGACGCCCGAGGAAGTATCCAAGGCCATGATGGAAGCTTCCGTAGGAATTGCGACTACTGCCTTTGCTCTTGTTGAGAAAAGCGGGTCTGTTGCAGCCATGAGGGAGCACGGTTTGCCGGTCATCTGTGTTTCCTCCGAATGGAGCCCGCGGGGCATGTCCCTTCCTGAGGTGGCGTTAGACGTATTCCCTTACCGGGTAGGAAACTTCGATCGTCTGATGAGTAGGCTGGAAAAACCTTCAGCCTCCACCGGGCTTGCAGATGTTGCCCGGCTGTTTGTGGAAAACTTAGCTTCCGTTGTCTAAGCGCGAGACCGAGCGGGCATTTTCCTCTCGACCGCGGACGCCACAGCTACCAATTTCCTGAGGTTCATGGTCACGCCTTCAGATGCTCGAGTTATCAGCGCTGGGACCAGCATCTCGCTTGATCTGCTGCGCATCGTCGCGGCTCTGGTGGTGGTCATTTTTCACACGACCGCCCAATGGTTTGAGAAGGTTCCCCACGTTTTGGAGGGTGCTGGGCACTCTGCTGTCGTGGTGTTTTTTGTCCTCTCGGGCTACGTCATCGCCTATACGACTCATCGCCATCAACGGGGGCTGAGGAGCTATGCCCAAGCGCGGCTCAGCAGGCTTTCGTCCGTGGTCCTTCCAGCCCTTCTTTTGACAGCCGTCATCGGGTGGATTGTCCGAAATTTTGATCCTGCGCTGAGCGATCTTTACTCACGCGGAGCCGCGCTGCCCCGCTACGTTCTCTCCGGCCTCTTTCTCAACGAAATCTGGTTTTTCTCGGCGGCTCCTCCCATCAACCGTCCTCTGTGGTCCCTAAGCTTCGAGTTTTGGTATTACGCGATCTTTGGGTTGTGGTGGTTTCGCGGGAAAGGTTGGAAGTCCTTCTTTCTGCCCTTGATCGCCTGCGTTATGGCGGGGCCAAAGATTCTGCTCATGATGCCGATCTGGTTGATGGGTGGCGCAGCCTTTTACGGAAGATCGCCCGCCTGTAGCCCTGTAATGGCTCGGACGCTTATCGCGGGTGGCCTCCTGTTAATAGGTGCGGCTGTGCGATGGCTGCCGCAGATGCCTGCGCCGCTAGGTCTTGCGCCCTTCTTTTTTGCCAATCAATTTGTCACCGACTGGATCATAGGCGTGTTGGTTGCAGGATGCCTTTGGCCGCTGCCCGCGGCTACTTCAGCCGGAGGAGGAGAGGTCTGGGGAATGAAGACAATCCGCAATGTCGCCGATCTGACTTTCGCTATTTACGTTCTGCACCATCCGTTGCTGGTCCTATTTCGTGCGTTGGTACCGTTTGAGCCAAATGATGGGTGGCAGGCTCTCCAGGCCGGGTTGGCTGTGATCGCGGTGGCGTCGCTCCTCGGCGTTTTCCTGGAATGGCAGCGGCCTATCTGGGTGAAGCTTTTCAAACGGGTTCTCTGAGATGAGCGAAAAAGAACGCATCCTGGTTTTCTCGACGCAGCATATGCCCACTGGGGGCATTGAGAGCCATCTTCTAGAGTTTTGCACGCGCATTGCCACCTCGGGTGTGGAGATCGATCTCGTGGTCACCAACTCGGAGATGACGGCACAAACGGAAGCCGTCTACCGCCGCATGTGCCGAAAGGTGTTCTTGGGAAAGGCTCAGGGCTCGCTACAGCGGCTGCTATGGCTCACGTCCGTAGGAGTCAGAGTCTCCACGACCCGTTACCAAGCGCTTTATACCAATGGGCAGGGCGAGAGCGTGGCTATTTTTTCCAGATTAGTACATCTCGCCGGGCCGTGGGTACATCATCATCATACTGCCGGCGACGCCTCAGACCGCGCTACTTGGGGGGAGCGTTACCTACAGGTGATGCGAAGCGCAGATGAGGTCATCGCTTGTTCTGAGACGAATGCCAGCGCTTTACAGAACGCCTTAGGCAGAAGGATTCAATCGATCCCGTGTTTCTCGCGGGATATTTCCGGCGGGCCTCTGATGAAGAGCAGTCATGTTCGTCTCGGCTACTACGGACGTTTGATCCCCGAGAAGGGCATAGAGATCCTCTGTCGCCTCAGCAACGAGCCAGAATTCGCCGGGCACGAGATCCACATTTGGGGAGAGGGAGCCGCTTTCCCAGAGACGTTCTTCCACCGCTTCCCGAGGGTGCAATTTCATGGCCCTTTTTTCGGCAAAGAAGCGCTCGTCGAGATTGCAGCTCAGATTGACGCGTATCTTTTGATCTCGACGCATCCAGAGGGTTTGCCGATCGCTTTGCTGGAGGTGATGAGTGCCGGTGTTCCCTGGCTGGCCACCGACAAGGGCGGGATTCCGGACATCGCTTGTGACCCCGTCTCCACAAGGGTGATATCTGCCGATTCCGCCTACGAGGAGACGAAACGGGCGGTTCTCGAGCTGATTAGTGACATTCATTCCGGGAATGTGGATCGGGCAGTGCAGAAGCAGCTTTACGCCGACCGCTTTTCGTTCCCCGTGCTTGTGAAACGGTGGCGCGAGGTATTCGAACTCAACCCGGTTGCTGATAGCGATCCCTTTGTTGCCCAGGGGCGTTGATCGTTTATGTTGTCCGCCGCCTAAAACCCGGCGGCCCTTTCCCATGAGCAAACCTAAAAAAACTCCCGGCCATTGTCTTCTCGTCGGAGCCGGCCCCGGCGATCTGGGGCTCGTCACCCTGCGCGCCAAGGAGGCCATCGAGTCTGGCGACGTGCTGATTTATGATTATCTCTGCAATCCCGAGATGCTCACCTGGGCTAAGCCGGACGTGGAAAAGATCTACGCCGGCAAAAAGGCCGGTGCTCACACCCTGACGCAGGAGGAGATCAACGAGCTGCTGGTGAAGAAAACGTCCTCTGGCTTGCGCGTGGTGCGGCTCAAGGGCGGCGATCCATTTGTTTTCGGACGCGGAGGGGAGGAAGCGCTCGCCCTTGCTGGTGCCAAGTTGTCTTTCGAGATTGTCCCCGGTGTCAGCTCGGCCATTGCTGCGCCTGCCTATGCGGGAATTCCGGTCACCCATCGGGGAATGGCGACGCAGGTGACTTTTTTTACTGGCCACGAGGATCCGACGAAGGCGGAGTCCACGCTGGATTATGAGGAACTGGCTCGGATCAAAGGGACCAAAGTCATGCTCATGGGAGTGGAGCGTTTGGGAATCATTTCCGGCAAGCTGCTGGAGCATGGTGCCGCTCCGGAGACGCCGGTGACCCTTATTCGTTGGGGCACCACCGCCCGGCAGGAAACGTTGGCGGGGACCCTCGGTAGCATTGCAGAGCTTGCGGAAAAAGCGGCGTTCCAGGCCCCAGCCATCGCTGTCATGGGCGAAGTGGCTACGCTGCGGGATCATCTCCAGTGGTTCGACACGCGCCCCCTTTTCGGCAAACGCATCGTGGTCACCCGCAGCCGCAAACAGGCTGGCGTTCTCACCAAAAGCCTCTCGGACCTCGGAGCGGACGTCATCGAGATTCCAACCATTCGCACCGAGCCGCCGAAAAACCTCCGCGAGTTTGCAGAGATGGTCCGCGACGCTCATACCTACGATTGGCTGATCTTCACGAGTCCGAACGCGGTCGAGGCGTTCTTCGAGATGTTCTACCGTATCTATAGTGATGCCCGCGAAATCGGCGGCACGCGCATTGCCGCAGTTGGCCCATCCACGGCCAAAAAGATCGGGGAGTATCACCTGAAAGTGGACGTGCAGCCCGACGAGTTTGTTCCCGAAGCGATCGTCGATGCATTGCGCAAAGACGGTGACATCGAGAACCTCCGCGTGCTCATTCCGCGGGCGGAAGTCACCCGCGAAATCCTCGCGACGATGCTCACGAAACTCGGCGCGATCGTCGACGAAACCATCGCTTACCGCACGGTGCCGGAAACCAACGACGTCTCCGGCGCGCTGGCACGATTCGACGCGGAAGAGGCGGACCTGATCACCTTCACCAGCTCGTCCACGGTGGAGAACTTCCTCGCTCTCCGCCCGAAACTCCCCAAGACTCTCAAAACTGCAAGCATCGGCCCGGTGACCACACAAACATTGCGAAAAGCCGGTTTGAAGGCCGACATCGAGGCCACGAAACACGATGTGCCCGGATTAGTAGCCGCCATCCTGCGCGAGCTGGCCCCAACCTCCGCCACTGGACGGTAAGATAAACAAAGTTTGCAAAATTCCAGAGCTTGGCGCGGAAGCCGCTAGGTCTAGGGGATATGGTCGGTAATGACAGCCCCAACTCAGACATTCACTTCGCACAAGGATTGGAAAATGACACCGTGATTAATGTTCCTTTTCCCTATTCTTCTCGTGCAGGTGAAGACGACCCCACCGCCTTTGCTTCGGACGCTCCCTTGAAGATCGATTATTCGTCGATCACCGTTCCTCCTCCGAAAAAGACCATCAGCGTCCGGCGCGCGATTCAGCAGACCCGACTCGTTCGGCTGGAAAACAGCCTCAAGGAGTCAGCTGAAGCGGAGAAAACAGCCCCGGCCATTCCCGTTTCGAGCAAAAAAGCGACGCAGAGTGACGCGTCTGCGAAAAACGAAGAGATCGCCGATTCCGTCAACGAGCTGCTAAAAAGTGTCGGCACCCTGCATCAAGCCGCGCAGGAAACGCAGCGCCAATACGCTACGATTTCCACCAATCTGGAGAAACAATCCACCGCGCTGCCGAAAATCGACGCGCTCCAGAAGCATCTGGATCAAAGCCACAAAGTTGAGACCGCCAACCAGCGCCTCTTCGACGTGATGCACAATGAGTTGAAGGGCTATAAGGATAATTTCCTCTTCGACGCGCTCCAAAAACCCGTCATTCGCGACTTGCTCGCCCTTTTTGATGACCTCTGCGGACAAGCACGCCGGGTCGCACGTTTCATCAACGAAAATCCGGCTCATCCATCCGATGAAGTCGCCTGGCACGCCGAGCTCCAGGCGTCTCACGACAACATCAACAACACGGTTTTCTATATTATCGAAGTCCTCAACCGCCTCGACGTCACCATGATCGACGGCGAAGACACCGTGCTCGATCTCAAGCATCACAAAGTGGTTGGCGTGGAAGCCACCCACGACCTCGAAGAAAAAAACCAGATCGCCCGTATTGTCCGCCCCGGTTTCATGTGGAAAGATCGCATCCTGCGCCCCACCGAAGTTGTCATCAAAAAATACAGCCCCGCTCCGGAAGCAGAGTAATTCGGCCGTTCCCCTTCACCCTTCAAACATCGAGACTCATCCTCTCCTAAACACCTTTTCCCCACCTAACCTGTATGTCTGAACTACGCAAAGCCGTTGGAATCGATCTAGGCACCACCTTTTCTGCGATTGCCCACATCGATGCTTACGGCAAACCCCAAATCATTCCCAACGCCGAGAGCGAGCGCATCACTCCATCGGTTATTTTGTTTGATGGCAGCAACGCCATTGTCGGCACTCTGGCCAAGCAAAACTCCGTCGCGGAACCCGAGAAAATCGTCGATTTCGTCAAGCGAGAGATGGGCAAAAGCAAGAATGCTTTCAACCGCGAATTCGACGGCCGCACCTTCTCTGCGGAGGAACTTTCCGCGCTCATTCTCAAGAAGCTGAAGATCGACGCCGAGAAATATCTCGGCGAACTCGTCACCGACGCGGTGATCACCGTTCCGGCGTATTTCAATGACGCTGAGCGCCTTGCGACGATCCATGCGGGTCAGCTCGCCGGTTTCAACGTGCTCCAGATCATCAACGAGCCCACCGCCGCTTCCCTCGCTTACGGCCTGGATAAGCTCGACGAGGATCAGACTGTTTTCGTGTTCGACCTTGGTGGCGGCACGTTCGACGTCACGATCATGCGGATTGAGAATCATCACATCCAGATGATCGCGACCAACGGCGACCACCGCCTCGGCGGCAAAGACTGGGACGACATTATCGTGAACCTCGTCGCAGATGAATTCGACCGCGTGCATGGCGAGAATCCGCTGCTCGACCTTCAGAGCTATCAGGATCTGCAGAGCCGCGCCCTTGCGGCAAAAATCCAGCTTTCGAGCCGTCAGCGCACGGCGTTGGTTCACAGTTACAACGGCAAGAGCGTCAAAATCGAGCTCACCCGCCAGGATTTCGAGACTCTTTCCGGTCACCTCATCGAGAAGTGCAAATCCATCTGCGAGATCGTCATGCAGGAAGCGAAAATGCAATGGGGCGAGATCGACAAAGTCCTGCTCGTTGGCGGTATGACCCGTATGCCGATGGTGCGCGACATGATCGCCGCTTTGAGCAACGCTCCGACCGCAGACGAAGTCAGCCCCGACGAAGCCGTCTCCCTCGGCGCCGCCATCCAGGCGATTTTGCTCGTTCTCGGCGAGGAAGACACCTCCGGCCAGCACAGTTTGCCGGCAGAAACGCGTCAGCAGTTCTCCAATCGCGACGGATCGCTCATCAAAGTTTCCAACATCACCTCGCACACCCTCGGAGTGGTCCTTTGGGACGACAACCGCATGGAAGAATACGTCTTCCCGATGATCAACAAAATGTCGCCGATCCCGTGCGAGTTGAAGAATTCCTTCGGCACCGCCACGGCGAACATGAAGAGCGTCGTCGTTCGCGTGGTGGAAGGCGAAAGCTCCCTCCCAAGCGAGTGCACTCCGCTAGGAACCGCTGCGTTCGAGCTGCCGCCTTACCTGCCGAAAGGCTCGCCGGTTGAACTCACCTACCGCTACAACCCCAGCCAGATCCTCGAAGTGGTGGTCGATGGCTTTGGAAAGCAGAAGGTCATCGAGATCCAGCGCAACATGGGGCTCTCCGACGAGGAAATCG
>DASVRZ010000119.1:0-1854 GCA_036388355.1 Chthoniobacterales bacterium | reverse complement strand
TCTCTCGGATTCCTGCTTTACCACCGCGTGCGGGTCTTCTTTTGGACGCTACTGAGTTGTTTTGTGCTTTGGGCGTTCGTGCTCGCCTCTCTCTTGCTTCCGATTTTGGGAACCGACTACAAGACGATTACCACCATCGGCAAAGTGTTCCTCGTTGTGGCTTACTGCCTGCCGCCCGTCGTCCCTCTGTCTACGCCGACTACGCCCGCCACCGGAAAGTGTGACGGACACGCGGGCGCTGCCCGGAAGATGATCGCTCCTGCGTTCGAAGCGGCGAGAATCTCGGGCGGGGCAATTCTCTTCGCGTATCCAGCGGACGTCCGTCTGGTGCCGTCGGCTTGCCGTTTCGCGAGACACGAAACAGTGCACGCGGAACGCGTGCGCTCCCCGGTACTTTGCGGTGAATCGGATCGCTTCAGGGCGCCGTGTTCCCAAGGCGCGACCGCGGTTCAGCTAGAAGCTAACGTTGATCGAGACCGTGCCGAAGATCTGGCCTTCTTCCTGGGCGGTGAATTCCTTGGTCCGATAGACCAACGCATAGGCGAGCTTGGTGTTGCCATAGTTGATGGCAGTGCCGACACTAACATCACCCACGAGCCATTCGCGATCGACCGAGTTGCTGTTGGCGAAGGTGTTTCCGTCGATGAAGATATTTCGCGCTACCACGCGGCCTTCGACACGGCCGAAGAGGTAGAGGCCTAGATCAAACCGGGAACGGTCGGAGGCTTGCGCTCCGTCGACCGGAGTGGAGGTCGCGTCGCTAGGTCCAATGGCGGCGGTGCCAAAATCATCGGGCAAATTAATTCCGAAGCGAAGTTCTCCGCCGAGGTTTGCATAGGTTTGCACATTGCCAAGAGCGATCCCGGCATTTGGGATGAACTCCCAGTTGAGTCCGGCGCGGCGCTCGTGTTTGGGCCAGCGCCATTTTCTCTCGTAAACGAGGGTGACACCGAGTTCGTTGGAGAGTTGGTTATCCCAACCCTCTGGCTGGCCGAAGCCACGCGCTTCGTGGACGAGGCGCTGCGACTCTTCCGCGTAGGACCAGGAGCCTACGACGCCGATGTTCAACACCAGGGAGTTTCTCGCGTCGGCATCTTTCCAAACCACTCCCACTCCGAGATAGAGCCAGCCGGCGTAGGGACGATCATTTGGGAGGAGTTCAGGGGTCTCCGTATTGTCGGGAGTGTAAATGTTCTGCCCGAGGCTGATAGTGAGGTTCTTCTGGTAATCCTTGTGGTTGATGTAAGGCAGGAGATCAAAAAGGGGCAGCAGTGGGCGTGCGAAGGGCGAGTCGCTGTAATTATCGAGATCGCCCGAGCTCCAGCCGATTTTGACGCCGCTGGTGTAGTAGCGGTCAGTGCCGGCGAAAAGATCGTTTTCAACGTAAAGGCTGACGGTTCCTGCGGAGACTTCCTTGCCAGCGGCGTGCGCGGCGGTGGGGAGGAGGGCTGCCGTAAGGAGGGAAAAAAGGACAGGGCGAGAAATCATGGGTGGGACAGTCACAGGTGCGACGGCTCACTGCAAGGGATAACTCTGGCGCATTCACGAAGGGTGAAAGGGTCCGATTTCGGAGTTGTCGCGCCGGGCGGTTGATTGTTCTCTAGGCAGATGAATTTTTCCCGATGAGCGTGGTGATTCCCTTTTCTCAGGCGGAGCAGATTCGCGAACGGCTGCAGCTCGGTGCCGGTCGGAAACTGGTGTTTACGAATGGGTGTTTCGACGTGCTGCATGCGGGGCATGTGCGCTATCTGGAGGGCGCGCGACGAGAGGGCGATGCGCTCGTGGTGGGGCTGAATGGGGATGATTCGGTGCGGCAATTAAAGGGAGAAAATCGGCCCATTAACGGAGAGGAGG
>DASVRZ010000118.1:0-4546 GCA_036388355.1 Chthoniobacterales bacterium | reverse complement strand
TGGTGATTTTCCCGGACGTGCGGGCGACGGCGCTGATCGAGAAATTGAAACCCGACGTCTATGTAAAGGGCGGCGACTACACGGTGGAATCTCTCAACGCCGAAGAGCGCTCTGTGTTGAACACTATTGGGGCGGAGATTGCTTTCGTGCCGCTGGTGCCGGGGCGTTCCACAACGTCCACGCTTGCCAAGATGAAGAGTTCCGCAGAATGATGCGCTTTCTCCATGTCTGATTTACTTTCCTCGCTTTCGTCCGTGCTGCCATCCGCAGAGGCACCCTTGAAAATCGCGGTGCTCGGTTCCGGCTTCGGGAGTAATTTTCGCTCGCTGGTGGAGAAGATTGAGGCGGGAAGCTTGCCGGCGCAGATCGTTTGCGTCGGTTGCGACGTCGCCGGAGCGGGCATTCTGGAGTTCGCCCGAGAGAAAGGATTTCCCACGATTGCTATCGAGCCAGGTAAATACAAAGCGACGCTGGAGCCGCAGGTGGAGAGTCAATTGGTCTCCAGTTTGAGGGAATACGGCACTGAACTCGTGGTGCTTGCGGGATTCATGCGCATCCTCAAGCACGACCTGCTCGCCTCTTACGCGGGGCGCATTATTAATATCCATCCGTCGCTGCTGCCTAAATACAAAGGAATGCACGCGTGGAAGCAGGCGCTGGAATCCGGCGATACGGTGACCGGCTGCACGGTTCATTACGTCGATGGGGGCGTGGATACCGGAGCGACCATCGCGCAAGCCGAGGTGGATGTTCAAAAAGACGACACCGCGGAGAGCCTCCACGCGCGGATTCAGAAGGCGGAGCACCTGCTGTTGCCTATGGTAGTGGAGGAGATCGCGAAGCGTCGTGATGAGTTTCTGCCACCTGTAAGAAATTAGCCAACTTCCCCTGACAAACGCTTGCCAAAGGGGAAGAGCGCGATACAAAGGAGTCCTATGAAAAAGATCGAAGCCATTATCAAGCCGTTTAAGATGGAAGACGTGAAGGAAGCCCTCACGGAGATTGGCGTCGAAGGCATGACGGTGAGTGAGGTCAAAGGCTTCGGTCGCCAGAAAGGCCACACTGAGATCTATCGCGGAAGCGAATACACAGTGGATTTTCTCCCCAAGGTGAAATTTGAGATCGTTCTCGCGGACGAAAACGTCTCCAAAGCGATCAAAGCGATCGTGGACGCAGCCCGCACTGGCAAGATCGGCGACGGCAAAGTGTTCGTTCTCCCGATCGAAGATGCGGTCCGCATTCGCACCGAAGAACGCGGCGAAAACGCCATCTAATTTCATCTGCTGAACGCCCCCTCCGGCGTCAGCCTCCAACGGCCTCAGCCAGGAAAACTTACTGAATGGATCTGCCGCATTGGCTCGTTGTCGTTATTCTGGGGATCATTGAAGGAATCACGGAATTCATCCCCGTTTCCTCCACCGGACATCTTCTTATCGCGGAGCATTTTCTGCCCCGCCAAAGCGAACTTTTTAACGTCCTGATCCAGTGCGGGGCGGTGGCGGCGGTGCTTCCGCTCTTTCGCGAACGACTGGCTATGTTATCCCGGTTCCGCGAACCAAAAAGCCGCGATCTACTCGCAAAGATCCTCGTCTCTTTTGCCCTCACGGGCGTGGTCGGATACATCTTGAAAAAAGCGGGCCTGTCGCTGCCGGAAACGGTCATGCCCGTGGCGCTGGCGTTGATCATCGGAGGCATCCTTTTCATCTTCGTGGAGAAATGGCTGAAGGGTCGATTGACGACTGCGGAGATCAGCTGGGCGACCGCTTTGTTAGTGGCCGCGGCGCAGCTAGTGGCCATTGTTTTCCCCGGGGCGTCGCGTTCCGGCAGCACTATTTTGATCGCGCTCATTCTCGGCACAACCCGCGTGGCGGCGACCGAATTTTCCTTTCTCGTGGGCATCCCCACCCTGCTCGCGGCTGGCGCGTATTCCACTTACAAGGAGTTGAAGGGTGGCACGGAGGAGGATTGGTCCATGCTCGCTCTGGGCTCCGCCGTGGCTGCGGTGGTCTCTTTCGTAGTGGTCAAATGGCTGTTGCGCTACGTGCAAAGCCACACGTTCGTCGGCTTCGGCGCTTACCGCATCGTGCTGGGAGTCGTCCTGATTCTCCTCATGACCATGCATTTTATCTAAACTATGAACATCACCCCACAATTCGTCATCCCCGACATCCAATCTGCCCTCCTCTGCGAAGACGTTCGCCAGGAAATGAACGGCGTTAACTCGCTCATCGGCGTCATCAACGTCATCCCCGCCCCGCAAGTGCCGTTCGGGATTTTCAAGCTGTGCCTTTGGACTCGCTGGGTAAGCGGCCTTGGAAAATTCAAGCAGACCTCACGCATTCTGGCCCCGGACGATCAAAAGGTGCTCGGCGAAGCGACGATCGATTTCGAACTCAAGAGCCTCGAAACGCACGCGACCAATGTCCATTTCTTCGGCGGCCTGCAATTTTCCGAATACGGCATGCACACGGTCGAGATCCACATTAACGGCAATCTCAAGCTGCGCTTCCCCGTGCCGGTCATCCAGGCGCGTCCTCCTCAGCAGCAGCAAGGCTAAGGGTTCTTCAGCAGCAGAGCATTTGGAATTTTCCACCTGATTGTTACATCGGGGAGGAGGTTTCTTTTTGTGTTGCGGAATAAACACGTCTAACCTTTTTCCACCATGCCTGAATATTCCCGCCACATCATCGCCAACTTCGACGCTGCTCTCACGAGTCTGCGAAATGATGTGCTGATGATGTCGAGCCTCGCGGAAGTGAATCTTCAGAACGCGGTGAACGGCCTGCTCAAACGCGACAGCGATCTCTGCAATGTGGCGATCGCCGACGACGAGGAAATTGATCAACTCGAGAAGCAGGTGGATAAGGACGGCATCGATATCATGCTCCGCTACCAACCGGTGGCGACGGATCTTCGGCGGGTGGTGAGCGCGATGAAGCTCAGTTCTAATCTGGAACGCGTGGCCGATCAGGCGGTGAACATCGCGCGGCGGGCCAAGAAGTTGAACCAATTTGCGGAGCTGCCGGAGTCGAAGGACCTGGAGCCCTTGTTTCTAGCGGCGAGCTCCATCCTGCGCGATAGCCTCCGGGCGTTCACGGATGACGACACGGACCTGGCGCTCTCTTTGAAGGCCCGCGATAAAGAACTGGACGCGATGAACCGGGAATTCATCAGTGGCATTACGGATCAGATGGCAAAGCACCCGGAGCAGATCAAAGGTTACCTGGATCTAATTTTCATCTCCCGCTTTTTGGAACGCGTTGGTGACCACGCCACAAACATCGCCGAAGACGCGGTTTGGGCAGTGCAGGCCGAGGATATTCGGCACACTTACAACGCCGCGAAATAACTTTCTTTATTGCGGTTGCTCGGGCGCGCCGAAGCCGTGTTGTTTCCATATGACCCGGGCTGTTGGCGTTTGGAGCCAAGCCCCGAAAGCCCGCGCCCGGGTTGCGTGGGGTGAACCGAGCAGTGTGAGTCCGGCTTGTTCTAGCTTTGGATACGCCTCCTCGGGCACTTCTTGGTATTTGCCTCTGGCTTTGAGCCGTGCCAAAGCTACAGACAGCGCAATGAGTCCTACTTCTGCGGCGCCGGTTTCTACAAACTGTGCGGCTTGCACCACGTTTTCGCCCAGCACCAGCTTGTCTTTAACGGCGTCGTAGACTCCGAGCTTCTGCATCGCCGCCACTGCGGCCCGGCCGTAAGGCGCGTGTTCCGGATTGGCAATCGCGATCTTTTTCACCTTCGGATCTCGCAGGAGCTCCATCCCCTTCCCTGCGAGATCGAGGGAAGAATTTGGCGTCCAGAGGACAAGATAGCCGATGGCATAACGGAAGAGATCCGACTCCGCGCCTAATCCCGCTTCGATGAGCTTGCGGGGAAACGCAGCGTCGGCAGAGAGAAAGAGATCGAAAGGAGCGCCGTTTTTGAGTTGTTCGTAAAACTTGCCCGACGATCCATACGTGGGCCGAATCTGAATGCCGGGATGATCTTTTTCATACAAGGCGATCAAGTCTGGAAAGGCGAATTGAAGATCAGACGCAGCCGCGACAAGAACCAGTGTCGGCTTGCCTTCACCGCTCTCCGCGTTCACGACGAACACGCTTGCGACGAGCCACATGGTTAGCAGGAAAAAGCGGAAGACGGCTAGCATTTCTCAGTGTTAGAAGTCTCCCAAGCGATCTGCAACAGCAAAGAAGACGGTCCGCAGCATCCGCGGCCGGCGTTCCCGATGAACGCCGGCCGCGCTCTGCTAGAATTGGAAACTCACCGCTGCACGGATGCGATATTCCGGCATCGCCTGCAGGGCGGTGTTCTCCAGCAACACGGGCAGCTCGAGACCCACCTCGGCGCTGACTTGACGATGAGAAACGCGGAGTTTGGGTCCGAAGTAAACGGTGGTGAATCCCGTGTCTTCCGCGACACGACCTTGGAAACGATCCGTGTCCTTTGTTTCGCCGGACGTTGCTACCGACACGGCGAGGGTCGTTTCATTGCGGTCCAGCAGGTCGTAGCCGAGAGCGGCGTGCCAGCTGAGATCGTTGGC
>DASVRZ010000117.1:0-2454 GCA_036388355.1 Chthoniobacterales bacterium | reverse complement strand
GCAGATCGCCGCCGCTACCTTTGACCCAGAGAACTTCGGTCGGCTGGCCGGTGAGGGGATCTTTCTCGGAGATCTTGGAGGAAGTGTTGCCGCCGCCGGTGTTAGTAATGCGCTGGTCCGCGCCCAAAATGTTGGAGCGATAGACGAGCCGTTCGACCGGGTCGAGTGAGGCGGCGACGGTGTCGTCCCAGGAGTAGTTTACGAATTGATAGGTGTTGCTCATAAATGGGTGATTCTAGCGTAGGCTTCGCGCCACGCCTCGGTTTGGTGGGGTTGGTAGGTGATGACGGAAAAGGATTGGGCGACGAGAGCGCGCGCGGCTTGCAGCGACTCGACGTGACCTAGCGAAAGCGCCTGCACGAGGACGTTGCCAATGGCGGTGGCTTCGATGGGGCCGGCAACGACGGTAAGTCCCGTCGCGTCGGCGCTGAGTTGATTGAGCAATTCGCTCTGGCTGCCGCCGCCGACGATGTGGATGCGACGGAGTTTGCGGCCGGTGAGGGATTCGATTTCGGCGACGGTCTGGCGATAGAGCAGGGCGAGGCTTTCGAGAATGCAGCGGGTGAATTGGCCGGGGGTCTCTGGCGCGGGCTGTTGGGTTTCGCGGCAATAGGCGACGATCTTTTCGGGCATTTCACCGGGTTTCATGAAGCGCGGATCAGATGGGCTGATGAGCGAGCGAAGGGGTTCGGCGGCGGCCGCTTGTTCCATTAGCCAGGCGTAGGAGTAGTCTTGGTTTTCTGTCGCCCAAGTGCGGCGGCATTCTTGCAAAATCCAGAGGCCGACGATGTTCTTTAGGAACCGGGTCGTTCCTCCATAGCCGGCTTCGTTGGTGAAGTTATGCGCGAGGACTTCGCTGCTCAGGTTCGGAGCAGATAACTCCACTCCTAACAAGGACCATGTGCCGGAGGAAAGATACGCCCAGTCTTCTCCCGACTCCGCTGGAACGGCGGCGACGGCGGCGCCAGTGTCGTGAGAGCAGGTGGCGATGACTTGGAGCGATTTGTCGCCTAGAACGGCTTGGGTGTTTCCAAGAACGGTGCCGCTGGGCACGATCTTTGGGAAGACAGATGGCGGAAACCCGGCGCGTGCGATGAGTTCTTTGGACCACTGGCGCTGCTTCGGGTCGTAAAGCTGGGTTGTGCTGGCGAGGCTCTCTTCGATGGCGGCTTCACCGCTGAAGAGGTAGTTGAAATAGTCGCCCATCGTAAGGAACGTGGCGGCCTCAGCTAACAGGGCGGGGTTTGTTTCCTGTTCCGCGACAAGTTGGAAGAGCGTATTAAACGGCATGAACTGAATACCGGTGCAGGAGAAAATGAAATCGTCGCCGAAGGTCTGCCGCACCCGGGGGAAGACTTCATCGGTGCGCTCGTCGCGATAATGGTGTGGGTTGGCTAGCTTTTCGCCGTTTCGCCCGACTAACACATAATCGACACCCCAGGAATCGACGCTGAGGCTGGAGATCGGGAGATCACGTTCGAGGGCGATGCGCACGCCCTTCTTCAGCGAGGCGAAGATGAGATCGGTGTCCCAGCGGAGGCTTCCCTCGTGCTGAATCACTGCGCTAGGAAAGCGATGAATTTCTTCAAGAGTCACGCGGTCATTGCTGAGAGTGCCGAGCATCACGCGGCCGCTTTCGGCGCCGAGGTCACAAGCTAGATAATAGGTATTTTGCAAACGGAGGGGAGGTTAGGCGGCGACGAGTTGCCGGCGAGCGAGGACGATTTGTGCCGCCGCGAGCTGGTCGCCCATGGCGTCGGTAATGATGTGGGGCACCTCGGTCCATTTCGCCAGGGGGCAGGCGGTTTCGTGATGGATCTTGGTGGCATCGAGGCAGAAGAACACATTTTCCGTGCGCGAGAGCACTGCGCGTTGGAGGGCGACGACATCGACTTGGGAATTCCAGAGTCCCGCGTGGGTCATGCTCTCGGCGCTCAAAAAGGCGGCGTCAAACTGCCAGAGCTCCAGCATTTTGCGCGCTTTAGTTCCTAACAAAACGGCCTGGCGGGAGAAAAACTGACCCCCGAGAAGATGCGTCGCAACCCCGGGCATTTTGCTCAGCGTTTCGGCGACCGGGAGATTGTTTGTGACGATGGTGAGATCGTGGAGACTCGTCTGGGAAAGTGTTTTCGCTACGGCGAGGAGCGTCGTGCCGGCGTCGAGGAAGTAGGTTTGGCCGGACTTCATCTGGTGAACGGCCGCCACGGCAATGCGGCGTTTGGCGTCAGCGGCGATGAGCTCGCGTTCGCGAAAGGCGGGGAAATGTTCTGCGTATTCACCGACGGCGCCACCGTAGGTGCGGGTGACTTTTCCTTCGCTGGAAAGGGCAGCGAGATCGCGCCGGGCGGTGGCTTCTGAGATCCCGAGCAAGCGGCAAATCTGCGCGATGGGGAGGTAGCGATCGCTCTTGAGGAGCGCACGGAGGCCTTCGCGCCGGGCATTGACTTGATGAAG
>DASVRZ010000116.1:0-9674 GCA_036388355.1 Chthoniobacterales bacterium | reverse complement strand
GTCGCCTCCGCTGCTCAGGGAGCTTTTATCCACGAATTAACCCACGCTCTGGGGATGCCGCACGACTTCCGGAGCGATGCTAACTATCGTGGCAACCTGATGGGTAATGGGTTGCGCGGGCTACGCGGATGTTTCCACCCGGCCAAATACCGCAGCGACACGACGAGATTATCCACGACGGCCGCTCGATTGCTCAACTCCAGTTGCTACTTTAACGGGGCACAACCTGAAACTGTCGTTCCTACGGTGGTCCGCCAGACAACAACGTTCGATGCATCAACCGGGAAGTTGCACATGGACTTCAACGCTACAGACGCAAGCGGGTTAGCCAGTGCGATGCTCACATTGGCAGGAGATCTGGTGGCAGACGTGCCATTGTCAGGAACCAACGCGGTAGGAACTTTCACCACCTCGAGTTTCACCGTGCAGGCTAGCCAATACCAAATCTTTGTTTACGATATCTACGGCAATCGGCGCTCAACTAGTGCTAACTTGACCCCTCCTGCAGGCACCCCAAGAGGGCCAAATCCCTCGATTAAAATCGCGAATCCAATTGGACTGCCCGGCGATATAGTGACTCTGGACGCATCCGCTTCTACAGACCCCGCACATTCGCAGGGCAGCCTAACTGTGCGATGGGATCTGGATGGTGATGGTGTTTTCGATACCGCTCCCACCACGAGCAAGACTTTCAACGTTACGCTTCATGCGCCAGGGACGCGGATGATTACGGCTGAAATCACGAAGCCAAACACTCAAGGCCGTTTCTGTTCCGCTCTATCTACACACAGAACGCCCTGCCTTAACCCCTCATCTCGTTGAAGGGAACGTCTTGCAAAGCTCATGGATTTCCCGTTTGGGCTACACCTATCAAGTGGAGAGATCGAGCGACTTGCGAAGCTGGAGCGCGGCTGGAACGCCTCGGCATGGCAACAGCTACCAGTTGGTGGACCTGTCGCCGCCCACCAGCAATCCTTCGGGCTTTACCCGATTGAGGGTCAACAAACGGTAAGATTGCTCAAAGGTTAGGTGCTCGGCTTTACCGCGGCTCCTCGTCCGAGATCTAGATGGGCAGTGGTGGCGTCTGCGAGTGTTCTACTTACAGGGGAGCGTAGGGAAAATTGATTAGCCCACAAGGCCGTGGGCGCCCGAACATTGGCCGCGCATCGCACGGACTCTGTGGTAGAGTGACGGGTGCGCCGGCTTTTTGTTGTTGTAGGCCTTGTCCTGGCTGTGGCCGCAGTCGTTTTTTTCTGGATGCGCCGTCCGGTGACGCACCCGTCCGGCGTGACTATTCCTCTGCCTCCGGTGCAGGTGCTGTTGGAGCCTCCGCAGACACCCATTTCGCACGGCGGTTTTAGCCTGACGCCGGTAGCCACCTACAGCTTGGAGGCCCGAGTGCTGCGAACTAAGGAGTACCTCGGCGGACCGATGTCCCAGATCGTCCCTCACGATGTGGTGTTGGGCTGGGGTGCGATGTCCGATACTGCGGTGTTGGAGAAACTAGAGATCACCCAGAGCAATCGGTTCTATTTCTGGAGCCACAAAAATCCGCCCCCGATCCCGATCCGAGAGATGCAGATGCAGTCCTCAAATCATCATCTCATCGCCTCTACGCCAGACATTGCCTCTGGAAAGTCATCGGTCACCGTAAGGAGGTCCCTGGGCGACCACAGAAGAAGGGCGCGCGCGAGATGTTGTTGAGCCGGAAGAAATGGAAGCTCCCAAAAGCGGAACGACGCGACTATCTGGGCTTGTCGATTTCCAGGTAGCTAAGGGTCGGCGCGTCTTTGGCGGTGGATTGCATGAGCTGGATCTTCATTTGCTTAAGGAAGTAGCGGCCTCCGATCTTTTGCGTGCTGATGACGTCGAATTGCTTGGCGAGCACGCCCTTCCAATCGAAGGCTTGCGCGCGGATAAAGGCGCCGCTCTGCTCGTTCACCCACAATTTGACGAATGCATAGGGCGACGATTTGTCCGGCGCATCGAGGCGGAGTTTCCAGCAGGGCAGGGAGCGCAGTTTTTCCTGGCCGAGGTCTTCGACGCGTTTCCAGTAGAGGAACCGGAGGGCGAGATCGTCGTAGCTAAGGACAGAGCCGCGGATGAGGCTCGCTCCGGCGCCTTTGGCGACGCCGCTGAGTTTGACGCTGGATTCGCCAAGGTTGACGGTGACCGTTTCTTCGGGATCGCGGAAGGTGTAGGTAGAGACGCCGCCGCTTTGGTCGAGTTGAAAGGGAACGTTGTTGGGTCCGGTGCGGAGTTTTCCGGTAATGGAAATATCCTGCGCGCGGATCATTTCGCGGGCTTGGGTGAGGATCTCTGGTCCGCTGGGTTTTGCAGAAAAGGCGGCGGCTGCGCAGAGGAAAAGGGTGAGGCTGAAAACTGCGAGGGCGGTTTTCCGTGCTTGTTTGGCGAGAAGATGAGTCATAGTTTTGCGGGCCCGAACCTGATGGACCTAGAGCTACTTTATTTATTCAACCGCACTTGGACAAGTCCGGCGCTGGATTGGACGATGGCGGTGGCTTCATGCGTGGCGGTGTGGATGCCGTTTCTGATTTTGGCGGGCGGGCTGTTGCTGATCTTTGGCAGTTTTCGGGTGCGTGCGTTCATTATCTGCGTCGGACTCACGATGGGGCTACTCGATGGGTTGAGCAGCAAGTCGCTTAAAAAAGCCGTGGGGCGGCCGCGGCCGAACGATGTGCGCGCGGACGTGCGGATGGTGGACGTCGCGAAAGCGTCCCCGCGACTGCTGGCGCTCGCGAAGCCGTTGAAGATCAAGATGGCGCGCCCCTCTTCGGAGCGACCGGTCGGGGGGAATTCGTTCCCGTCGTCGCATGTGGTGAACAATTTTGCCGCCGCCACACTGGCGATTGTATTTTTCCGTCGGTGGGGCTGGCTGGCGCTGCTCCCGGCTGGCTTAGTGGCCTACTCCCGCATCTATGTGGGAGCCCATTATCCCAGCGACGTGCTGGTTTCGATCTTCCTCGCGGCGGGGCAGGCGTTGCTGCTCTTTTTGCTCTTTGCCTGGGCGTGGAAAAAATTGGCTCCGCGCCTGTTTCCCAAGGCCGCTGAAGCCCATCCCACTTTGCTGACATGAAGACACGTCTTTTCTGGATCCTGGCGGTGCTGACGATTCTTCGTCTGGTTGTCTGCGGGCTGTTCGAGCTCTCGCCGGACGAGGCTTATTACTACCAATGGTCGCAGCGGCCCGATCTCGCGTATTACTCTAAGGGGCCGGGAGTCGCGATGACGATTCTCGCTTCCACCTCGATCTTTGCGGCGACGGAGTTTGGCGTGCGGGCTTTCAGTCCGCTTCTGGCGCTGGGGACCTCGCTGCTGGTGTTTGGTCTGGCGCGGCGGATTTATGATGAGCGGACCGGTTTCTGGGCGGCGATTCTCACGCAGTGCTTGCCTATCTTTAATATTGGCGCCCTGCTGATGACGATCGATCCGCTTTCAATTTTCTTCTGGCTGCTGGCGGTGTGGAGCTTCTGGCGAGCTTTGGAAAACAGCCCGCGCTGGACCGGTTGGTGGCTACTCTCCGGATTGGCGGTCGGGCTCGGTGCACTCGCGAAATACACCAATCTCGCAGCCCTGCTCTCGATGGCGATCGCGCTGACCGTGGTCCGCACCTGGAGGGTGGAATGGCGGCGTCCCGGCATCTATTGCGCGCTCTTGATTGTGGCGTTGTGCATGATTCCGCCGGTGCTTTGGAATCATGAGCACCATTGGATTACCCTGACGCATTTGAGCGAACGAGGAAATCTGGAGACCGGCTTTGCCATTCATCCCGAGGAGCCGTTCAAGTTTCTCGGTGCGCATTTGGGCGTTTACTCGCCACTGATTTTCCTTGGGCTGATGGTCAGCTTTTGCTGCGGTCTCTGGCAGGTGCAGAATCATCGGAAGATCGCTTTCCTGATGGCCTTTGCTGCGCCGCTGATTTTTCTCTACTTTGGGATGTCGCTCAAAGACGCGGGAGAAGCGAATTGGACCGCGCCCGGAATTGTGACCCTCGCCATTTTTGCGGTTCACGACTGGCGTCGGCGGTTGGAACGGAAGCCGTGGTTCAAAGGATGGATCACCGCTGCGTTTGCGGTTGGGATCTTTATTTCCTTACTCGCAATGGTCACTGAGCCGCTCCGGAAAGTTGGCGTCCGCTGGCCGTACAAATATGACGCGAGCACGCGGCTCCAAGGCTGGACGGAAACGGGAAAAATGGTCGCCCAAGTTCGGCGCGAAGTGGAAGCGAAAGTTGGGGAACCCGTTTTCCTCATCGCGAATAAATATCAAGTCGCCGCTTCTCTCGGATGGTATCTGCCTGAGAAACCGCTGGCCCGTCCGGGCGATCCGCCCGTTTACATTCCGGAATCGCAGATGATTCAGAATCAGTATTCGTTCTGGCCCAGCTACGACACGTTTGACGACGCCACACCTCACGAGATTGATCCTTTCAATACCGAGCAAGCGGGCGTGAATCGCTTCATGGGAAAAACGGCTCTTTATGTGACCGACCGGGCCGAAGGCAAACCTGCCGAAGTGCTCATGCGCGGCTTCAAGCGCTGGGAATATTTCGGCGAACGAGAGATAATGAAACACGGGCTCGTCGTTCGTAAAATGCGCTTTTTTATTTGCTACAACTACCAGACTCTGCCTCTTTAGCAGCCCGCCAAACCCATCCATGAGTCCACATTTATCCGTCGTCATCCCGCTCTATAACGAGGAGGACAATATCGAGCCGCTTCAGCAACAATTGGAGCACGGTCTCGCGGGTCAGAATTACGAGATCCTCTTTGTGGACGATGGTTCGAAGGACGCGACCGTGTCGAAAATCAGCCGCAAAGCGAACGTGCGGGTGCTGGCTTTCGAGAAAAATGCCGGCCAAAGCGCGGCGATGTATGCTGGGATCATGGCGGCAAAAGGCGACATCATTATCCTGCTCGATGGCGATCTACAAAACGATCCGGAAGACATCATGAAGCTGGTCGCCGAGGTGGAAAAAGGCGGCGATCTCGTCTGTGGCTACCGAGCCAAGCGCCGCGATACGGTGGTCAAACGCATTACCAGCCGCGTGGCAAATTTTGTGCGAAGCCGGTTCATCGGTGATGGCGTGCGTGACACCGGGTGCAGCTTGAAAGCGTTGCGGACGGAATGTCGGAGGGCTTTGCTGCCGTTCTACGGGATGCACCGGTTTATTCCGGCGCTGATTAAGAACGCTGGCTACAAAGTCGTCGAGATGCCTGTTAACCATCGGCATCGGCAGTTTGGGATCAGTAAATACGGCCTCGGGAACCGCGCGATCAAGGCCACGATGGATATGTTTGGTGTGGCATGGCTGAACTCCCGCCGGGTCGATTACCGGATTAAGCCGGAGTCGTAAATTCTTCGAGAGCCATTGCTACGGCTAACCGCGGGAGCCGCTGGTCGGGAGCGCCTGCATCACGAAACGGTCTTTGGAAGCTCTACCGCGCATCTTCTCCGCAGTTCAAGGCGACCCGCCTCCTACTGCCGCGCGCCCTCCAGCCACTCCAAGCTCAGATTCGGCGCAATCTCCTCATCCAAACTGGTAACTAATCCCCCCGCCCAGCGATGCTGCGCCACGTGGGCGATCATTGCGGCGTTATCCGCGCAATATTTCCCGGCCGCGATCTCCAGTTCCACCCCTCGCGCTGCGCAAGCCGCAGACATCGCTTCGCGCAACCGTCTGTTGCCCGCCACGCCGCCGCTCACCGTCACCAGCTTGGCGCGTTTTTCCTTTACTGCCGCCAGCGTTTTGCCGACCAGCACATCGACCACCGCCTCTTGAAACGACGCGCAGACATCCGCCACATCTTCCGGCTTTAGCTTCGGCAACACATACCGCACGGCCGTCTTCAGCCCGCTAAAGCTGAACTGATAATCCCCGCTCTTCAGCATCGATCTGGGAAAATCAAATCGCCTCTGATCTCCCGTCGTCGCCTCGCGGTCAATCTCCGGTCCGCCCGGATACGGCAGCCCGAGCATTTTGGCCACTTTGTCGAAAGCTTCTCCGGCTGCGTCGTCCACGGTGCGCCCGAGCAACTGGTAATCGCCCCCCCCGCGCACCTCCACCAGAAGCGTGTGCCCGCCGCTAACGACCAAAGAAATGTTCGGCCGCACTCCGTCTTTCCGCCCAATGAACGGCGAGAGCAAATGCCCTTCAATGTGGTTGATCGCCAAATACGGCTTACCGCTCGCGACCGCCAATCCCTTTGCAACGGACGACCCCACCAACAACGACGACGCCAATCCCGGCCCTGACGTTGCGGCAAACGCCTCCACCTGCGAAATCGAAATCTGCGCCGTGCCCAACGCCGCCCTCACCAGCGGCTCGATCGCTTCCAAATGGCTCCGCGAAGCCACTTCCGGCACCACCCCGCCATAAGGCCGGTGCAGCATGATCTGCGAGGAAATCTCCGACGCCAGCACGCCTTTTTCCGCCGAATACACAGCCACCGCCGTCTCATCGCAGGAGGTCTCAATCGCCAAAATCATGCCGAAGCATTTCACACGCAGACTCGGACAACACGGAGAAAAACGTCGTCTGCTCCCTGGAAAAGACGGCTCATCTTTCCCAAATTTCCTGATTTCCTGATCCGCCCACTCCGTCTTATTCTCCGGGAAACATGAAGGTCTCAGATTTACGCGGCATCTTGCAATACGTTCCCCGGTTTCGGGAGCGGATCTTTGTGATCGCCATTGACGGCGAAGTGCTGGCGTCTCCGAATTTCCCAAACATCCTCCTGGATATCGCGGTGCTGCGTTCTTTGAACATCCGCGTCGTTCTCGTACACGGCGCCGCTTTTCAGATCCAAGCTGCGGGGGCGAAGGCCCAAATCCGTCTCTCCAACGCCGACGGCACCGGCATCACCGACGACGCCACCCTCGAGATCGCCACCCACATCGCGATTAATCTCACCAATGAGATTATGCAGGGCCTCACCAACGTCGATCTGCGCGCCGCCTACGCGAACACCGTGATCGCGCATCCGGCGGGCATTCTCGGTGGCATCGACAACCAAAACACGGGCCGCGTCGAACGCGTCGATGATCGCTGCCTTGAGCTGTTCCTCAACGAAGGCATCGTTCCCGTCACTCCGCCGCTCGGCTTCGACGGCGAAGGACGCACGTTCCGCGTCAATTCCGACGCCATCGCGCTAGAGGTCGCCGAGGCCTTGCACGCCGCGAAGATCATTTTCATCTCCGCACATCCCGATGTGGTCATCGACGGGATTTTCATTGCGCAGCTCTCCGTGCCGGAAACGGAGGACATCCTCAAGAAACATCGCGCCAAGCTCCCTGCCGGAACCGCTTCCAAGCTAGATCACGCCGCCCGCGCCTGCCGCCTCGGCATCCCGCGCGTTCACCTCATCAACGGCAATCTGAACGAAGCCTTGCTGACCGAGATTTTCTCTAACGAGGGCGTCGGCACGATGATCTTCTCCAACGATTACCAGCAGATCCGCCGCATCTACAAAAAGGACGTGCGCAACGTCATGAATCTCATCCGAGAGTCGGTAGATAACGAGGAACTCATCCACCGCACCCGCGCCGACATCATCGCGCGGATCGAAGACTATTGGGTGCTGGAAATCGATCGTCGGCTGGTCGGCTGCGTCGCGTTGCACGGCTTTCCCGATGTTTCCAAAGCGGAGCTCGCCTGCCTCTATGTCGCCAAGGGAGCGGAAAATCAGGGACACGGCAAGAAGCTCATGGCCTTCGTTGAAAACCTCGCGCGCGAACGCAATTTCGTGGAGATCTTTGCCCTCTCGACCCGCGCCTTCAACTACCTGCACCAGAAAGGTGGCTTCGTGGAAACCACTGCGGACAGTCTTCCGCCCAGCCGTCGCGAAAAATACGATGCCAGCGGCAGAAACAGCAAGGTCCTCGTGAAGAAGATCGCGAAAACGGCAGCCTCCTAACTTTATGCCTCGCATCCTCACCGGAATTCAGCCTTCGGGCACCCTCCACATCGGCAATTATCTCGGCGCGATGCGTCCGGCCATTGAGATGCAGGAGCGCGGCGACGCCTACTATTTCATTGCCGATTATCACGCCCTGACGACTGTGCGCGATCCTGCCTTGCTGCGCAGCCATGTGCAGCGGGTGGCGTTGGATTTCCTTGCCTGCGGACTTGACCCGGAAAAGGCGTGTCTGTTCGTCCAATCCGACGTGCCGGGAGTCACCGAGCTGTCGTGGATCCTCAGCACCGTTACGCCGATGTCGCTTCTGGAGAAGTGCCATTCTTTCAAGGATAAGACTGCGCGCGGCATTGCGGCTGACCACGGCTTATTTGCCTATCCGGTGTTGATGGCTGCGGATATTTTGCTCTACGAGAGCGACCTGGTTCCCGTCGGGCGCGATCAGAAACAGCACGTCGAAGTCACTCGCGACATCGCCATCAAGATCAACGAGCAATACGGCTCCGTCTTTAAGCTGCCAACGCCCATCATTCGGGACGAAGTCGCCACCGTTCCCGGTCTGGACGGTCAGAAAATGAGCAAGAGCTACAACAACGCGATCGATCTGTTCCTCGAGGAAAAAGCGTTGCTCAAGAAAATCCGCCAGATGGAGACCGACTCCACTCCGGTCGAAGCTCCGAAAGATCCGACGAACTCCAGCATCGTCGCGCTCTATCGGCACTTCGCTTCTGAATCCGATGTGACGCGCATGGAAGCTGACTTCCGCGCGGGCGGCGTGGGCTACGGAGAATTCAAGAACCGCCTCTTCCAAGCCATCTGGGCACACTTTGAGCCGATGCGCCAGCGCCGCACAGAGATGCTCGCCGATGCTGGATTCGTTGAAAGAGTCCTCGCTGAAGGCCGCGAGAAAGCCGAAGCAGTGGCCTCGAAAACCCTGCAAAAGATTCGTTCTGCCGTCGGTTTGCAACGGAGCCATTAGCGGCGCCGATCAGATGTTGACTCTTGTGTTTCCACAACTTAAAACGTGCTTTCCAGCTAAATAAAAAGATATGTCTGATTCCGAGTGGTCCGAGAGAAACGAGTTTCGTGGTGGCAATGAGCGGGTGAACGACGCGCCCATCGCGACCGAAAAAGTCATCATCGATCGCAAAGTATTTTTCCTCGACCTGAAGGAGAATGCCCGCGGCCGCTTCATGAAAATCACGGAAGACGTTAACGGACGCCGCGACACCATCATGCTCCCTGCCCCCGCGTTCGAAGATTTCGCCGCGGCGCTCAACCGCCTTGTAGAATACGAGCGCAGCCTTTCCTAGGTTGTAGCCGAACAGGGTGCTCTCGCGGGCGAACGCAAGCGTCACTAACAAAGTGGGCGATTCGCCCCCCATGCAAATCCCGAGCTTCATCCTTCCGGCTGTTGCTGTATTGCTCGGCGGTTGCGTTGTGCACACGGACTTGCGAGTTACGAACCGCACCGGAGCTGTGATCCATGTTTACAGCGGCCACACGAAGAAGATTGCGACCATTGCAGTAGAAGCCACTGTGAAAATCCCACATACGGAAGGCAGAGTCATCGTCATCACAGGCCAAGAGGAGGTTTGGGAATATGACAATGTGCGCAGTGTTGTTGACGAAGCGAGTCAAAGCTACAAGCGAGTGAGTTTGGCTGTAGATATCGATCCACGCGGTGGCATCGAGCTCCCTTCTGGCAAGACGCTCACACCGACGCGGATGCTGGCG
>DASVRZ010000115.1:0-16691 GCA_036388355.1 Chthoniobacterales bacterium | reverse complement strand
CCCGTCAATCCTCTTTAATTTAATGCTCATTAGAAAGGCACCGGTTAGCACCGGTGCCTTTTTTGTTTTTACAGCGATCTCCATTTAGCCTAAACAGAGGCCGAATGATTGAGCTAATGCAGAGAGGCGGCGTTTTGATGTGGGTAATCGCTTTTTGCAGCGTCCTTGCCACTGGCATTTTTCTCGAGCGATTTTTCTTTTTCCATCGCTCGTTCATTGAAGTTTCCGAGTTTCTCAATGGCCTCGCGAACCTCATCCGGCGGAAGAACTATTCTGAGGCGCGTCACGAGTGCGCAGTGACTCACGTGCCCGTTGCGCGAGTGCTACATGCGGCTATTCTTCGATACAATAGTTCTCGTGCTGACCTGAAGGAGATCGTCCAAGAAGCAGGACAGTTAGAAGTGCCACTGTTGGAGAAACATCTCCCGGCACTCTCTACCATCACATTCATCACACCAATGATCGGGTTTCTTGGGACCGTCACCGGCCTTCTCCAAGCCTTTGCCACAATTTCCGCCAATAACGGGTACACATCTGCCATCGACATCTCTGGAGCGATTTATCAAAGTCTGTTAACGACGGCTGCGGGGATCGCGGTGGCAATCCCGGCATTTGTGGGACATCAATACCTCTCGTCAAGAGTCGATCGCCTCATGCGAGACATGGAGCGGGCGGGAATTGAAATTGTGAATTTGCTCACGGACCCGGTTAACCTAAAGACCGATATCATCAGCTTCGAAGAGCAAACGAAGAAGCTCGGGCTTTAGTTTCTTGCACGTGTTATGCGTCTGACTCGCACCCGAAGGACATCCCCGTTCCTTTTCCAGATCGTCCCCCTGCTCGACATTCTCTTTGCGATCTTGGTTTTCTTTGTCTTGTCGGCTACTTTCGTCTCTCAGCCGGGTGTAACGGTTGAACCTCCCGTTTCTAGCTTCACAGTAGAGCCTTCCCTCCATTCGGAGATCGTTAGCTTGGTGGGAGGAAATCAACCACGCCTCTTCTTCCGCGACCGTCTGGTCTCCGAAACTCAGCTCAGAGAGGTGCTTCAAAAGAAGAAAGCCTCTTCTGCCGGAACCATCATCGTGAAGGCCGATCAGTCGGTTCCGCATGAGCGCGTCATGTGGACTGCAAATCTAGCCCTTCAATATGGTTATCGGGTCGTAATGGCTGGAGGTAGCGAGGCAAAGGCGCTGGGCCAGTGATCGCCAAAAAGAAAGACCGGGAATGGCAACCCACCTTCCTGCCGCCTTCCCTTAGATCAAATGAATGGGTCTTGCCCATCACGATCTCGGCAGCAGTTTTTGCACACGCTCTGGCCTTCTATCTGATCCAAGCTTCAGTTCCTGCTGGGGGTAAAAAGGTTATTTCTTCTGCGCATCTGAGCGTCCTGGATCCATCCAATCCTCGCGACCATTCCGCACTTGGTTGGATCGAGGACCGGGACCCTGCCGCTATCGTCAGCCAAGGGGCACCGCCCTCGCCTTTGGACGTGTTCGCCACCGCAATTTACCAACCGAGCTTCGAAAAAAACCTCCCAGAACCACTACCGATTCAACGCGAGCAAAGCACGCGTCTCCATCAAACCTTGTTTCCTCCGGGAACAGTCCCTTTGCCTCAGTCGTCCCTGGGCAATGCTCCGCGACAATCACCTCACCTCATCTGCAAAATAGAGGCTGGCCCCGCCCTGCAAATCACAATCACGGGGGTCTTTTCGCCCCCGAAAGTGCAAAAAGAGATTCCCACACCCTTGTCACTCCTAGTGGTCCAAGCAGCGGAGCCCGACTCCAAGTTCCTCTTTCTCCTCCGCTCCTCCGGCAACGATTCGCTGGATCAATATGCGCTAGCGTGGCTGGAAACTGCCAAGATCACCTTTCCGGGGAGTCAAAGTAGCGGCTGGGTTACCATTCATTGGGGCGCCGACATCTGGGAAAAAGCCGTTCCATGATCCGAGTTCCCCTACCCTGGCTAATGCCGGCCTACGTCATCTTCGGCCTGCTCTTCATTATGACGCTGTGGCTTTGGGCCAACTGGATTCGAAAAAGAAGGGAAACCCAGGCCTTGCGTTACCGTCTGCAATGTATAATTTGCGCACTCCCCTTTGAAGACCGCAGCGACAATCCTCTGCCGCGCTGTCCAAAATGTGGTAGCCTCAATGAGCGGGGCAACAGGTAATTAACAACACTCAAACTTTTTTTAGATACTTATTATGGGAATGTGGATCGGACGTAATCGCAAGGCACGGGTCACTTATGGGTTCGACGAGATCGCCCTCGTGCCGGGAGCCATCACCATCAATCCAAACGAGGTGGATATCTCGTTTCAGATCCCGAGCCGTGATTCAGAACCGCTGAAGCTGGGAATCCCTATCCTCGCCAGCGCGATGGACGGCGTCGTGGACGTGAGATTTGCCATCGCCATGGGGAAACTGGGCGGCCTGGCCGTGCTCAATCTCGAAGGTGTTCAAACTCGGTACGAAAACCCTGCGGAAGTTCTTCAGCAGGTCGTCGAGGCAGATAAAGATCAGGTGACCAGCCTGCTCCAGAAAATCTATCTAGAGCCGATCCGTGAAGATCTCATCGCAAAGCGCGTGCAGGAAATCAAAGCGGCTGGCGGTTATGCAGCGGTCAGCTCCATCCCTCAAAAAGCAGATCGCTATGCATCCATCGCACAAGAAGCCGGCGCCGACCTCTTCGTCGTGCAAAGCACCGTCTCAACCGTGCGACACATCTCCTCGGAATACCAGTCTCTGGAACTCGCTAAGTTCTGCGCGGGCCTGAAAATCCCCGTCATTATCGGCAACACCGTCGGCTACGACGTCACCCTCGAAATCATGCAGTGCGGTGTCGCTGGCGTTCTCATCGGCGTCGGTCCAGGTGCCGCTTGCACCTCCCGCGGAGTGCTTGGTCTCGGCGTGCCTCAGGTTACCGCCACCGTCGACTGCGCAGCAGCACGCGATCAGTATTTCAAACAGTCCGGTCGCTACGTTCCGATCATCACCGACGGCGGCATGAGCAAGGGCGGCGACGTCTGCAAAGCTCTCGCGTGTGGCTCCGACGCCGTTATGGTCGGAAGCGCATTCGCCAAGGCTCAAGAAGCTCCCGGCCGCGGCAACCATTGGGGCATGGCTACACCACACGCCAATCTTCCTCGCGGCACTCGCATCAAAGTCGGCACCACCGGCTCGCTCAAGCAAATCCTCTTCGGCCCAGCTGAAGTGGATGACGGTTCCCAAAACTTGGTTGGTGCCATCACCACCTGTATGGGCAACGTCGGCGCCGCGAGCATTCGCGAGTTCCAGGAAACGGAGATCATCATCGCGCCATCGATCAAGACCGAAGGCAAGCTTTTCCAGACCGTCCAGAGCGTCGGGATGGGAACACGCTAAGCCGCTCCAGCACAGTCTCGTATGAATAATCGAAGAGTCGTCGTTACGGGGATCGGCGTCGTTTCACCCGTTGGAAATGATCTCACCACCTTCTGGGACAGCTTAAAGCATGGTCGCAGCGGAGTTGGTTTAATCCAGGCTTTCGACACCACGGGCTACGGCTGCAAAATCGCTGGCGAAGTTAAAAACTTCGACCCGGTGCCGTATTTCTCGAACCCCAAAGACTCCAAGCGTGCAGATCGCTTCACCCAATTGGGAATGGCGGCCAGCAAGATGGCCTTCGCGGATAGCGGATTGGATTCGGAAAAGATCGACGTCACGCGCTTCGGGGTGATCGTGGGCAGCGGCATTGGCGGCCTCGGAACGCTGGAAGCGCAGCACTCGAACCTCATTCTCAAAGGTCCGAGCCGCGTCAGTCCATTCATGATACCGATGATGATCTCGAACATGGCGAGCGGCATCATCTCCATGGAGTTCAATTTCCAAGGGCCTAACTTGAGTGTCGTAAGCGCCTGCGCCACTGCTAATAACGCTCTTGGTGAAGCCTGGCGGATCATCAAATTCGGAGACGCCGATGGTTTCCTGGCCGGTGGCAGCGAGGCCGCTTGCGTGCCGCTCGGCATTGCCGGCTTCGATAACATGAAAGCGATGAGCACCCGCAATGACGAGCCTCAGCGTGCCAGCCGCCCTTTCGACGTGGATCGTGATGGCTTCGTCCTCAGCGAAGGCGCCGGAGTTCTCGTGCTTGAAGAAATGGAGCACGCCAAAGCTCGCGGAGCGCGCATCTATTGCGAACTGGCCGGCTATGGAGTTACGGCCGACGCCTACCACATGAGCAGCCCTCGCCCCGACGGATCTTCCGTCGCACGCTGCATGACGCTCGCACTCAAACACGCTCAAGTGAATGCAGACGAGGTGGGTTACATCAACGCCCACGCGACCAGCACAGGTCTCGGCGACATTGCGGAAACGCAGGCGATTAAACTCGCCTTCGGAGACGCCGCCATTCCTTCACGCGGCGGCAAAATCGCCGTCAGCAGCACCAAGTCCATGACAGGACATACGCTTGGAGCAGCGGGAGCCATCGAGATGGCCGCCAGTATCCTGGCGATGCGTGACGGCATTCTCCCTCCGACGATCAATCTTGAAAACCAGGATCCCGCCTGCGATCTCGATTACGTGCCGAACGTGGCTCGGGAAGCGAAGATCAAGGTCGTGGTGAACAATTCCTTCGGCTTCGGCGGCCATAACGCAACCTTGGTAGCTAAGAGCTTCGAATAAGCCGTGCCACCGCGAGTCATCTCCGGAAGCCAGGCTTTTCCGCTTTTCCTCGCCGACTTTTGAGTCCAACTGCGCACAGAGATCAGTATAACTCAGCGTAATGAACCAACGTCCTTTCGATCACACCGGCCGGCTTACCTCGGAAATTGGGCTCGGCTGCTGGCAGATTGGCGGCTCTGACTGGGGAGTCATTGATGAGTCAACATCGTTCGAAATCTTGTCCACAGCGGTCGCTGCCGGGGTCAACTTTTTCGACACGGCGGACGTCTACGGCGACGGTCGAAGCGAGACTCTGATCGGTCAGTTTCTCAAGAAGACTGGCGACGAAGTCTTTGTAGCTACAAAGGTCGGCCGCAGCAGCGAGCTTTACCCGGACGGCTATACGGAGGCAAATCTCCGAGCCGCCACAGAGGCCTCCCTCTCGCGCCTCGGAGTTGATGCGCTAGATCTCACTCAGCTTCACTGCATTCCTGCAGCCGTGCTTCAAAAGGGAGAAGTCTTTGAGACGTTGCGCATCCTTCGGGCAGAGGGAAAAATTCGCCAGTTCGGCGCGAGCGTTGAGTCCATGGACGAAGCTCTTTTCTGCCTCGATCAGGGGGGCCTCGCCTCGCTCCAAATCATCTTCAACATCTTCCGCCAAAAGCCCATCACCGCTCTTTTCGAACACGCGAAGGCAAAAGGCGTCGCGCTGATCATTCGCCTGCCGCTGGCCAGCGGGCTGCTCAGCGGAAAAATGACCTCACACAGTCAGTTCCCGGAGACCGACCATCGCAGCTACAACCGCGACGGGGCCGCCTTCAACGTGGGAGAAACTTTCGCCGGCCTCCCTTTTGAACTTGGAGTCGAGCTTGCCGAAGAGATCAAACCCCTCGTCCCCGAAGGCATGACAATGGCGCAAATGGCCCAACGCTGGATCCTGGACTTCGACGCCGTTTCCGTGGTCGTCACCGGCGCTAGTCGGGCCGACCAAGTTGTGGCGAATGCCACCAGCTCAACATTGCCTCCGTTGAGCCGTTTGCTGCACGAGAAACTCACCCGTTTCTACGAGGAAAAAGTCGCCAGCCATATTCGCGGTCCCTATTAGTCACTCCATGGACCGCCTCCGCCAGATCCTCGCCACCAAAGAAGAAGAAGTTCGTAAAATCCTCTATCGGCAGGACCACCTTCGTGCAGCCGCCCTCGCCCGCAACGACTTCCGCCCCTTCGCCGCCGCGGTGCATCAAGGAGAGCACTCTCTTGGCCTCATCGCCGAGGTGAAAAAAGCGTCCCCGTCCGCCGGTGTCATCGCGGAAAATTTCGATCCTGTCCAGATCGCTAAAGCCTACGAAAGTGCCGGAGCTCACGCGCTGTCCGTCCTGACCGACGAACAATATTTCCAAGGCCACCTGCGCTATCTCATGGAGATTCGCCAGGCGACCACGATCCCGGTTCTGCGGAAGGATTTCATCATCCACCAAGTCCAGATCTTCGAAGCCGCAGTCGCGGGAGCGGACGCCATTCTTCTCATCGTCGCCGCTCTCACCCAGGATGATCTGCTGCATCTGTTGGACGTCGCCGAAACCTGCCAGCTCGACGTCCTCGTCGAAGTGCACGACGAGGAGGAAATGGAGCGCGCACTGGAAACACCCGCCACGCTCATTGGCATCAATAACCGCAACCTCCGCACCTTCCAGGTGGACCTCGCCACGACGGAACGCCTCAGCGAAGAAGTGCCCGAACACATCACGCTCATCAGCGAGAGCGGCATCAAGACTAATGCCGATGCGCGCCGCGTCTTCACCGCCGGGATCAACGGACTTCTCGTCGGCGAGACCCTCATGCGCTGCGACGATGTTCACGAGACCGTCGCGGATCTACTGAACGTCGAGTAAGCCCACCCGCCGACGCTTCCGCGCGGAACGCTCCTCGCAAAAGTGTGATCTATTTCCCTCCCTGCCGTTGAAGTTTTCTCGTTTTCGACGTTACGGTAGTTCTAGCCCCATAACATGATCCAGCCGCTGCAGAACCACTCGAACGACTTCTTCCCGGAAGGCAGGCAGACGCCTCGGTTCTCGCCAGCGAGCATCAAAAAAGATGCACCCGTGGTCGCTTCTTATTGCGTCACCTTCCTCAAGCCGGAGATGCAGCATGTGTATCGGCAGATCACCGCATTGCGGCGGTTTCGGCCCGTGATCCTCACGCAACGTCGGGAAAACGAAGCCACGTTCCCCTACCCGGACGTGCGCCTCCTGGGCAAACCGCTGACGCATCAGATCAGGCGCTTTTGGGCCCGGAGCATTCTCGGCGTGCCGATTACCGCTTACCGGCACGAGGCCTCACGGGTCCTGAAGGAAATTCGAAAGATGGACGCGCACCTGCTCCATATTTACTTTGGACACATGGGAATCTACCTCCTGCCCCTGCTCCGGCGCCGGCAAGTTCCAGCCGTCGTTAGCTTTCATGGCGCAGATGCAACGGTGGACGCGTCCAACAAAGAGCTGCGGAAATGCTATAACGAAGTCTTCGAGCTTGCCGATCTCGTCGTCGCGCGAAGTGAGTCGCTCGTGAATGCATTGCGAGAGCTGGGTTGCCCCGACGAGAAACTCCGACTGCATCGCACCGGCGTTTCCCTCACCATGGGCGTGCCGATTGTCCGGACTACTCCCGTCGATGGCGATTTACGTTTCGTGCAGGCGAGCCGCTTGATTGAGAAAAAAGGTCTCGATGTGGCGATCCGCGCGTTCGCCACCTTTGCCCGGGAGTTCCCGATGTCTGAATTCATCATTGCGGGAGAAGGTCCTTTCAAGAAGCGACTGGAGAACCTCGCGGCGGAGTTAAAAGTGAAGGACCAGGTGCATTTTGCCGGATTTCTTCCACAGAAAACGCTGCATGAACTTTACGAGCGGAGCCACGTCTTCGTTCACCCCAGCCAGGTCGGCGTCAATGGCGACCAGGAAGGCGTGCCGAACGCGATGCTTGAAGCGATGGTCACGGGTATGCCCGTCATCGCCACGCGGCACGGCGGTATTCCCGAGGCGGTTGAGCACGGGCGCAGCGGATTGTTAGTCGAAGAAAAGAATGTGGAGCAGCTCACCGAAGCGTTCCTAGCGCTCGGACGCGACGGCACCTTGCTGCAAAACCTCAGCCTAGCCGCCTCCGAACGCGTGAGGTCGCATTTCGATCGGCAGAAACAGGCGCGCCTGCTGGAAGACTATTACGACGAAGCAATCCGGCGGCATCAAGGCTAGCCAGCGATGCTCACCCCCGCCCCCGACGGGCTCGACCCGTTTGCCATCTTGAGCCAGGAGGTCGGGGGTTGGTTTCGGGGAAAATACGGCGCCTTCACGCATGCGCAGACCCTTTGCATTCCGGCCATCCACGAGGGCAAATCAATCCTGCTCTCCTCGCCCACGGGCAGCGGGAAAACGCTCGCGGGTTTTCTAGGCATCATTGATCGCCTTGTGGGCATGGCACCGAAGGAGCGCGGTGTGGGCCTTTTCGCCATCTACATTTCCCCGCTTCGCGCTCTCGCTTACGACATCCAGAAAAACCTCACTGAGCCGCTTCACGAGATGGAGCTCGAGGAGGAGATCCGCGTCGGGCTGCGAACAGGAGACACCACCGCAAACGAACGGGCGAAGCAACGCCGAAAGCCGCCGCATATCCTCATCACTACCCCGGAAAGTCTCGCCATTCTCCTTTGCAGCGCGCCTTTCCGTGACGCTCTGCGCTCCTGCCGCTACGTGATCATCGACGAAGTGCATGCCATTGCGGAAAACAAGCGCGGGACGCATCTGAGCCTCACCCTGGAACGGCTGGAGACGCTAGTGGATCATCCGTTGTGTCGCATCGGGCTCTCGGCCACGGTTGCGCCGTTGGATCTGGTCGCGCGTTTTCTGGCTGGCGTGGATCGCCCGTGCCTGATCGCGGAAGCCAAGGCGGTGCGCCGCGTGGAGGTGGAAGTCTTCTCGCCCTTGCGCAAACAGCCCTACCCGCCCGCCGGTTGGACCGCTGGACGGCTCGTTACGGAGCTCGCTGTTCTCGTCAGCCAGCAACGTTCCGTGCTGATTTTCACGAACACCCGTTCGGGCGCGGAAACGGTCGGTATTCGCCTCAAACAATCGCTGCCGGAGATCGCCGATCAGATCGAAACGCACCACTCCTCCATCGACCGCGAGATGCGGCTGGAAGTCGAAGACCGCCTGAAACGCGGGGAACTCCGCGCCGTCGTCTGCTCCACCAGCCTGGAGATGGGCATCGACATCGGCGCCATCGATCTCGTGATCATGATTTCCACTCCAAAGGGGATCTCGCGAGCGCTCCAACGCATTGGCCGCTCCGGACACAGCGTGCACGACGTGAGCCGCGGCGTCTTAGTCGCTACTAACATCAATGATCTCGTGGAATGCATCGTCACCTCGGACCTGGTGAAACAGCGGCGGCTCGATCCGGTGCGGATCTTCGAAAACTGTTACGATGTTCTCGCTCAGCACATCGTCGGGATTGCGCTGACCGCACCCATCTCCGTGGAAGATCTTCTCACGTTGGTGCGCCGCTCTTGGCCGTATCGACATCTCACTGACGAGGAGATGGAATCGGTGCTCATCTATCTCGCGGGCGGCGGGCGTTCCCTGCAGAAGCAATACGAGGAAACCTTTGGCAAAATCCGACTCATCAACGGGATGGTTCACGCCCTCGATTCCAAACGAGCCGAGCGGGAGTATCTGGTGAACGTCGGCACGATAGCGGCAGACGGAAACATCAACGTGATGTTAGGACGAAAGCGTCTCGGCACCGTCGATGAATGGTTTATCAAGCGCCTCCGCATTGGTGATGTCTTTGTTTTAGGTGCACGCATCGTTCGGCTGGTCGATACGGGCATTCAGGAGGCGAAAGTGGAGGCGGCGGATCATGAGATGCCGACAGTCCCGAGCTGGAACCAGAACAAGATGCCCCTCACCTCGGGCATTGCTCGGGAAGTGACTCATCTTCGCACCATCTTGAATTCCCAGCTTTCCGCGGCAGGTGCGGAGCCTTCTGTGACGACGGATTGGCTAGTGGAACATTACGATCTCTCCTCGTCGAACGCGCAGGCGGTGGTGAATCATTTCCTCACGCAACTTCGGATTTCCTCGATCCCGGTTGAGCGCCTCATGCTCATTGAGCTTTATCGCGAGGAGAATCTCTCTCACTACATCTTTCACTCGCTAATCGGGCGGAGCGCCAATGACGCGCTTTCCCGTTTGTTAGTCAAACGCATCAACAAGCTCATCGGCGGCAACGGACTGGTGACCATTGATGATTATGGTTTTTTAGTAACGTTGCGCCGTTTTCAGGAACTCTCTGTAGAACAATGGCGGTTGCTCTTTTACCGGGAGAATGCGGAGGTCGAGCTGCAGGAGGCATTGAAAGATTCCGAGCTGGTGAAATGGCAATTCCGGGGGGTGGCGCAGACGGGATTGATGGTTCCGCGGAATCATCCGGGACAAGAGCGCCGCTTGAAGCAGTTGCGCTGGAGCAGCGAAATTCTTTTCCGCGTTTTGCAAGAGCACGAGCCGGATCATCCATTAATCGCGGAGACGTATCGCCAAGCGGAGCAGGTCTTCCTCGATGCGCCTGCCGCCTTTGCCTATCTCGAGGAGGTGCAGGATTACGAGTGGCGTCTAGTGGAGACGGCGAAGATCAGCCCTTTTGCCTTCGGAATTTATGTTAGCAAGATCAAGGAATCGATGATGATGGAGAACCCAGAGGCAGCGATCGAGCGGCTCTTTAATGAGATGTATGGCGAGGCTTCTGATGAGGAGTCTGTTAGCATATGAGGCGACGAGCGTTGTCAGCGCCGAACTGCAACTCTGGGGAGCGCAGGCCGCTCCGCTGCCTAGACGAGCACCGGCTCAGGGGCCGTTGGCTGAGGAGGAACCGCTGCTTTGCGCTGGTTATCTTTCCGATGATCTTTGGCGAGCACGACGTAGATGGCAGGCACCACGAACAGCGTGAACACCGTTCCGATAATCATTCCGCTGACTAACATGTAGCCGATGCTATTGCGAGCTGCCGCTCCCGGTCCTTCCGCGATGATCAGCGGGAAGTGACCCACCACTGTTGCGACCGAGGTCATAAGGATCGGCCTCAGGCGTGTGCCAGACGCCTCGATGGCGGCGCGTAGTTTGTCCATCCCCTCCTCTTGCAGCTTGTTGGAGAACTCCACGATGAGAATTCCGTTCTTCGCAATGAGCCCAACCAGCGTGATTAATCCGACTTTGCTGTAGATGTTAATGCTGGTGAAACCGAGGTGCGAAAAGAGCAACGCGCCGGTGAGCGCCAGCGGCACGGAACCCAATAGGATGATCACCGGATCGCGGAAGTTGTTAAACTGCACCGCCAGCACGAGGAAGATAAGGATGATGGCGAGAATCAGCGTGTAAACGAACGTATTCGCCTCTTTGCGGAGCTGACGCGAGGAGCCCGCATAATCCACGACGTAGTTTTTCGGAAGAATCTGCGCGGCTTTTTCCTCCAGGATTTTCAGTCCCATATCCGGCGTGACGCCAGGGGGCAATGCGCCTTGGATACGGGCGGAGTTCAGTTGCTGAAAACGATTGAGCTGACGCGGCTCCGTCGTGGTCTGGATGGTAGCAAATGTGGAGAGCTGCACCAACTTTCCATCGGGACCAGAAACGTAATAGTCCTTCAGTTGGTCGGCATTGAGACGTTCTCCGCGCTTGAGCTGCGGGATGACTTTGTAACTGCGGCCCTGGATGTCGAAGCGGTTGACGAAGTTTCCACCTAACAAGGTCCCGAGGTCCGCGCCCACTTGCTGGAGATTGAGTCCAAGCGAAGCGACTTTGTCGCGGTCGAAGATGATCTCCGTTTGTGGTTGATCATATTTCAAATCCGTATCGGCAAACATGTAGATGCCGCTCTGCATGGCAGCCGCAACGAGCTGGTTGGCAAAATCCAGGAGTTCCTTCGGCTCGGCCGTGGAGGAAATCACGAAGTCCACCGGGAAATCGCTTCCGCCGGGCAGTGGATCCGGCGGAATGGTGATCATCCGAATGCCGGGAATCTGAGACGCGGCCATGAAGGCTTCTTCTGCCAGTTGCTTGGTGTCTTTCGTGCGTTCTCTGAAAGGCTTCGTGAGCATGCCCGAGAAGCCGCCGGTGGGATTCGTGAGCTGGAAAGTGTTCGCGGTTTCCGGGAAGGAGAGGAACATCTCATTCGCCATTTCGGTGTAGAGAGTGGTCTGCTCGATGGTCGAATTTGGCGCAGCCTGCACAATTCCGAAAACGACTCCCTGATCCTCCGTCGGCGCGAGTTCGTTCAGTGAAAACATCCAGAGCGGAATGGTTAGAAGCGAAAACAGGAGCCAAACCATCACGGTGACGGGGCGATATTTGAGGCTGCTATCGAGCATTCTCAAGTAGCCGCGCCGCACGCTATCGAAACGTTTGTTCACCCATCCGGCGAAGCCTTTATGGGAGTCGCCTTCCTTGAGCATCACCGACGCCATCATGGGCGACAGGGTGAGCGCCACCACGCCGGAAACGAGAACCGCTCCTGCCAGGGTGAAGGCAAACTCGCGGAATAGCGTGCCGGTGAGTCCGCCCTGAATGCCGATGGGCGCGTAAACTGCCGCGAGCGTCACGGTCATCGCAATGATCGGCCCGAAAAGTTCCCGGGCACTGAGAATGGCGGCGTTGAAGGCGGTCATGCCTGCTTGTAAGTGGCGTTCGACGTTTTCCACGACGACGATGGCGTCATCCACCACCAGTCCGACCGCCAACACGATCGCTAGAATGGTGAGCAGATTAATCGTGAACCCGAAGAGGAACATGATGAACACGGCGCCCACCAGAGAGATCGGGATGGCGACGATCGGGATAATCACCGAGCGCACGGAGCCCAGGAAAAGGAAGATAACAATGATGACGATGACGAGCGTCTCGCTGAGCGTTTTGAAGACTTCCTCCAACGCATCGTTGATGTATGAGGTGCCGTCGTAACCGATATCGACGTTCATCCCCTGAGGCAGTGCGGCTTTGATGTCGGGAAGGATTTTTCGAACGTCAGCGATGACGTCGATGGAATTCGCCGTGGGCAAAACCCACACGCCCATGAACGTCGCGGTCTGGCCTTTGAAACGGACGTCGGTGTTGGAATCCTCCGCGCCGAGGTTGATGTCGGCGATGTCTTTGAGGCGGACAATGGCGCCGTTTTGCTGACGGATGACGAGCTCTTGGAATTCCTCTTTGTTGTTCAGGTTGGTGTTGGCCACCAAGTTCATCGAGACCATGGAGCCTTTCGTGGCACCGACTGCTGATAGGTAATTGTTAGCCTGCAACGCCCGGCTGACTTCCACCGGCGTGATGTTGAGCGCGGCCATGCGGTCGCTTTTCAACCAGATCCGCATGGCGAACGTGCGGGCGCCCAGAATGTCCGCCCGCTGCACGCCCTTGATGGCGGCGATCTTCGGCTGCACGACGCGCGTGAGGTAGTCGGTAATCTGGTTCTGATCGTAATCCTTCGAGAAGAAACTGATATACATGGAGGCGAAGCGGTTATCGCTCGTCTCGACGTTGATGATCGGGCTTTCTGCTTCCGGCGGAAGGTCGTTGCGGACCTGGTTCACCTTGCTTTGGATCTGCGTGAGCGCTGCGTTCGTGTCGTAGTTCAGCTTGAGGTGAACCGTGATCGCGCTGAGGCCTTGGGAACTCGCCGATTCGATGTAATCAATTCCGTCCGCGCTGGAGATCACGCGCTCCAGCGGCGTAGTGATGAAGCCCCGTACGAGGTCGGCGTTGGCACCGATGTAGGCCGTCATCACGGTGACCACCGCGCTGTCGCTCTTCGGATATTGGCGGACGTTGAGAAGTTTGATGGCTTGGAAACCGGCCAGCAAAATGACGAGATTCACCACGATCGCAACGACCGGGCGTTTAATGAAAAGATCCGTGAATTTCATGGCGATGTGTCGAGCAGCGGCTTAGCTGTCTGCGGGTTTCGGTGCCGGATCATTGCTGGGCACCTTTTTGTTGTTCACCACTACCGCGCCGCCGGGACGCAGCTTGAAAGCGCCGGAGGTGACCACTTCGTCGCCGCTCTTCAGGCCAGAAACAACCGCGACCTGATCACCCCGAGAGACGCCTAGCTTCACCGGGCGATTCTCCACTACGCGGGCAGATTTTCCATCCATCGTTTTGCCATCGACGACGACGAAAACCGAGTCTCCATAGGGAGCATAGCTAATCGACGAGCCGGGAATCGCCACGATTTTGGTCACTTCCGGGAGCTTCACGTTCACCTTGGCAAACATGCCGGGAAGCAGTTTCCCTTCGGGATTTCGGAGAGTCGCCTGCACTTCGATGTTGCGCGTGGCGGCATCGACGATGGAATTCAGCGCCGTAATTTGCCCGACGAAGACATCCGTGTGCGCGCCTTCGACGGTCACTTCTACGGACTGCCCCGGAGCTAGCGAGGTGACGTGCTGCTGCGGAAGCGAGAAATTCACATAGAGCGGATCGAGCGCGGTGACGTCTACGATTGGCGTGCCGGGGTTGACGAACTGCCCGACGTTTACCTTGCGAATGCCCGCCGTGCCGTCGAAGGGCGCGCGCAGGGTTTTGCGGTTGATGAGAGCTTTCTGTTCATCGACGGCGGCCTGCGCCTGCCGGAATTCCGCCACTGCCGAGTCGAGGTCCGACTTCGACGCAGAGTTTTTCGCGACGAGATCCTGGAAACGATTGCGGTTGAGATTAGCCAGATCAGCGCGTGCTTGGGCCGAACGCAACGCGGCTTCCTCCTGCACGATGTCGAGCTGCACGAGCAGGTCGCCTTGCTTCACGGGTTTGCCGGATTCGAAGCCAATGTTCGAAACAATCCCGCTCAGGTCGGTGCTCACCTCGACGCCTTTCACCGGCTTCAGCGAGCCGACCGCGCTCAGCGTTGGTGACCATTCTTCCTCCGTGGCGACGACGGTGGTGACGGTATCCGGCGGCAGCTCAAACTTCATGGCTTGCTGCGCCTTGATCATGGAAACCTGCCGATAAACTAACCCCCCGACGAATAAAACGAAGAGAACGATGACGATGATGAAGCGTGCGATCATGATGTGAGGACTGTTATTGGATAGGTGCCGCTGGCTTCTCGTCGGGGGCCGATTCGACAAAGGCGGATTGGATTTTCTGAAGAAGACTAACGAAAGTTTTGCGCTCGGCGGCGTCCAGGGGGCTGATCATTTCCTCCACTCGCGCGAAGTAGCCGGGCAGGATGGCTTCCACGAGTTCCTCGCCAGCCGCGGTGAGCACCACCTCCACGGCTCGGCGATCGGTGGCTGATGCATTGCGCGTGACCAATCCATCGCGCTCCATAGTGTCGAGCAACCCGGACATCGTCGCGCGGGTGACGCCGGATTTTTCCGCGAGCTCCGCAGGCGACGCGCAGGTCTGGCACATCCGGCTGAGCAGCATGAGAACGGTAAAGCGGCCCTGGCTGACGCCGTATTTCCCCAGGTGCAAACTCTCCGCCTCAAAGACGAGATCGCTCGTTCTCAGCAGGTTGAGAAACGCCTCAGCGGACGCCGGATTGAGGCTCGGATATTTCTCGGCGGCCTCCAGCAAACATTCATATTGCGGCAGTTCCTGGAGCAAAAGATAGGGCATGATTAGGACCCTAATAGTCAGCTGCGTTTACAATGTCAACTCAGATCCTACTGTAAGAGCAAAATAAATGATCCGTTCGACTCCGGCTTACTTCCCGTCCTTCTTCTTCCAAAACAGCACTGCCGGCTTCTCTTCCCGGCTCACCTCGGCAAATCCTTTCGACAGCAGATACGCCTCAATTCCAGCCAGATGCATGGCACCCCAAGGCACCACCAAGCGGTCATGCGTCTCTAGGCCTTTCTCGATTTGTTTGATTAAGTAGGTGTTCCGATTGGTGAGGACATCCTCCATGGCGCCTCGCACGACCGCGTCATTCTGCAGCACCGACTTCTTCTCTTCCATCACCCTGACGAAGTCTTGCATCTTGCCTGAGTTGGTCGATTGGAAGAGCAACGCCATCGCTTTCAGGTAGTCAATCGTCTGCGGGCGAAACGTATTCACATCCACATCGGCGCGGCGGATGTCCACCGAGTCCTTCATTTCAATGGTCTGGTCCGTGGGCAACGCGTTTCCGCCTTGCCCGGTCAGTTTCCCGGCAGCTTCCTGATATTCGCCGCTCTGGCCCTGCGTCTCGAGGCCGAATAACTTCGCGAGTTTCTCCATGCCGAGGCCCTTCGTTAGCAGGTTGTTCTGATCCGTCACCCCCTCGAGCAGGACCAACGTGCGCACCCCATCCGCTCCCCACTTCATCTTCTGGTAAAAATCCGGATCCGCGATGTGCATCATCCCATTCAGCGCAACGGTGTCCTGGTTTTTCTTGAAGCTCGCCTGCGTCATATACAGGCCGCTCGGACGCAGGCGCACATAACCCGCCGTGGCCGTATCGATCGTCCGAACCGCACTGCCAACGACGGTCGCGATGACGAGCAGAGGGAGGAAAAGTAAATTGGCGGCGGCAAATCTTAGAAAACGCGGCCAGGTAAACCCCTCCCTCCCCGCAGCTGGATCCACAAAACCGGGCCCGCCATTCGCCGCGTGCGATCCCCAACGCGTTCCGACCAGAACGAACGCGATCAACATCTGAGCGCCGGCCAGCCAGACGCCTGCCTTCTCCAGATAGAAAAACGGAAGTGGAAAGCCGGAGGTAAGGTCCTTCCACAGAAGAAACAACACCGGAATGCCGACCAACCGGAACGAAACTCGCCGCGTGAACGGCATCGAAAAGAAGAGAATCGTCCCCTGCGCCAGCGCCGACAGAGCGATCAACATCCGGATCTCCGCAAAGGAGCCGTTCTGGATCTGATACATTTCCGCCCAGAACGAGAGCACCGCATCAATGCAAAATCCGTAGAGAAAAAGCTGCGTGAGAAAGGGGAACATGGAGCGGTATCTTACTGCATTCCGCCTCTGCGCAAAGGAGGATTGCTTATCATCAGACGTCCGGGTCA
>DASVRZ010000114.1:0-9273 GCA_036388355.1 Chthoniobacterales bacterium | reverse complement strand
GATCGACCCGTTTTTCGCGGAGATCATCCGGCAGATTCCGCATGCGGCGCGCCCGGAGAATCATTCGGCAGCGGAAGCCCGGCTTTTTTCGGCACCATGTGCGGAGAATGATCCGCTGACGGAAGATTGGCAGGAATATGTGGTGCCGGATCTGCGCTCGCTGTTCAGCACGGCGGTGGCTCGTGTGCAGCACGATCTCTCGGAAAACCTCTGCGAATCCGACGGCGAAGACGATTTCCCCTACCGGTTGCAGATTCCCATGGATCATCTCGATGCGTGGCTGAGTGCGCTGAACCAGGCGCGGCTGGTGCTGGCGGCCCGCTACGCCTTTTCGGATGAGGAACTGGCGGAACATTTTACCCCGAAGCTCACTTCCCTGCGTGATCTGGCGCTGTATCAGATCACGATCTACGGCTGGATGCAGGAATTGCTCCTCACGACGGTGACGTAGCGCGAAGTTTCCCGAAAATAATCGTTGCCCGCAGGCGTTTTCGCCATAAAGTGGCGGCTCTCCAAAAACTTTGGAGTCGTAGCTCAATCGGTTAGAGCGCCGCCCTGTCACGGCGGAGGTTGCGGGTTCGAGCCCCGTCGACTCCGTATGGATTGTCCTTCAGCACAATCCATATGGATCCCGGTGGTCGGGAAATTCGTTTCGCAACGGAGTCTTGAGTAATGGCGCGGGGGACTTTATTCTGCGGGCCTATGTTCCTCTTGAAGCACTCTCGATTTCTCCTAGTCGCCTCTTTGCTCGCCTGTCTGGTGAGTTGTAAAACGCCCGCTGAACGCGAGAAGGCGGAGAAGAAAGCCGAAGAGCAAGCTCGCGAAGTGGACGCGGTGAAGGACCCTTCGTTCAAAGCCTTTGTGGGACGCCTTCGCAAGGCAGTGGCCAACAAAGATGTGCGCACGATGTCTACGATGATGACCGAAGACTTCGGCTATAGCTGGGAAGAAGGCAGCGACGGCTACGGCTGCTTCAAATATTGGGACGACAACAACCTGTGGCCTGAGCTCCAGCGCGTGGTGAACACGCAGTTTCTCCCGAACGGCGACTATTTCACGGCGCCTCCGGAGTTTGTCTCGGATCCAAACTATGCTGGCTTCCGCGCTGGTATCAAAAGCGGGAAGGGCACTTACAAGTTTGCCTATTTCGTTCCTTCGCAGGAAACGCCAATGGCGCAGCCGCCGATGCCGGGAAACTAGTGATGGAAGGACCGCAGGCGCATGGCTTGCCGCATGGGGAGCCGTTTATCTTCGTGGATCGCGTTGTGGAAACGCGGGACGGCCTTTTTGCCCGCTGCGAGGTGACGTTTCAGCCGGAGCGTGATTTCTTCCGCGGGCATTTTCCGGGAAATCCCATTGTGCCTGGAGTTGTCTTGACTGAAGCGCTCGCGCAGGCGGCGGGGATTGCGGCCGGGAGTGGGCCGGAGCAGAACTCGAAACGCAGCTTCCTGCTTTCGGCCATTCGCTCGATGAAGTTCAAGCGCGCCGTGTTGCCTGGAGAACTCATCCAGCTCGAAGCGAACAAACGCGGGGAAATGGCCGGGCTGCTGCAGTTTGAGACCGTAGCGACCGTGGATGGAGAAATTGTGGCGGAAGGGCAGATCATTTTGAGCGAGTCGGGGCTGGCAAACGTATAGTTTGGCCATGCCGCGTTTTGCCGTCATCATCCCAGCTTGCAACGAGGCGGAGGCTTTGCCGTATGTGCTGCCGCGGCTATCGGAGACGCTCGATCCGCAGGAGTTCGTCATGGCGGTGGGAGCGAATGGCTGCACGGATGAAACGATTAGAATCTCCCGCGAGCACGGGGCTATCGTTGGTGAGACGGGTGAACGTGGATATGGATATGGCTGTCAGGCAGCTATAGACGGGGTAAGCGCAGCGCATCCAACGGTGGAAGCCTACATTTTCTTTGCCGCCGATGGTGCCAACGACCCTCGCGACATTTCCAAGCTGGTCGCCGCCTATGATGAGGGGAGTCCATTTGTCCTCGGCCAGCGCACCCGGCTGCGGGCCAACTGGAAAACGATGACGCCCTCGCACGTTTTTGCGAATCGTATCCTCGGCGGCTGGTGCGGGCTGCTCACCGGGCGATTCTTCTGCGACTTGGGCCCGTTACGGCTGATCGATCGGACGGTTTTCGAAACGCTCGCTCTCCGCGAGTGGACCTACGGCTGGACCATTGAACCCCAGATATTGGCCGGGCGCTTGGGAATCGCCGTGCGCGAGGTGGACGTCTCGGAATCCCCACGAATCGCTGGCGAACAAAAAGTCAGTCAGGTAAACTGGCGGCGGACCCTCCGTATTGGGGGCGAAATCTTTGCCGCCGGTTGGAGGTCCCGTTTTCGATCTTTAGCCTATCAATGCCCGACTCCACATCGCACTCCGCTCCGTTGCAAGGATTCTCCGAATCCAGTCTAGCCTGGCCTGCTCTGCTCCGTTCTGTCCTCCTTATCGTGGCTATCTGGGCCGGAATCTATTTGCCGACGCTCGGCACGCTTGAGCTCAAGGGCGAGGAAGGACGCCGCATTCTACCGGGCCAAACCATGCTGCGGACGGGCGACTGGATCGTTCCGCAAGTCGGCGGTGAGGATTATCTGCGCAAGCCACCGATGATCAACTGGCTGGCTGCGGCAAGTTTCCGGCTCACGGGCGTGGAAAACGAATGGACGGCGCGGCTGCCTTCAGTCTTGGGTGTTCTCATCATCGCACTGGTCATTTTCCTGGCAGGCGTGTCCTGGCTGGGGCATCCCGCGGCGTTTGCCGCAGCCATCTTTACCATCACGAACATCGGCATGATGGAAAAAGGCCGCCTGCTCGAAATTGATGCCCTTTATTCGGCGTTTACCGGTGTCGCGATTGTCGCGTGGTTGCGCGGCTGGATGCTGGGTCGCCCGTGGCTCACCTGGCTGGCTGCGGGTGTGGCGCTTGGGCTGGGCTACTTGCTGAAAGGCCCCGTTCACCTGCTCTTCTTTTACGCGGTCGTTGTGGCGGTGCTTTGGAAAGCTGGCGAACTGCGCAAAATGCTCCACCCAGCCCACCTGCTGGGCGTGCTGGTCGCCGTCGGCTTGGTCGCGTTGTGGTGGGTGCCGTTCCAGGCCCGCACGGGCGGCGCGGGCGGCGCCATGATTTACCAACTCACCGATCGCCTGGACGGCAGCGACTTCGATCTCTCCGGCTGGCTGCTCAACATCCCGCGCGGCCTCTCCAACTTCCTCCCGTGGTGCCTCTTTCTGCTGGTTGCGTGGGTGCCGCTCCATCCGGACGCACCCCACAAGCTGCGCGCCCTGATCGCAGGGCTACGTTGGGCGATCATCGCCAGCTTTGTCGCCGTCAGCCTCGCGCCCGGCTCGCTGCCGCGCTACACCATGCCCGTCACCGTTCCATTTGCCCTCCTCATCGCGCTGGTTCTCACTTGGGGAACCGTCCCCGACCGCCTCTGGAAAATCTGGCGCACCGTCACCGGCGGAGGCGTCGGCGGCCTGAAAGTTCTCGCGCAACGCAGCGGTTTCCTGCTGGTCATTCTCATTGCGATCTATTCGCTGGCCATCGTGCCGCAGCTCAAGAAACGCTCCCTCTGGCGTGCCGCAGCCGAGAAAATCAACGCCGCCATTCCCGCAGGCGAAACGCTTTACGCGGTCGATCCCGGCTCCCAGCCCATCTTTTTCTACCTTACCGCACCCTATCGCTTCATCGACAAAGTCAGCCAGCTCCCGCAGGAAGCCCGCTACATCCTCGCTCGCGGCAAGCCCATTGCCGACCTCCGCAAACACCATCCCGAGGCGCGCGAACTCATTTCTTACGAAGACCGCGGCGAGAAAATCACCGTCCTGCTTCAGGTGGATGCGCCCCGATGAAAACGCCCCGCGCCCGCCGCTTTCAGCTTTGCAGGCCCGCCTTTCTCCCCTAAGTTCGCCGCCCTATGTTATCTGCTGGAATCGTCGGTCTCCCCAATGTCGGTAAATCGACTCTCTTCAACGCCGTCACGCGCACGCGCAAAGCCACTGCGGCCAATTACCCTTTCTGCACCATCGATCCGAACGTTGGCATCGTCACCGTGCCCGATCATCGACTCGACGTTCTTTCGAAAATCAGCGGATCGCAAAAAATCGTCCCCGCCGCCATTGAGTTCGTCGATATCGCAGGCCTCGTAAAAGACGCCAGCAAAGGCGAAGGCCTCGGCAACCAATTCCTCGCCAACATCCGCGAGACCGACGCGATCGTGCAGGTCGTCCGCTGCTTCGAAGATGCCGACATTCACCACGTCTCCGGCACGGTCGACCCGGTTCGCGATATCGAGGTCATCAACACCGAGCTTATTCTGGCCGACATGGCTTCGCTCCAGAAACGGGCGGAACGCCAGCGCAAAGCCGCCCGGGTGGGCGACAAAACCGCTCTCGCAGAGATCGCTCTCATCGAGCGCCTTCTGCCGCACCTGGACGCCGGTAAGCCAGCGCTCACCTTCGAGGCCTCTGCCGATGAAAAGAAACTCATCGCCGATTTCTTCCTGCTCAGCTCCAAGCCAACCCTCTTCGCCTGCAACGTCGCGGAAGGTGACCTTGGCAGCGTCGCCGCCCTCGTCGATGCGGCCGACAACAACGAAATGGCGCTCAGCACCGACATCGTCGAGCTCACACCCGCGGCGCGTTACGTGCAGGCGGTGCGGGACTACGCCCGCATGCACTTTGGCACCGTGGCCGTGGTCATCAGCGCGCAAATCGAGAGCGAATTGGTTGATCTCTCGCCCGAAGAAGCGGCAGACTTCCTCAAGGATCTGGGCGTTCCAGAGAGCGGAGTGGGCACATTGATCCGCGCCGTCTATCACTTGCTGGGACTCCGCACGTATCTGACCACGGGCGAAAAAGAAACCCGCGCCTGGACCATCCGCATCGGCGACAAAGCTCCTGCCGCCGCGGGCGTTATTCACAGCGATTTCGAACGCGGCTTCATCGCTGCAGAAACCGTCGCCTTCGAAGATCTAGCTCGCCTCGGCAGCATGGCCAAAGCCCGCGAAGCCGGAAAACTCCGCATCGAAGGAAAAGAATACGTCGTGCAAGACGGTGACGTCTTCGACTTCCGTTTCAACGTCTAAGCGGCCCTCGGCCACAATCGCGCGCGGGTTCCTCCAAACATAAGCAACTCGCTACAGAGCCGGCAGCTCCCTACGCGATGGCATCCGCCATTTCATGGGGCTAGGTGCTCCGTTCATACGGCAGAATCAAAATGCTGGCGTTCGAATCTGATGCAAATGCCGAGAGCAGGACGTAGTTGGATCGCAGAAGTTGTGTAATCTGGCTAGTGGGACAATTGCCTACACGCAAAAATACAAGCTTGGGAGGATGGCCGAATACCAAGCTGCGCTGATGAAAGTCGGCGTCCTTCGAGACAATGGTATAACCATGCTGCTGGGCAAATGACCAGATGAGTACATCGTCCGTGTGAATGAGCGGGAGCGACTTGACGTGCGCAGAGTCGGGATAAAGGTCGCTAATCTGCGGAACAATCTTATCCGACAGATTCTCGTCGAGGAGGAGCTTCACGCGGCCGCACTGAAGAGTTTGCGTTCCCGGTCGGCGGCGAACGACAGACACGCCTTGATGTCTTCCCGGGTCAGTTCGGAGAAGTCGGTCAGAATCTCGTCTTCGGTCATGCCGGAAGCGAGATACTCCAGCACGTCGTAAACGGTAATCCGCATCCCGCGAATGCATGGCTTGCCGCTACGCTTGCCTGGCTCAACCGTGATCAGGTGTTCGTAGTTCATGTGGTGACGGTATCCGCAAGACCGTCCTGCGGCAACAATTGCTCTCGTCACCACGCTGCCTGCTATGAGCAGAACGCCGTTAGGGCCGCTGTCAGACGGTGAGGTGCTCCTTGATGACTTGATCTGTGAGATCGGCAACTGGGCCCGCAACTACCACGGCTCCGCGGTTCATGATGGCGAAGGTGTCGGCTAGCTCTTTGCAGAAGTCCAGGTATTGCTCCACGAGCAGGATACTCATTTGTCCCTCAGAGCGCAGTAGTTTGATCGTTTCGCCGATCTGATCGATGATGTTGGGCTGAATGCCTTCGGTTGGTTCGTCGAGGATGAGGATCTTTGGGTCTGTTAGGAGGGCGCGGCCGATCGCTAGCTGTTGCTGCTGGCCGCCGCTGAGCATGCCGCCTTTGCGGGGTAGGAAGTCTTTTAGGATGGGGAAGAGTGAGAAGACGCGCTCCAGTTTGGCTTTGCGGTTTTGCTTGAGGCCTTGCGCTTTCATGCCGATCTCGAGGTTTTCCTCGACCGTGAGGTGGGGAAAGATTTCGCGGCCTTGCGGAACGAAGCCGATGCCGAGCCGGGCGCGCTCTTCGGGCAGGAGCCGGTGAAGTTCTTTGCCGCCAATTTCGATTTTTCCGGCGTCAATCTTCATGAGGCCGACGATGCTGCGCAGCGTGCTGGTTTTGCCGACTCCGTTGCGGCCCATCAGACAGAACACAGACTTGGGCGGAACGGTAAAACTAACACCACGCAGAATGCGGCTGCCGCCGATGGAGGCTTCCACGCCGCTCACGGTGAGGCTGGTCGAAAGGTCGTTGTTCATGTTAGTGAGCTTTGCTGCGGCCAAGATAAACTTCGATGACTTTTTCGTTGTTCTGCACCTCATCGACGGGTCCTTCGCAGAGGACGTGACCCTGATGCAGAACGGTCACTTTTCGCCCTGCGGAAATTTGCCTGACGAAGACCATGTCGTGTTCGATGACGATGATGCTGTGCTTTCCCGCGAGCGAGAGAAGCAAATCGCCGGTTTTGTGGGTTTCCTCGTCGGTCATGCCGGCGGCGGGTTCATCGACTAACAACAGCTTGGCGTTTTGCGCGAGGAGCATGCCGATTTCCAGCCATTGCTTCTGCCCGTGCGCCAGCGAGCCGGCTTTCCAGTCGCGTTGCTTGGTGAGGTTGATGGTCTTAAGGATGTCTTCGATGCGGTCGGACTGCGTGGAGTTCAGCTTGAAGAACAACGACGGGAAAACGCTGCGCGAGCCTTCCAACGAGAGGACGAGATTCTCCCCGACGGTGTGGTCGGTGTAAACGGTCGGCGTTTGGAATTTGCGGCCGATGCCCAGACGGTAGATCTGGTATTCGTTCATCTTGGCGAGGTCGTGTTTGCCCTCGAATTCCAAGGCGCCCGAGTCGGGTTTCGAGCGTCCAGTGATGAGGTCGAGAAACGACGTTTTTCCTGCGCCGTTGGGGCCGATGACGGTGCGGAGTTCGCCTTCTTCGAGATAGAAGTTGAGATCGTTGATCGCCTTGAAGCCGGAGAAGCTTTTGTTCACTCCCTCGGCCGAGAGCAGGTAGGGGATCATGCTCATGGTTTTGCCTCCTCTACGGGAACTGCGACGGCGGAGGTGGGCGTGACGTCGTCATCGTCCGCTTTGCGGCGGGTGAGGAACTCTTTGATCTGCCCCGGCAATCCGACGATTCCTTTGGGCATGAAAAGGACGACCACAATGAAGAGTCCACCCAGGATGATCAGCCAGTAATCCGGATACGCCCGGGTGGCCCAGCTCTTGAGTGCGTTGACGGCGATGGCTCCGATAATCGGGCCGAAGAGGGTGGCGCGTCCACCGACGGCAACCCAGACGATGGCTTCGAGCGATTTTTCGGGGGCCATTTCGCTCGGGTTGATGATGCCGACCTGCGGCACGTAGAGCGCGCCGGCGAGTCCAGCGATCATCGCGCTAATGACGAAGACGAAGAGTTTGTAATTCGCGGCTGCGTAGCCGGAGAAGAGCACGCGCGTTTCGCTGTCGCGGATGGCGCGCTGCACTTTGCCAAACTTCGTGGAGATGAGCCATCGGCAGCCTAGATAGGTGAGCAACAGCAGGATGGCGCTGGCGATGTAAAGGCCGCGCTGAGTTCCGCCCACGCGGAGATCCTGGCCGAGCAAAAACTTGTAGTCCGTGAGGCCGTTGTTTCCGCCGAACCCCAGATCGTTCGTGAGGAACATGATGTAGGCGGCGTAGGTGACCGCCTGCGTAAGAATCGAGAAATAGACACCCTTAATGCGTGAGCGGAAGGTTAGGAAGCCCAAACAAAGCGCGACGAGGCCGGGCACCCACATGACGGCGGCACTGGCGAACCAGAAGTTATAAAATGGCTCCCACAGCGCGGGAAGTTTTTGGTATCCCAGAAAGACCATGAAGTCCGGCAGATCACTCTTGTATTGCCCGAGCTTGCCGATGAGCAGCATGAGGTGCATGCCGAAAGCATAGCCGCCCAGGGCGAAGAAAAGGCTCTGCCCGAGGCTGAGCAATCCGGTGTAGCCCCAGAGGAGATCGACGCTGACAGCCAGGGTGGCGAGGGTGAGATATTTACCCCAGAGATTAATGCTGAAATCGCTGATGTGGAAGAGGCTGCCGGCAGGAGCGAAGGCGTTCAACGACGGGAAGACAACGATCGCCAGGACAGCTAGAACAATGATCCAGGTGAGCTCTTGTTTGGAATAGATGCGCATGACGTTATCCTTCCAAGCTGCGGCTCTTGGTGACGAAGATTCCGGCGGGCCGCCATTGCAGGAAGAGAATGATGCCTGCGAGGACGATAATTTTCCCCATCACGGGATTGAGGAGGAGCTGTTGCAACGTCTGGTCGATTACGCCGATGCCAACAGCGGAGCAGACGGTGCCGAAGATGCTTCCGACGCCGCCTAACACGACGGTCATGAAGCAATCGACGATGTAGCTTTGCCCGAGCGACGGTCCGACGTTTCCGATTTGTGAAAGGAACGCGCCTGCGAGTCCGGCGAGTCCGCTGCCGAAGCCGAACGTGAGCATGTTGACGCGTTCGGTTCTAACACCCATGCAGGCGGCCATGTTGCGGTTTTGCATGACCGCGCGAATGAGCAGGCCGAGCGGCGTTTTGGATAAAAGCAGCCACGTGCCGATGACGATGAGGATCGCGAAGCCAATGACGAAGACACGGTTATAGCCGAAAATGACGTCGCTGATCGTAAAGTTGCCACTGAGCCAGCTTGGGGAGTTCACCTGGACGTTCGCGGCGCCGAAGACGAGGCGGTAAAGCTGTTGGAGCACTTGCGAAACGCCCCAGGTGGCGAGGAGCGATTCGAGAGGGCGTTTATAGAGGAAACGGATGACGGAGCGTTCCAGCAGAATGCCCGCGAGAGCGGCGGTGAGGAAGGCGATGGGAAGGGCGACTATGAAATACCACTCGAAGGCAGACCCGGTGAGGTTCATGCCGGGTATGCGGATCGGAATGCGAAACGGGGAGAGCTCCAGCCCGGCGCC
>DASVRZ010000113.1:0-2261 GCA_036388355.1 Chthoniobacterales bacterium | reverse complement strand
GCGTCTCTAGACGGAATCCCGTGCAATCGCTGCCTTTGAAAAACCAGTAGTTATTATTCCGGGGGTTTCCAATTTGGTGAGGATGGAAGGCTGCTGTCATCCGGACACGAACACTTCCGATACAAAACTCATCGTGGCGTTCATATTCGCGAATACGATCTTTCGGAACGCCTATTTTTTGAAGCTCCTTGGCAGCGTATGGCGTCGTGTAATAGGTGGCCCCCGAGGTTAACAACGCCCGAGCTGTCCGCCAACCCATGTGATCACCATCGGAATGTGTATACAATATGGCGTCCAGCCCGCGGACTTGATCTGCCATGATCGGTGGCGGCGCCAAGAGCAACTTGCCATCTATCTCACTTCGCGAAGGGTCATCATCCACTACTGAGAGGATGGGATCTATCATGATCGTCGTCCCCCTGCTGTTGATTAGAACACCAGCGGCACTTAGCCAGTAAACAGCCGTTTCGTCACAACTCTCAAAATTCTTTAGTGACAACGGTTGGGTTGCTTGCGGTCGTCCCTGGTATTTCTTGCCCGACAACTCCTGCTCGAGGTTTGCGTAGTACTCGTTGAACGACATGTTTTCCTCCGTTTAGTGTTAGAAATGCGACCAGCCGGGCCTTGAAATCCGTCAAGCCGTTCATGCTTATTTGGAGGCGGAACTAACTCAGCGGTCTACCGGCGGCGAACGGACTGCCTTGTGTAGCTGTTGTCGATGACGTCGCGAATGCGTTCGCCGCTGACGATCTCGCTAGTGACGAGGTCCAGATTGTGGTCGGGCCCAATGAGGTTGAGCTGGAATTTTTCGCGGCCCAATCCATAGCTAGCGGCGACGGCTTGTGGATCGGTGGCATAGAGGAATGGGATGTCCGATTCTACGGTGCCAGTTTCGCGCGTGAAGGCGGCGATGAAGAGTGCTTCGCGGCCAGCGTATTGGCGGTAGAGATTCTCGATGTGTTTAAGCTGCTTCTTAAACACTCCCGATTTCGGAGACGGGGCGATGATGAGGATGAGCGGCTGTTTACCGAAACGGCTTGCTGGTTTTGAGGTGCCGTTGAAGCTTTCGACTGCGAATTCTGGTGCGAGGCGGACTACTTCGGATTTAAGTGGAGCGGCGGTGGCGACGAAGAGCCCCAGGAGTGCGATGAAGGTTCTCTTGGAAACACGAGCGGAAGGAAATTGGAGTTTCCGGGACAGGTGCGTTCCCGAAAGGGAGTTCGGAAACGAGAAAGGAAGAGAAGATTTCATCGGCGTTAGATGTTACTCACACGCGCATCACGTCGGCTTCCTTCGAGTCGGTGTGCTGATCGATGGAGGCGACGAATTTGTTGGTGAGGTCCTGGATTTCCTTCTCGAGATCGCGCTGCTGATCTTCGGTAATGTCGCCGGCGGTTTTCAGTTTCTTCACTTCGGCGATGCCGTCCCGGCGGTTGGAGCGGACGCGGACGCGGGCTTCCTCGGCCATCTGTTTGATGGATTTAACGAGGTCTTTGCGGCGCTCTTCGGAGAGTTCGGGAATGGGCAGGCGGATGAGTTTGCCGTCGCTAATCGGGTTGATGCCGAGCTTGGACTCTTTGATGCCGCGTTCGCAATCCTTCAAGGTCGAGGCGTCGAACGGCTGGATGACGAGCAGGCGCGGCTCGGGCGTGCTGATGAGGGCGAGCTGCTTGAGCTTCATCATGGTGCCGTAAGCTTCGACATCGACGTTTTCCACGAGGGCCGGGGAGGCTTTGCCGGTGCGGACGGAGGCGAATTCGTGGATCATGTAGTCCACGCTTTTCTCCATGGCGGCCTCGGTTTCGAAAGGGATTTCTTCAGCAGTCATACGGATAGGTTACGCTTCTCCGGTGACGAGTGTGCCGATTTTTTCGCCGGCGATGACGCGGCGGATGTTCTCGGGCTGGGTCATGTCGAAAACGATGATAGGCACTTTGTTATCCATGCAGAGGCTGAAGGCGGTGGAGTCCATCACGGAGAGTCGCTTGGCCAGGCACTCCGAATAGCTGACGGTCTGGTATTTGACGGCGTCCGGATTTTTTTTTGGATCGCTGTCGTAAATGCCATCGACTTTGGTCGCTTTAAGGATGACTTCGGCTTTGATCTCGCTGGCGCGGAGGGCGGCAGTCGTGTCGGTGGAGAAAAACGGGTTTCCAGTGCCCGCCCCGAAGATAATGATGTGGCCATCTTCCATTTGCCGGATGGCACGGCGCAAAATGTAGGGCTCGGCGACGTTTTTCATTTCGATCGCGGTGTGGACA
>DASVRZ010000112.1:0-5592 GCA_036388355.1 Chthoniobacterales bacterium | reverse complement strand
GGGGTGTCGCTAGAGACCTCACCGGCAGCGCGACTCCATCCACCAGGACCGTTCCGATGACCGCTGGCGTAGAGCTCGGCCTTGCGTCGGAGGAACTATTGCCGCCGGAGAGGGTTTTGCTCTGGTTATAGCCGCTGCGAGCGCCGACTCGTGGGAGCGCTTGAGCGCGGACTTCGATGACCTGACCGCGGGTGCGTTTAATCTCGGCGATTTGCCGGAGAATGTCGGCATTGTGCTCGAGGGCCGTCTGGATCGCCTGTTCGAGAGTGATACCGTTTTCCGGGCTCGCCGGCTGAGCGGCGAACGGGCGGTCGGCTTCGAGTTCGGTAAAAGCGTCGTTGCTCTTATCGACGCGGCTGTAAGGAGTGGCGAGGAGCCGGTCGTTGGTGAGAACGTCGGCTTCGAGCTTCGAAGTGTCGCCCGCAAGAGCGGATTCGTCGGCCGCGGAGGCCTCGGGTGCGGGTGCTGGAGTGGCGGTAGGCGAGGGAGAAGGAGCGGGTTCGCTGCTTAAGCTGGGACGAGCGTCCTGCGCAACAGACGTCAGGAGAGTCAGGGCCAGAGTGGCGCCGAAGTGTTGGATAATGGACTTATTCATGTTCCTGATTTTGACAGTATTGAAAGATCTTCTGATAAATATGCAGCCAGGAGGATTGCTCTTCGGGGGTGAGGTGTTCCATCACTTTCTGGACGTTTTTTACCATGTCCTCGCGGATGCGGAGAACGAGCGCCTGGCCTTTTTCCGTGATGCCGACCATGACTTTGCGCCGGTCGTCCTTGGCGTGACCACGGGTGACGTAGCCGAGATTTTCCAGGCGATCCACCAGTCCGGTGGCGGCTGCGGTGGTGTGGCCCATTTTTTGGGCAATCTCCGTCATGGTCACTGCGCCTTTTTGGTCGAGATGGCCGAGCAGGAAATATTGAGGAAAGGAGACGTTGCCGTTGGCGAGTTCCTTGGAGAGATTCAGGAGGAAGCACCGCTGCAGGACGATGATGATATTGGCCAGCTCTTCGGCGTCGCGGTGTTGGTCGGCGGGAAGAGAAAGGTGCGGCACGAAGTCAGATTAGTTAAGGTCCTTGATATTTAAGCCGCCGAAAACTAGTCGTGAAAACGTGGCGCGCAACCGAGATTTTCTACCAAGTTAGGGCAAATCGCTCCGAGCCGGCGGCCAGGCTCTCGCCTGCTTCGAGGCGCAGGAGAGCTTTGCTCTGGCTCAGACCGTAGAGGGCGTGGCTTTCCTGGAGTCCGTGGGAGACGAAAAGTCCGTTTTCGACCCGGCCCCGTAAATAGTGCGGACGATCTCCGGGGTTGCTGAGCGCGGATTCGAGCCGAACCGGCTTCTGCGGCAGGAAGCGCTCTTCGTCTTGAGCGCCCAGCATTTGCAACAGGGCAGGGCGCAGGAGGACTTGGAACGTGACGAAGGCGGCAACTGGATTACCGGGGAGACCGAAAATGAGCTTCTTTCCGGCGCGGGCAAAGGCGAGCGGTTTGCCTGGTTTCATGCGGATCCGCCAGAGATCGAGGGCCACACCGCACGCTTTGAGGGCGGGCCGCACGTGGTCGTGATCGCCGACGGAAACGCCGCCGCTGATGATCAAGACGTCGCTTTGCTCCAGCGCGCGGTGGATTTCGGCTTCGATGATCGAGCGGTCGTCTGGGCTGTGACGTAGCTCCGCGTCGATGCCGAGGGGCCGTAAAAGCGCGGCGAGCATGAGGCTGTTGGAGTTGAAGGTTTCTCCGGCGGCCAACTTAGTGCCTGGGGGGCGCAGTTCGTCGCCGGTGGAGAGCACGGTCACAGTCGGCGTGCGATGGACGCTGGCGGTGGCGAGGCCCTGGCTTGCGAGGAGGCCGATCAGTTGGGGCGTCACTCTTTCGCCTGCGCGACCGATGAGTTGTCCAGCGGCCAGATCGGCTCCAGCCGGGCGGATGTTTTCGCCCTGATCGAGGGTTTCCTGCAAGATGAGCCGCTGACCTTCCACCCTCACATCTTCCTGCATGATCACTCCGGTGCAGTGGGCGGGAATCGGCGCCCCGGTGAAAATGCGGATGGCTTCGTGGGCTCCAAGGCTGAGAGCGCGATCGCGTCCGGCGGGTTGTTCCCCGACAATTTGCCGTTCCGTGCCGCTGTCTTCCACCCGGAGCGCGTAACCATCCACCACTGAATTATCGAAACGCGGATGCGCCAGAACAGAGCGAACCGGCTTCGGCAGAAAAAATCCGAGTGCCTCCAGCAGCGGGAGTTCCACCGGCTCTAGCGGCTCGGCGGCGGCGAGGATGCGGGCTAAAGCGTCGGCTTCTTCGACCATACGTCGTCACCAGTTTGCGGAGTGCCATCCACGATGTCTGCGGCGGCAAATGGTCTGCGCATTTCCTCGCCGACCTTGAGAGTGGCCACCGTTTCGCCGTCTCTGCGGACCTCGACCTCCGCGCCCGGCTGGGGCGCGGCGAAGCCTCCGAAGTCCACGAGAACGAAGCGGCCGTCCTCGTTCACCATGGAGATCGATCCCAGGAAGTTCTGGGTTTCGGCGGTTGGCGCGGGTTCCTCTTTCCCGCCTTGGAAAAGGGCGCAGCCGGGGACGGATACTAGGAGGGAGCTGAGGAGAAGAAGCCGTTTGAACATTGGGGTAAAGGTCGTGTTTTTCATGGGCTCTACGCTTTGCGCCCGAACTTTTTCTCCAGATCGCTGTGGCTGAACTGGATCAGGGTAGGTCGTCCGTGTGGGCAGCAGTAGGGGAGATCGCAGGCGAGAAGGTCCTGAATAAGATGCACCTGTTCTTCGCGGTGGAGAATGTCGTTCGCCTTCACGGCGTGGCGGCAGACCGTTTTGGCGATCACGTCCTCACCGAGCCGCAGGCTGCTGGTTTGGGTGGTGGCGGAACGCAGGTCGTCGATTAAGCGGCGGACAAGCGTGAGCGGGTCGCTGGTTTTGATGAAGCCGGGGAGAGCGTCGATCTTGTAAGTGGTGTCTCCCACGCTGTCGCCGAATGGCTCAATGCCGATGCCCATGCGGTGGAGCGTCGGCAGATTTTGCGAAAGCCAGGCGTGATCGCGGGGAGCGACGCCGAGGGTGAGTGGGAGGAGCAGCCGCTGCGAGGCGACACCGCGGGTCTCCATGCTGCGCTGAAGTTGCTCGAAAAGGATGCGCTCGTGGGCTGCGTGCTGATCGACGAGAACGAGCCCTTCAGCCGACTCCAGGAGAATGTAGAGCTTATTGAGGACACCAAGAATCTTGAACTGGGGTGGGGGAACGGCGGTTGTCGGGTGTTCTGCAAGCGCTGGCGCGGCGCTTTGCGGAGGCGAAAGTGGAGATTCTGTTGGAAGAAGAGCCGTTTCGGGAGCCGGAAAAGGGGCTTCCGCTGAGAGAGAGGCGATTTGCGGAGCCAGAAATCGCGTTTCCGCCGCCGGAGCGGCGATTTGTGGAGTCGGAAATGGGCTTTCTGCCGGCGCAGACCCGTTGTAGGGGGCCACAGATGAGGCTTCCGTGGAATGGAACGGAGTTGAAAACGCAGCAAACGGCTCCCGCGAGGGAAAGGGATTCGCTGACTTCGAAATGCCCGGTGCTAGCTGCCGTTCCCAGTCCCCGCGTGTCGTGTCCAGCGTTTGCCGAATCGCGCGGGCCAGAATTTCTCGCACTCCGTGTGGATCGCGGAAGCGCACTTCGCGCTTCGCCGGATGGACATTTACGTCCACGGCAGCTGGATCCATGTCTAGAAACAGGAACGTAATCGGGTGTTGTCCTCGCATCAACGCGGTGTGGTAGCCTTCGCGCAAGCCGTGGTTGATGGAGATGTTTTCCACGGCCCGCCCATTAACGAAGCTGATCTGCTGGCTGCGGTTGGAGCGGGAGATGCCAGGTTTGCCGATCATGCCCCCAATGCGCAATCCGCCGTCTTCGATGAGCGGCATTTCGACGAGTTGCTCGACGAGCTGACTGCCGTAAAGATCGCGCAACCGCTCGGACAGCGTTGCGGAGGTCGGCAGTTGGAAGACCGTCCGGTCGTCGCGTAGATAGGTAAAGGCGACGCCGGGATGGCCGATTGCCTGCAAGTGAAGCGCGTGCTCAATGTGGCTGGCTTCGGTGTTTTCGGTGCGTAGAAATTTCCTGCGCGCGGGCAGATTATAGAATAACGAGCGCACCTCGATCTGCGTGCCGGGCGCGTCGCCACTGGAACGTACAGCTTCGATCTTCCCGCCAGAAATGAGGATCTCGGTGCCTTCCTCGGCGTCGCGAGGGCGGGTGCTGAGGCGGAAACGCGACACGCTGGCAATGCTCGGCAACGCCTCGCCGCGAAAACCAAGCGTGGCGATGGCTGCCAAATCCGACCCGAGGCGAATCTTGCTGGTGGCATGTCGTTCCAGGCAAAGCAGGGCGTCGTCGCGGTCCATTCCGGAACCGTCATCGACGACTTTGATCTGGGAGTTTCCCCCCCGGCGGATGAGGATCTCGATACGTTTCGCGCCAGCATCGAGGCTGTTTTCGACGAGCTCCTTGATCACAGAGGCAGGCCGCTCCACGACTTCCCCGGCCGCCACTTGATTGGCGACTTCTTCGGGCAGGAGGCGGATGTTTCCCATGGAAGGATTTTAGGGAGAAAGCTGAAACTGGAAACAAGAAAGCTGAAACTCGCACCGCAGCCCGACATGAACGGCTTCAGGTTTGGGCTTTCAGATTTCCTCTTTTTGCCGTATGAGTTCCCCCGATGATGACGATTACGGAAAGTGCTGTTGCAGAACTCAAATCGCTCCTGGCTTCGAAGGGCTTGGGCGAGGATAGCGGACTGCGGATTGGCATCAGCAAAGGCGGTTGCGCGGGTCTGCAATACGACATGAACCTGGGCGGCATTCAGGCCGGCGATTTGATGGCGGAGCGGGACAGCGTGCGGGTTTTCGTGGCTGCGGATGCGGCGCGTTTGCTGTCGGGGGCGTCGCTGGACTATGTGGACGATCTCGCGGGAGCCGGATTTCGAATTGTGAATCCAAACGCGGTTCGGAGTTGCGGCTGCGGGACGTCGTTTGAGCCAGGTGAGGCGGCGGTCGGAACGTGAAGAAACCGCCACAACCGGCCCGTCCCGGCATGGCCGTGGATGTGGAGCTCATGTCGGAGCGGAAGCGGAACGCCAAGAAGGGGCAGCGGGATAATCTTTTTGCGTGGACGGTGTTCATCCTTCTGCTGATCGGCGTGGTTTTTGCCTGCTGGATTGCGAGTTTCTATGTGTTTCAGCATCCAGAAAGTGCCCGGAGCTACGAAATTCTCCGAAAGCTAAAAAAGGTCGATCCTCCCAAGCGTTTTGAGCCGACGCTGGCACCAAACGGACGTTTTTACACGCCTGAGAAGCTGGTGAAGCTCTACGAGGGGAAGACGGAGCTTGAGCTGGATAAGATCAATCTGGAGCTCTTGCAGGCGTATATCGGCAACTACTCGATTAAGGAATTTGAGGTGCCGTATTTGGCCGGACGGTTTTCTGTGATCCACTCCAAAGCGCTGACTAAAGCGGATCTGATCACCACCGGCTACGTGGCCATGGCCCGTTCGTTGGATGAACCGAAGCTCCTGATCGAACAACTTTATCCTGCGGAGCCTGAGGCTGTGGACG
>DASVRZ010000111.1:0-7324 GCA_036388355.1 Chthoniobacterales bacterium | reverse complement strand
CCGCTCCGCCAGCACCCGCAGCGTCACCGTTTTTCCCGTGCCGGTGGCCCCGGCAATGAGGCCGTGGCGGTTCGACATGCGGGGCAGCAACACGTGCTCGGAAGCACCTTTCGCGAAAGGAGTAAGGTCCATCATGCGGCTATTTTAGAAGGCGCCGCCGGGAAAACAAGGACGCACCAGCTACTCGGGGCTGACGTCCAGCCCTTCGCGAAAGGAACCGCACTGCCAGCAGGCGTCGAAATTTCCCGGAACCTCCGCCGCGCACTTCGGGCAGGCCCAATCCGGCAAAACCGTGGCCTCCGCGTTGTAAATCTCCCCGAGCAGGCGCATCGCCTCGTCGTAATCCCCATCCTCCAGCACGCACAAGGTCGGATACATCGCAGGAGATTGGAGGCCTTCCGCCGAGTTGTGACTGTATTCATTCCGGACGTAGCTGGGGATACCCGCCTTCTCGAGCACGGACCGGAAAAAGCCCACCCGCACCGCGTCCACATTCGAAAAAACCTCGCGCATGCGACAGCGTAGCCCGGAGTCAGCTATTCCCAAAGCGCGGAAAATTCACCTTTCCAAATGCCGCGCTTTGTCGAAGGTAGCCGCACCATGAAAGCACCCATCTCCCTCCAGCTCTACACCCTGCGCGAAGCTTGCAAAACGGACTTCCGCGCCGTCCTCAAGGAAGTCGCCGATATCGGCTTCGTCGGCGTTGAGCCTGCGGGTTACTACGGTCTGCCCCCTGCGGAATTCGGGAAAATTGTTCGGGATCTGGGCCTCGTCATCAGCAGCGCGCACGGGGGTTTCCCGACCGGTTCGCAAACGGAAGCGGTTCTCGACGAGCACGAGCAACTCGGCAACACGTTTATCATCTCCGGCTTCGGTCGCAACGGCCTCAACACCGAAGAGGACGTTCGGAAAGCCGCGGCTCTCATCGCTGAAGGCGCGGAAAACGCCGCCAAACGCGGCATGCGGGTCGGCCTCCACAACCACGAGTTTGAGTTTCTCAAACGCTTCAACGGACGCACCGCTTATTCCCTCCTCACGGAGCTTTCCGGTCCTGCTGCCTTCAACCAGCTCGATGTTTATTGGGCGCAAACGGCAGGTGAAGATCCCGCCGCCATCATCAGAGAAAATCCTGCCCGGTTCCCGTTGCTCCACATCAAGGACGGGCCCTGCGTGATGGGCGAACCGATGACCGCTCTTGGCCAGGGTGAAGTGGACGTTCCTGCCGTTCTGGAAGCTGCTACGGCTGTGGAATGGCACGTCATCGAGCTCGACGCCTGCGCCACCGACATGATGGAGGCCGTCCGCGAAAGCTATCGTTACATGGTTGAGAACGGCTACTCCACCGGGAGAAAATAGAGCGTCGCGCTCCAATCCGCGCGGGAACTCGGCTCAGGTCTTCACACCCGAGCCTGGCACAGGATCGATGCGGATCGCCACCAGCCAGAAGAGCAGCGCCCAGGCAGCACCGATTGACCACCCGGCGAGCACATCCGTCGGCCAATGCACGCCCAGGTAAACCCGGCTGATCCCGACCATGATCGTTACGAAAACGGACAGGCTCACCAGATACACGCGCACGCGATCCTTCCGTTGCGTCCGCGCCAGCAACAAGCCGAGGGTGAGGTAAACCACGGCTGACATCATCGCGTGCCCACTGGGGAAGCTTCGGCTGGTCACATACGAGCCATGCGGCACCAGATCCGGGCGCGGTCGATCGAAGCCGGCTTTCAGCAGATCGGAAAGAATCATCCCACTGGCGATCGCGATCACCAGCAAGAGCGCGAGCCGCGGTTTCCCAAGGAGCAACGTCATGCCGGCAGAGGCGATGGTCAGCCCGGTCAGCACCGTCATTCCTCCCAAAGCCGTCACATCACGGCCAATTTCCTCCACATGACGCGATCCGATGGGGTTCGATGGATCGCCGGGCTCCCGCATGGAAAGAAGAACCTTCCGATCAAAATCGCCGGTATCGCGCTCCGCGATTTCGTCCGACAACTCGGCAAACACCCACAGGCTTCCCGCCATCATCAGCAGCACCAGCGGGATGAGCGGCTCCTTGCGCCAGCGGTGGAGCAGCGAGAGAAAACGAGTGAGCGCCGGGCGAATCATCCCGCCCATCTTCGGCAGATAATTTCGGGAGTCAACCCGGCGGCACCGACGCTACTCCGCTGGCAGGCGGTAATGCCCGGTAAGCTCGAACTGAAATAGCCGATCTTCTTCCTGCGTTCCGCGGCCGATATTATGGATCACCAGCGGCCGACCGTCGGATGTTTTGCGATCACTCACCACCATGATGTGCGGTAAATGCGGCGGAACGATGCAGGTGACAATGTCGTTGGCCTGATAATCCTCTGCCCGCTGTGTGACCGGCTGCGCCCAGCCTTTCCGCTTGAAGTAGGTTTGCAGATTTGGCACCCGCCGATGGTCGATATTTTTGTCCGGACCTTTCAGGCCCCACTTTTGCGGGTACTTCGAGAAGGCGGCTTTCATGTCCTCATGCACCAGCTTCTGGAGGTCGAGTCCACGGCTGCTCCGTAGAGCGCGAATCACCACATCGGTGCAAACGCCGCCCTCGGAGGGCACATCTCCGTTCGGATAGGTCAGACTGACGTACGCCGGATCATAATGCACCGTCACCCCCACCTGTTTGCGAGCCGCCTCTGCCAATGTTTCTGCCGCCGAAACGAGGCCGCAAGAAGTGAGAAAGAGCGAAACGGCAAGTAGCAGGCGCATGATCGTGAGGTTAGCTAAAACCACCTCTGCCATCTAGCTATTTGATCCGCCTCCCTAGAAAAGGCTCCAGCAATCCTTGCTACATGAACGAGAACCCGCGCGGGGTATTTCACACATCAAACGCTATCCGGATTCCCGAATCGTTACGGCCCAAAGGCCGACGTGCCGCCGACCCTCTCAACTTGCGGGAGTCGCAGCGGCTTTAGCCTCAGCTGCGATTTCCTCGGCGGCTTGACGCCCGATCTTTTCTCCCCAGGCCTGTCCCATTTTCATGCTCTCTGACATGATTTGCGGCATGGTGCTTACCATTCTCTTACCAGCAGCCGAGGAGTAAAACGCATTCGCCGCCCGGAGGTCTTCCAGCGTGTAGTATTTGTCGTAAACGGGGATGATCATTTCCATGAATTCGCGCGTGTCCATCTTAGCTGAAAATTTTTCCCAGAAACCGGCAGGAGCTGCGGGCATGCCTTTCTGCATTTGACCGATCATCTGCGTGATCATTTGTCGCATCATGCTCTCAGCACCGGTGAGCTTGAGCATTTCTTCGATCTCCTTCTTTTTCTCTGGCTCGACGGCGGCGTGAAGGGACGCAGAGCTGGCGAAGAGCCCAATGATGAGAAGGATGTAGAGTTTCATTCCGATTTATTCACCAGCTTGACTGTGGCGTGGACGATCTGGGCGAAGCTGCGTGCGTCGAGGCTCGCACCGCCCACGAGAGCGCCGTCGATGTCGGGCTGGCTCATCAGTGAGGCGGTATTCTCTGGTTTCACGCTGCCGCCGTATTGAATCCGCACCCGGTCTGCCGTAGCTGCGTCGGTGAGAGCGGCAATGGTTTTCCGAATGAAGGCGTGAGCTTCTTGAGCTTGTTCAGGGCTCGCGGTACGACCCGTTCCGATGGCCCAGACGGGCTCGTAAGCGATGACAGTTTCGACGATTTCCTTAGAAGTGAGGTCTGCCAACCCGCCGCGCAGCTGCGTTTCTAGAACAGATTCCACTTCGCCCCCGTCGCGTTGCTCCAGGGTTTCGCCAATGCACAGAATCGGACGCAGGGCAGCAACATGCGCTGCCTTTACCTTCTTATTGATCATCTCGTCGGTCTCACCAAAGATCGCCCGGCGTTCGCTGTGGCCCAGGACGACAAAGCGCACGTAAAGGTCGCGGAGCATTCCAGCGCTCACTTCTCCCGTGTAGGCACCGGATTTCTCGAAATGCATGTTTTGCGCGCCGACCTTCACGCTCTGGTGCTTGCTGAGCGACTCGGTGACAGTGGCGATCGAGAGGAACGGCGGAATGATGACGACTTCGACGTCGAGTTCGTCGCCGATTTCACGAAGAAAGCTTTCCATGAAGGAACGGGCTTCCCCGTTGGTCATGTTCATTTTCCAGTTGGCGGCGAGGATTTTTTTACGCATCGGAATAAAGAGGGGAAGGGAAGTGGTTGGCTACTTGTCGGCCAACGCTGCGACGCCGGGGAGGACCTTACCTTCGAGCAGTTCGAGGCTGGCGCCGCCGCCAGTGGAGATGAAGGTGACTTTGTCGGACACGCCTGCGCGCTTCACGGCTTTCACGCTGTCGCCGCCGCCGATGATGGTTTTGGCGGCTTGGTTCTGCGCGATGACTTCAGCCAGGGCGAAAGTTCCTTTGGCGCATTCCTTGATTTCAAACACGCCCATCGGGCCGTTCCAGAGGACCGTCTTGGCGGATGCGATCTCGGCAGAGAACAGCTTGATGGTCTCTGGTCCGATATCCACGCCTTCCCATCCGTCTGGAATTCCTTCGCCTGGCGCCGTGTATTTACCCGGCCTGACGGTTTTGTTCTTAAAGTCGAGGGTCTCGACGATGTAGTTGTCGACTGGCAGCAGAAATTTCACGCCCTTCTCCTTTGCTTTGGCGAGAGCGAGATTCGCAGTTTCCACTTTATCGGGTTCGCTGAGCGACTTGCCGATCTTTTTACCGAGAGCGAGGCCGAAGGTGTATGCCATGCCGCCGCCAATGAGAATGGTGTCAGCTTTCTCGAGAAGAGCGTCGATTACTTGGATCTTGTCGGAAACTTTGGCGCCACCGAGGATGACCACGAAAGGTTTGGCAGGGGCTTCAAGCTCGTCGCCGAGGAAGTGGAGTTCCTTCTCCATGAGGAGGCCAGAAACAGCCGTCGGGACGAGGTGGGCCACCCCTTCCGTGGAGGCGTGGGCGCGATGGGCCGAGCCGAAAGCGTCATTGACGTAGATGTTGGCGAGTTCGGCAAATTGTTTGGCAAGTTCCGGGTCGTTTATTTCCTCGCCAGGCATGAAGCGGACGTTCTCCAGGAGCAACACCTCACCGGGGTCGAGGGCTTCGGATTTCTCTACTGCTTCTGGTCCCACGCAGACGCTGGAAAACGCCACGGGGATGGACAGCAGCTCAGCGAGGCGGACTGCCACAGGGCGAAGGCTTTGCTTCAGATCGACCTGACCTTTGGGGCGGCCGAGATGGCTGCAAAGGATCACTTTTGCGCCATTCTCGACGAGGTAATGCAGGGTCGGCAGCGTTTCCCGGATGCGGGTGTCATCAGTGATGACCATGGTACCGTCTTTGTCGTCCAGTGGAACGTTGAAGTCCACGCGAACGAGGACGCGTTTACCTGTGACTTTGATGTCGCGAATGTCTTTTTTAGCCATGGGAAAAGGTAATGAACGGGTCTTTGCTGAAAATGCCCGCAGCCGGCAGATGGCTGCGGGCATAAGCGAGTTAAACTTGGGCTTACACGCCTTTGGCGGCGATGTATTTCAGGAGATCAACGCAGCGGTTGCTGTAACCCCACTCGTTGTCATACCAGCTGATGAGCTTGAAGAACTTGTCGTTCAGAGCAATACCGCTGCCAGCGTCGAAGATGGAAGAATGCGTGTCGTGAATGAAATCGGTCGAGACGACTTCGTCTTCGGTGTAGCCGAGGATGCCCTTCATGTAGGTCTCGCTCGCCATCTTCATGGCTGCTTTGATCTCCTCGTAGCTGGTGGATTTCGTCGTGCGAACAGTCAGATCGACCACCGAAACGGTAGGAGTCGGGACGCGGAACGACATGCCGGTGAGCTTGCCCTTAACCTCGGGAATCGCGAGACCAACTGCTTTCGCTGCACCGGTGGTTGAAGGAATGATGTTGATGGCTGCCGAGCGTCCACCTTTCCAGTCTTTCTTGGATGCGCCGTCCACGGTTTTTTGCGTGGCGGTGTAGCTGTGAACGGTGGTCATGAGGCCTTCCTCGATGCCGAAACCCTCCTTCAGGAGAACGTGAACCACGGGTGCCAAGCAGTTTGTGGTGCAGCTCGCATTGGAAATAATGTGGTGATTTGCCGCGTCGTATTTTTCGTGGTTTACGCCCATGACAATGGTGATGTCCTCGTCCTTGCCGGGTGCAGAGATGATGACTTTCTTGGCGCCAGCCGTGATGTGACCACGGGCCTTCGCTGCATCGACAAAAAGACCGGTGGATTCAATGACGATATCAACACCAAGTTCAGCCCATGGCAAAGCAGTAGGACCTTCTTTAACGGCGAGACATTTGATCTCATGGCAATCGACCACCAAAATATCATCTTCAGCGACGTCTGGGCTGGATTTCTTGGAGTAAACCTCCTCCTTGGCCCGACCTTGAGTGGAATCGTACTTTACGAGGTAAGCGAGGTTGTCGGCACCTACTAGATCGTTGACGGCAACAACCTCGATTTCTTTGCCGAGGAGGCCTTGGTCACAGATTGCCCGAAAGACGAGACGACCGATGCGTCCGAAGCCATTGATGCCGATTTTGATGCTCATGATGTAGTATGAAGTAGATGATTTGTGAGGGCCAAAGAATAAAGGGCCGCCTCAATGCGTCAACGCCATTATGCAGAAAAAGCATCCTGGCGAACCAGGATGCTTTCCGGAATAGAACTTCGACTCCTACTTTTATCCCGAACTCAGAAGCCCTTCCCAGTCACAAAGACGGTGTTTTTCCCAGAAACAGCATTGCTGTTAACCGTGATCGGGCCATTGAAGGACTTCACCGCATTAGGTGAGAACTCCACACTGATTGACGCACTTTTGCCAGGCTCGATGCTTTTTTTCAACTTTGCTCGATATCTGTTGGGAAGTGTGACGCTCCTTATTTTCAAAGTACTAGTTCCCAGATTTCTTACAGTTATGGATTTCGACGTCTTTGACCCAATTTTGCGTGGTCCAAAGTTTGGGTTCCCAGTCACGGAAATTAGAGGACCTTGAGCCACGACCAACGAGATATCCCCAACTTTCCCTTTCTCCCCATCAACCGCGATTGAGTAAGTCTCCCCTCCGATGACCCTAAATTCCAGAGAGTTTGGAGTGGAACTGATCACGCCGAGATTCTGAGGGTTGGCTGCGTTGAATAAATTGTTCGCCTCAGGGCCGACGAACACCCCAAGAACAGTTTTGAACCCGGCACCCGAAGTAAGGATTTTCGCTGGGCCCGACTTAGGGGCCGTCCAGCGGTACCACAACGACTGCCCTGCGAGATTTTTAGTGGGCTCCCCGCCCGGATCGCCGTTTGGAACATCGCCCCCAAGCCGAGGTTCACCAAATTCTTTAGTCCCCCCAAGAT
>DASVRZ010000110.1:0-37632 GCA_036388355.1 Chthoniobacterales bacterium | reverse complement strand
CGGCGAGCTGCGTTTCGAAGCTCAAGATCGCGTCGGCGGCAGTTTTTGCGTCCACAGGTTTTTCGCCGAGAAGCACGAACATTTTTTCGATGTGCTCGACGTATTGCTCGCGGATCTTTTTGGAGGCGTCGTCTGTCTTGGTGTAATAATCCCGATCTGGCAATCCCAAGCCGTCTTGATAAAACTGGCCGATCACGCGGGTGCTTTCCTTGGCGTCTTGATCCGCGAAAAAGGAGAATCCCGCCTCCACTCCGATGTCGTGCAAGTGCGCCAGCAATGCGGGTAGCTCCTTCACGGATGGCAGCGCAGAGATACGCTCGAACTCCGGCTGAAAGGCGGTGATACCCGCTTCATTGATTGCCGCCACATCCATCCCGCTCGCGTAGAAATCTCCAATCTTTTTGCGCACGGAACCCTCTGCAGCCGACTGGTCGGCAGCTGCTTCCTCGAGGATCGTTTTGAGCTTTAGATTATTATTCTCGATCAGCTCAACGAAGCTGCCCCACGTCGCGTATTGAGCGGGGATGGGGTTGTTCTTCAGCCAGGCCCCGTTGGCGTACTGGAAGAAGTTTTCACACGGCTTTGTTGCCGGGTCGATGTTAGCAGGATCGAAGGCCAACTGCGCCTTGGCGAACGTGGTGGTGGCAAGAAAGGCGAGAAAAAGGAAGCGGCGCATGTTGGTTTGTAGAGGAAAGATCACGGGCTGAGACGGTCTATCTGCCAGTTTCGTTCAGTTCGTGTGTAGCGAAAGCGGTCGTGGAGCCGGTTCGGGCGGCCCTGCCAGAATTCGATCGCCTGAGGAATAACTCGAAACCCGCCCCAGTTTGGCGGCAGAGGAATCTCTTGATCCACGAACGTGCCCTCCAACTCCGCGAGACGTTCCTCCAGAAAGCTCCGGCTGGGAATGATTTCGCTTTGTGCGGAGACCAAGGCGCCAAGTCGGCTGCCGCGGGGGCGGCTTTGGAAATAGGTCGCCGTCTCTACAGGCGACACACGTTCTACGTCTCCCTGGATGATGACCTGCCGTTCGAGGTTCTGCCAAAAGAAGGTGAGACACGCGCGCGGGTTTGCGAGGAGTTCACAGGCCTTTCGGCTCTCGTAGTTGGTGTAAAAGCAGAAGCCCCGCTCGTCGTACCCCTTGAGCAAAACGGTCCGCGCGGAGGGCAACCCGCTGGCATCGGCAGTGGAGAGTGTCATCGCGTTCGGCTCGCCAATCGCTTCGGCTAATGCATTCCCAAACCAAGTCCCGAACTGCTCAAAAGGATTCTCGGCCAAGTCGGAGCGGCGAAGGCCCGCCAGCGCGTATTCACGGCGAAGAGCGGCAGGATTGTGCATCTCGCCAGCGTATAAGGGATGGGGAGCGCCGCGCAAGAGTGGGGTTGACGCTCCCAGAGGGACAGGGTTCACTGGGCGCGTGCCGCCGTTCTGGTATTCTCTCGTTTTTCAGATCTTCTCGTTCGTTCTCGGCGCCATGATCGGGTCGTTTCTGAACGTGTGCATTTATCGGATGCCGCGCGACATGGCGGTGAATCAACCGAAGCGCTCCTTCTGCCCAACCTGCAAAACGCAGATCAAGTGGTATCACAATTTGCCGATCATCAGTTGGCTTTGGCTCCGGGGAAAATGTGCTTATTGCGATGCGCCGATTTCGCCGCGCTATCTGGGTGTGGAGTTCCTCACCGGCTGTCTTTTCCTGGCGATCTATTTTCGGCTGGAGCCGCTTTTTTCCCTGCCGCTGCTGCTGCCGTATTGGATTTTGGCCGCGCTTTTGATCGTGGCGACGTTCATCGACTTCGACTTCTTTATCATCCCCGACGAGATCACTTGGGGAGGTGTGGGTGCCGGGATTATCCTGAGTGGTCTGCTTCCCGAGATGATGGGAACCAACTCCCGGCTGGAGTCACTCGGGTGGTCTGTCTGCGGAGCTGCGACAGGTTATTTTCTGCTCTGGGGCGTGGTGGAATTGGGGAAACTCGCGTTCGGTCGCAAGAAGCTGACATTCCCAGCCGGAACGAAATTCGACGTAAAGCAGGTCGACGATCAGCCGGTGCTGACAGTCGGCGAGGAATCGATGCCGTGGGTGGATCTGTTTGCCCGGGAGTCCGATCGGATGATCCTGAGCGTCGAAAAGGTTGTGGTGGATGGGAAGAAACAAGCCACGAAAGAGTTGGTATTTTTTCACGATCGGTTGGAGATCGGCACGGAGAAATTTCCGCTCGCGGATCTGGATCTGATCTCGGGCGAAGTGTCGCAGATTGTCATCCCGCGCGAGGCGATGGGTTTCGGCGATGTGAAGTTCATCGCCGCGATCGGCGCATTTCTCGGCTGGCAGGCGGTGCTGTTTACCGTGCCAGTCGCGGCATTCTGCGGCTCCATTATTGGAGTGGGCTCAATGCTCATCGGACGACGCGAATGGTCCGGAAAAATTCCGTTTGGCCCTTACCTCGCGCTGGGAGGCTTGGTGTGGATGTTCACCGGCCCGGAACTGGTCCGTTGGTATGTCGGGTTGCTGGGGCGGGCCTACTAATTCGACTGCTCGAAGAATACCGCAAGGTTGTCGCGCAGCGATTCGTCAGATTGCGCGGCTTCGATGAGCAGCTGTTTGCCTTCCGCTTCGTCGCCGCACAGCGTGGCGTAAGCGCCAATCAACCACTGTTTGTGAGCGGCATTCGGATCGACCACGAGCTTGTTGGCCATCTCCATAACAGAACGCGTGCTCACATCTTTCCAGGGGATTGCCGTTTCGCCGTAGTTCGTACTCAGGTAGAGGGATGCGGCATCCGCGCGCGCAGGTTGGCCGGGTAGAGGTGCGCCGTTGCGGCTCGTCACTGGCGCCTCGAATTTAGCCGTTCCCATTCCCTGGATGAGCTTGGTCTTGAGCTCGGCAAGCAATCCCAGCCGGTTGTCCACGATCGTCTTTTTCTTGAGGATTGTCGGGTCCGAGAACGTCGTTTGGCGGAAGGTTGTGAGGACGCTTTCCGGGGTGAAATCCCGCATGGCTGCAATAGTTTTACCTGAGAGTTCCTGCCACTTGGCAGTCTCGGCAGTGAGCGCCTTTTCAGCGACCACGGCCGCTTCGTCTTCGGCTTGCTTCTGAGCAGCGCCGACGTCCTTCGTGAGCGTTTCCGTCCATTTCTGGAACTGCTCGGGCATTGCGCCGCTTGTGCTTAACTTGCTGTTGGCTTCCTGCACGGCCTTCAAGGCGGCGGCCTTTTGCTCGGGTGTCGTTGCAGCGGCGACTTTCTGGGCTACGGGCAGATACAATTTGTAATCAGCCACATAGTTCGCCACGAGCGGCTTGTAGATCTCCATCCAGTTATAAGCATCATCGAGTTTCCCTTGATGGAACTTCTCCAGCAGCGGGGCCGCATTGGCGAAGTCGCCCTTGACCCAGTTTTTGATGCCGTAGGAGAGCAATGCCATGGCTTCGTGGCTTTCATTGTCATAACCTTTTGTCACCGCGGAGGAAATGCTGGTTGGAAGGCTCAAGCTCCGTGCCGTATCGACAAGGAACCCAGCGAGCCGGATCGAGTCTGCTTCTTTCGAGTAAAGTCCCTTCTTCTCGATCTCGGCGAAGAGCGCGCGGGCATTCTCTTCCTGACCGCCCAAGAACATCGCGAGGCCTTTTTGAAAACGCGCCCAGCTTTGCCGCGGCTCGGGAGTTTCCCCGGAGGCAAGAAATTGATCGAAGAGCAAAATCGCAGGATCTGTCTCACCTTGGGAAAGCAGCCGAACCGCCTCATCGTAGGCCGCGCTATCTGCAACGGGTGCTTTTTCTGCAACCGTGGTGTCTGCAGCGGCGGAACCTTTGTCAGGGAAAAGGCTGGCCCGCTTCACCCACACGTAAGTGCCCATGGCGATCATCATCAGGATCAAACCAACCGTGAGCCAGGCGGTATAGCTTCGCGTCGCGTCCGATTCCACGACTACGCGAGCCTTGGGCTGCACGCCGTTGGAGTTGCGATCGAGCAATTGCGCTTTGGCGTATTTCAGATGCTCGATGAGCTCGTCGTAAGATTGGTAACGCTCCATCGGATCCTTGTGGAGCATGCGATTAATCACATAAGCAGTCTCGTTGGAGACGTTAGGAGCAAAAGCCTGCAAGCTCACAGCCTGACTCTTTAAATGCTTCAGCGCTACGAGCGAAGCAGAGGCAGCCTCGAACGGCGGGCGTCCGGACAAGGCGTGGAAAAGCGTGCCACCCAAGCTGTAGATATCGCTCCGAAAATCCTCCGGCTCGTTGTTCAGTTTCTCGGGAGCAACGTAGTAAGGCGTGCCCCAGATTTCGCCCCGCGTCTTCGCTTCATCTTCCATCAGGATCGCGAGACCGAAGTCCACCACCTTCGCAGTGTGCGCATCTGAAAAAAGGATGTTTCCAGGCTTCACATCACGATGAATCAGACCAATCTGAGCCGCAGCGCGAAGACCGTCCGAGATCTGGATTCCAACATCGAGCACCTGGATTTCTGCCACTTCGCCTTGCAGGCTCATCAGCTGGTCGAGCGTTCCGCGGCCGACTAACTCCATTGCGAGATAAAATTGCCCGTGATCGCGACCGGCGGAGAAAACCTTCACCACGTGGGGATGGCTGATCGACGCGGTGATGCGCGCTTCGGTCTCCAGTTGCGTGATGCTTGCTTCATCCGCGCTGTATTCTTTCTTCAGAATCTTCACCGCGACCGGGCGCATCAGATTCACATCGAGTGCCTCGAAAACCGTTCCCATTCCACCCTCGCCAATCACTTTCTGAAGGGCGAAATTATTAAACTGCTTCCGGACCCGCATTTTGGTTCCGCAGATCGGGCAATGCACTTCGGAGAAAGGCTCCATTGCGCTCACATCGATCAATGTTGCGCAATTAGGGCACGGGTCGAGAATTCTGGATTCTTCTTCAGGGGGGGGCATAGTGGGGAGGTTATCAGGCTGGTCGGAGATCCGCAATCTGAACTACTGACTAGCAAGTATCGAACCGTTAGTCATTTTTAACGTAATTAATCCCATGAGCGAGACCATCACCCTGCATACCGTAACGGCCGTTCACGCCGGGTTGCGCTTCGATGCAGTGGTGGCTCAAGTCGCTCCGGAGTTCTCACGCTCGCGAGCAAAAACGCTCATCGAAGAAGGCGCCATCCTGCTCAACGAAGCGGTGGTGAAACCTCGGCATTCGGTGGCTGAGGGCGACATTATTCGGATTACGGAACCGCCCCTCACACCATCCGAAGTAGTGGCCGAGGATATTCCCCTTCAGATCCTTTTTGAGGATAATGACCTGATCGTTCTCAATAAACCTCCGGGGATCGTCGTCCATCCCGGTGCGGGTAATGAATCCGGCACTCTGGTTAACGCGCTGCTGCACCATTGCGAGAGCCTCTCCGGGATCGGCGGAGTGGAGCGTCCGGGCATCGTTCATCGCCTCGATAAAGATACGAGTGGTTGCTTGGTGGTGGCAAAGAATGACGTCACACATCGTGCGCTTTCCGAGCAGTTTGCCCAGAGGGAAACGACGAAGCGCTATCTAGCCATCGTTCAGGGTCTACCCAAGAAAGGACGCGGGCTCATCGATGCGCCTATCTGGCGGCACCCAGTCGATAGAAAGAAAATGGCCGTCATGCTCCCGCCGAACGAGGAAAAAGGTCGACCTTCGCAAACACTCTACGGCGTTATCTCCGTGCTTCGCCAGCCGAGGGAACGCTTCACTCTGGTGGAATGCCGTCTTCTCACCGGGCGCACCCACCAGATTCGTGTGCACATGAAACACTTAGGCCATCCGCTCGCAGGTGACACGGTTTACGGCCGCGGCGGCGACGGGTTTCCCCGGCAAATGCTGCATTCTTGGAAGCTCGGATTTACTCATCCGGCAACCCGGCAGCCGATGGAGTTTTGCGCTGACCTCCCGCCGGATTTTGCTGCGCTAGCTTTGGATTTTTCCACCTATGACCCCGTCTGACTCATTTAGCCAAGGCCTCGATCTCGTGCTCGAGCAGCTCACTGCGCAGAAACGCCTGCTCCACCGCGCGCCTTCCGCGTCGCCCGCCTTGCTGCAGACTCTCCTTCAGGCCGGGATGCAAAAAGCACCGCCTATCCGTGCAGACAAACCTGCCGTGGCGCCGACCGTGGTGACTCCCGCGCCAGCGGCTGCGGTTAAGATCGATTTCCTCACCTCCGGCAGCAAAGGCGAACGCATCGAAAGGCTTCGCGAGATCTGCCTTCCTTGCACGCGATGCCCACATTTGGCTGCCTCGCGAACGCAGGTTGTTTTCGGCATTGGAAACGTCGAAGCGAAGCTCATGTTCGTGGGCGAGGCGCCCGGCGAGGATGAGGATTTCCAAGGCGAGCCCTTCGTTGGAAAGGCAGGCCAGCTCCTCACCAAGATGATCCAGGCCATGGGGCTCCAGCGCGAAGACGTTTACATCGCCAACGTGGTGAAGTGCCGGCCCAACATGCCTGCTGGGCAGTCCGGGAATCGCAAGCCCACCTCGGCAGAAATGGCCACCTGCCTGCCTTATCTGCTGGAGCAAATCGACATCGTCCGCCCGCAAGCGATTGTCGCGTTGGGAGCGACCGCCGTGGAAGGCCTCATCGGCGAGACACGACCAATGGGGCAGTTGCGCGGACAATGGCTGCACGCCCAAGGCATCCCGCTCATGGCCACCTACCATCCGGCTTATCTGTTGCGGAACCAGGCGGTCAGCGAGAAGCGGAAAGTCTGGGAAGATCTCCTCATGGTCATGGAGAAACTAGACCTCCCCATCTCGGAGAAGCAGCGGAGCTTCTTCACGCGCTAAGATGGCGCGGAGTGATTTCAGCGGGACCATCCCGGTGGCAGAGAATGGCAAACCCGGATCCGGGCAGGTCGATCCGAAGCCTGCGGGAGCCGCTTCCACACGCCTGCACTGGGTCGATTTTCTCCGCGGGCTGGCGGTGCTCGGGATGATCGAAACGCATGCCGTAAACTCGTTCCTCGCTCCTGCCCTTCGCACGGGCAGCGCCTTTGCATTTCTTAGCTACGTGAACGGGGCAGTCGCTCCGGTTTTCCTCTTCATTGCAGGTCTTCTGCAAGGCGCATGGGTGAGGAAAAATTGGGATGCTCCGAAACCGCTGGGACCGAAGCTGCGAAGTCTCGGAGTCATTTTGTTGATCGGCTATGCGCTTCAGTTTCCTTGGGATGCTGCGGTCGTGTGGGCGAAGGTCTCGGTGGCTCTGGGAAAGGTCGACGTCTTGCATTGCATCGCCGTGACGTTAGCCGCACTTCTCCTCCTCTCCCGATGCTGTCGGCGTCTCGCGACGTACGATTTGGTGATCTTGGGTCTCACCGTCTTGATTGTTGTTTCAGCCCCTTTCGTCTGGAGCAGTCCGGTCGTTCACGAATTCCCACGTCTGCTACAAGGCTATTTCAGTCCAGGTCGGGGCGCTTTGTTTCCGCTCATTCCGTGGAGCGCCTATGTTCTCGTTGGGGCTTTGTGCAGCCGCTTTCTGGTGAGCGGAAGTCGTAACGTGATCTCCGGGCCCGCAAGAACTCTCGTGATTGCTGCAGTCACCGCCGCGTTGATAGGATGGCTGGTGAAGTTCTCCGGCGGGGATTGGCTGCAAGCACAAATCTACGCCGCTCGCTACGACGCAGTTTTGTTCCGTGTTTCAGTCGTTCTTTTCTGCTGCGCAGCTGCTGCTCACTTCCTGCGCTCGTCGCACCCGGGGCTCCTCATCCGCGCGATCAACTGGTGCGGAAGCCGCTCGCTTCCCCTTTATGTTTTTCACCTGATGCTCCTGCATAGCGGCTTGGGATTCATGCCATCGCTGAGTAGTCTCTTTCCCAGGAACCACTCGCCCGGATCGGTTTTCCTGCTCTTCCTGCTAACGCTCGGGGGCGCGCTGATTCTCACTGTGGTTTGGCAAAAGCTTCTGGCGGTAACTGTCCAGCGCGGACGCCGACCAGGACCGTAGAGCTACCTGCAAAAGGATCGATCGCACCTCGGCTCGCGTTACCTTGATCCGCGTCTGCGGCGTTGTCGTTCCTAGCAACGCAAGCGTCCTCCAGCCGATCAGGACCGGCAACGCGCAGGCAAAACGCAAGCGCCACCAGCGCAACGCCAGCACGTAGCGCCAGCCGTTCGCGAGTAACGCGTTGGCGCGCTGATGCCACACTTCAAAGTCTTTCACGTTTGGCAGATAGCTCCGTCCATTGGCGGTGTCTTCCGGGAGATCGCGGAGGATGTTCACGAGCTGTAGGCCCTTTCCGAAATCGGATCCCAGCCGGATCATTTCCTCCTCCGGTAGCGTCGCGTAGTTCGGCAGCTTTCGCGTCCCGATGCGCGTCCAAAACTCTCCCACGCAACCAGCCACCAACCAGGTGTAACGCTCGAGAGCTGCATCGTCCTTCAGCGCAGGTGTGATGAGATCCTCGGATTGCCCAACCGTAATCTGATCCAGCACCCATTGCACATCCGCCTGGTCTGCATCATCGAGAGCAGCGTAATCACCCAGCACTTCTGGCAGGTGCGTCATGAGAAATTTCTCCGCCTCGTTCGTTTGCCTCGGAGCCATCCAGATCCCGATCTGCGCAGAATCTTCCACCGGTTGGTCGCCGAGAATGATGTTGCGAAACGACTGCAAATGTTTCATCCGCTCCGCGACCGGAAGGGATGCTGTATCCGCAATAGTGTCCGCCGCCCGGGCTAGCAAGTAGGCAGTGCGAACGGGATGCCTCAAGGCGGGCGGCAATGCGCGGATCGTGAAATAAAATGAGCGCGACACTGCTTGCAGCAGCCGGTTCTTTTCCTGCTCGGATTGGGGATTCGTCATCAGAGTTTTGAAGGCACCTTTACGTAATGTTTAGCGATTCGTTCCGACCAACGGGAGATCTGCCGGTTGCGCGGAGGAGAGCATCTTCACCTCGGCGGCGCCAGCGTTGCCCAGGCCATACTCGCGGGCAGTTTGCAGATAGCTGGCATCCGTTTCGTTCGGGCGCATCTTTGCGCGGACGCGCCACTGGTCGATCTGCTTAATCGCCACTGTATCCAAAGCCACAGGATCGCGGCTGGCGTAGAGAGTGGCGTGATGCACAGCGTAGTTTGGATGAAACTCGGGCCCGCCCGCAAACTGCGCAATGAGTCCGTCCATAATCGTGAGAACCACTTTGCCGGAGATGATCGGATCGGCATACATCTCGGGAATCGCCGGATCGGATTGCGCGAAGCCGCTGGTGAAGCGCCGCCAGTTATCAATATTCGGGATCGTCATGTTATACAACGCCCCGGCGAGGCCGCAGTTGGCGTGGGCGCTCAGCACCGGGAGGTTGATGACTTTGTCCACCTCGTTGGCCAGGACGAGGGCGTAATGGCTGTTGGAGCTGAGGTTGTCTTTTGGCTTTTCGTTCGGGTCCAGCTCGAAGGTTGAGTAGCGCCGGGTGAACTCCAGATCGCCCCAGATGAGCTGACCCAAGACGGAGGAAACGTAGATGCTTTTCGGCGCATACCCGCGTCCAGGATATGGCCAGCGCACTCGATAACTGCCAGGCTTTTCCCGGTAGCCCGCTTGTTTGAGATCATCGGCATTACGATCCCAAACGATGATACGGTCGTTGCTAATCCCAGCCTGTTGGAGCCCAGCGACCACGGCGTTGACCACGGCATGATGGGTGGAGAAATACTGCTGACCCGCCGCGGAAATCTTCAGCCCGACGCGGTCGGTGGGTTTGACGAGGGAGCTCCAGGCCGCGGCGGCTGTGGGTTGTTTCGTCACTGCGATGACCAGGCGATCGACGGCTTGTTTTACCGACGCGTCGTCTGCTTGATAACTGGTGATCATGCCGGGATTCTGCACGGCGAAGACTTCTCCCACCGGAGCTGGCGGCAGGGCCATCGGCGTCGGCTCGGGCTCCGCCGGGCTTGCACCGGGCGCGGCTTTCTGCGGATCCACTTGCGCCCAGGCTGCGCTGGCCAAGAGAAGGAGCAAAAAGCCGGCACGCATGGTGCGAGGAGGATAGCACATCACCAAAGGTTCGCATGGCGGCCGCAATCCGCTTTTGAAATTGACTCCTGATCACGGTCGCCCTCGGATCAAGTCATGAAATGTTTCCTTCCGCTGGCCCTGCTGGTTTTAATGACCTCCCCCCTCACGGCCGCCGAGTCACGGCCCTGGACGCTGAGCGCGGGGACGAAAGTGGAGGGCACTTACCTGCGTGTCACTGCGGATACCGTGACGATTCGACTGCCGAACTTGCAGAACCAGATGATCAAGCTCAGCGATCTCAGCGCGGAAGACCGGACGTTTGTGGAGACCCAACTGGCCGCCGAGAAGGAGGCGAAAATGATCGAGGGCGTGATGAAGGGGGAGATTTCCTGGAGGCTGGGAAGCTGGTCGAGCCTGAGTTGGTCGAGTGCGCAAAGTGCGGAGATCTATCTTTGGGATGAAGCGACGAAGCAGCCGGGGGCGAAACTAGCGGACGTGGCGGTGGATTACAAACGCGTCTCAGCCCGCAATGAGTTTGCCGGAAAGTATCAGACCGAGAAAAGCGTGCGTCTTCCCAAGGATGCAAAGGTGGTGGTGAAAACTGCTTTCCGATTCTCCGTCAATCGTGAGGAGAAAAACCTGACGGACATCTCGGTGCCTTGCGCTCTGCCACAGCTGGCGGGCGGAGAATTCAAGCTGCCGACGGTGCGAGCAAGCGCCCGCTAAGCGGCTGCCCGAGCGACGACTCCTAGGACCGCACCTGGCCGGTGCCGCGGATCTGGTATTTGTAGGTAGTGAGTTCTTCGAGGCCCATGGGTCCGCGGGCGTGCAGTTTGTCGGTGCTGATGCCGATTTCGGCCCCAAAACCGAATTCTCCGCCGTCATTAAAGCGCGTGCTCGCGTTCCAGAAAACCGTCGCCGAATCGATTTCATTCAGGAAGCGCTCTGCGGCGATGTTGTTGTTGCTGACGATGGTGTCGCTGTGGTGCGAGCCGTTGGTTTCGATGTGATCGATGGCGCGATCCAGGTTCTCGACGATGCGCAGGTTCACGATGAGATCGAGATGCTCGGTGCGGAAATCCTGTTCCGTCGCCTGCTTTAGCTTGGGATATTCCAGGGTCTGGAGCTGGGAAAAGGAGGGTTCGTCAGCACGGATCTCGACGCCGTTCTTCGCGAGCTGGCGCGCAACGATTGGGATGAAATCCGCCGCAATGGCGCGATGGACGAGCACGGTTTCGACGGCGTTGCAGACTCCTGGGCGCTGGCATTTCCCATTGATGATGATCTCGCTGGCCATGATGTAATTCACATTCGCGTCGACGTAGACGTGGCAGATGCCGTCGTAATGTTTGATGACGGGCATCCGCGCGTTTTGGACGACCGCTTCGATGAGGCCTTTGCCGCCGCGTGGAATGATGATGTCGAGATATTGGTTCATCTGCGCCATGATGCGGACCCCGTCACGGTCGGTCTTCGGGACGAGCAGAATGGAATCTACGGGGAGCCCGGCCGTGTAGAGGCCTGCTTGAAGAGCGGCGGCGATGGCGCCGTTGGAGCGGATGGCTTCGGAACCGCCGCGAAGGAGAGTGGCGTTGCCAGTTTTCAGGCAGAGAATGGCGGCGTCGCTGGTGACGTTAGGCCGGCTTTCGTAAATGATGCCGATCGTGCCGATCGGCACCCGGACTTTGCTAATATGGATGCCATTGGGGCGGGTCCAGTCGGAGATGAGAGCGCCGTTGGGATCGGAGAGCGCGGCGACGCTGCAAATGCCTTCGGCCATCTTGCTGAGGCGTTCGGGGTTGAGCCGGAGGCGGTCGAGCATGGCACCGGAGAGGCCATTGGCGGTGGCGGCGTCGAGATCGAGCTGGTTTGCGGCGAGGATCGCGTCGCTCTGGGCCAGGACCGCATCCGCCATGGCTAGGAGGGCGATGTTTTTCTGTTCCGTTTTCGCTTGGGACAGGATGCGAGACGCCGCTTTGGCGCGCCGACCGAGGCTGTGGATTTCTTCTTCGAGAGTCATGGCTGGAAGAAATAAACCACGAACACTCCGCGAGACCAAGGAGAGAAGAACCTGAGGCTGCTGCTTCGGAGTTATTTAGCCGGAGATTCAGGCAGGGCAGGCTCAGGAATGACGCCGAGAGCCGCCAGACACTTTCGCGCGAGGGGAATACGTTTCCCGCCGTCGCTGATCTCCGGGAGATCCATGTTGAGCGCAAACGTGTAAATTTCCCCTTCCTTCTCGATCCAGCCAACCCACCAGCCGATGTTCATGGCGCCTTCCTTGAGCAGCATGCCAGTTTTCGCGTGCAGGACCCAGCCGGGACCTCGATCAGCAACCGTGATATCGCTGACCTGCTGAAAAGTCTTCTCATCGATGGGAAGCTGCTTCTGCGCGAGGCGTGCGAGAAATTGTGTCTGCTCGAGCGGCGAGATTTCCAGCGGGCCGTCCAGCCAAAAACGGTCCACGACCTGTCCAGCGTCCGCGTTGCCGTATTCCAGCTTCGTTAACCAACTTTGCATGCGCTCCAAACCGGTGCGGCGGGCGAGTTCCTGAAAAATCGGCACGTTGGAGATGGGCATTCCGTCGCGCAGAGACATGTCTTTCTCCCAGCTCTTAAGGAATTGCGGTTGGCCGCCGTAAGGGAGGATTTCGTCCACGTTGGCAACGGAGCCGGCTTCGAGGCCGATGATCGCGTTAACGATCTTGAAGGTAGAGGCCGGGGCGAAGCGGGTTTTCGCACGCTCTGGATTGTGCACGTGTGTCGTTTGGTCGGCGACTCGATACAGGACAAATGTGCCTTCCGCTGCGGCCTCGCGAAACAGTGGAGCCAAATCGGGAGGCGCGATGTTTTCTTCCGCGCCTGCTGGAAGGGACATCAGGAGAATGCTGAAGATGAGAAGGAGAAATCGCGCGTTCATGTGGAAGTAACGCGGGTGCCGATTTTCGCGCCCGCAACAATCTGGCGGATGCCCTCCGGTTTGCGACCGTTGGCGATGACGACTTTGATCCCGGTGCTAGCGGCGCGGGCGGCTGCCTGGAGTTTGCTTTTCATACCGCCGACACTGAACCGGCCTTTCTCGTCGCGAACGAACTCTTCGGCTGAGGAAAGGTTGCTGACCAGCGGGATGACTTTGCCCGTTTTCTCGTTGAGCAGGCCATCGACGCTCGTGAGGAGGATGAGGAGATCGGCGCCGGCCAGAATGGCGACCTCGGCAGAGAGGCGATCGTTGTCGCCGAACCGGAGTTCTTCCACAGCCACGGAGTCGTTCTCGTTGATGATTGGAACGACGTTTCGGCAGGAAAAGAGACGGTCGAGCGTGTTGCGTGCGTTGGTGTAGCGCGCGCGGCTGTCGATGTCCTGATGCGTGAGCAAAAGCTGGCCGACGTGTAAATTGTGTTTCGTGAAGAGGCTTTCGTAAGCTTGCATGAGCCGCGATTGGCCGACGGCCGCGCAGGCTTGGATGGACGGAAGATCCGTCGGGCGCTCCGTGAAACCCAGCGGAGCTAGCCCGGCAGCAACCGCGCCGCTGGAGACCACGCAAACTTCATGTCCTGCCAGGACGAGTGCCGCAATTTCTCCGGTAAGGGCTTTGATTTGTGCGGAGTCGAGCGCCATGCCGTCGGCGCGTGCCAGGATGCCGGTGCCGAACTTGAGGATGATGCGTTTTTTTCTAGAAGCCATGAGAAGGAAAGCGGTGCCATCATTCCACCAGATGCCAGGAGTGTAAAGATGGGGAGAAGGGCTCCAGAGTTCCTTTGTGGGCGGTCAGAACGACCCAGCGATAAACAAAAAGGCAGCCGGTCGAAACCGGCTGCCTTTGTAAAACGTTCCGAAGAGCGGGACGATTAAGGAGTCGTGGTGGACTCGCTCTTGGTCTCGGTGGTGGAAGAAGCGCCGGGAGCGACGGTGGTCGTGCTTTCGGTTTTCTCTTCTTTGCTGGTGCTCGCGCCGCCAGCTGGATTAACGACAGTGGTGTTATTCTCAGTCTTTTCGCCAGCACCTGGCACAACGACCGTCGTGTCTTTGCCGTCGCCGTCAGCCGCAGGAGTCACAGTGGTTTTTTCGCAAGCGCTAAACAGAGCGACGAGTGCGAGAGGGAGTAGTAGTTTTTTCATAGGATTAATTAAGGTTGTCCAAGTGGACAATCAGTATAACGAGTGGCACACCTGATCTGGTTGTAAGGGATTCCGGCTGGGGTCCAGCTGGAGGGGATGTCCGGCTGTCAGGCGTTGTCCTGAAGTGCCCGGCATCTTTCCTGCGACCGTTGCGCCGTCGGAGCCGATGGACAGGGGATGACTGGGTTAACCATTAGAAGAGCAAGAATGCGGCTGCCTCTCCGCGTGGCTATTTTCATGGGAGCGCGCGCCCCGCTGCTGGGGTGTGTGGCTTGCGACTCCGCCAATGCGGAGGTAATCCGCGCCGGGATTTTTGACGCTTCGTTTTTCGGAACGCTGGCTGAGGTGCTGACGGTGGTCCCGATCCTTGGTGTCGTCATCTACATTTCTCAACGGCTGCTGCCCGACTAACTATGCTCATAAAAACCAGACCCCTGACGCGAGCGGGTATCTTTCTCGGTATTGGATTAGGAGGCTTCTTCGACGGCATTCTTTTTCATCAGATTTTGCAGATGCACGCCATGCTCAGTGCGCGAATTCCGAAGGATTCTGTTCCTAACATCAGTATCAATATGTTTTGGGACGGGATTTTCCACGCCTTCACGTGGGTGATGACGGTGATCGGCGTGATGCTGTTGTTCAAGGCGCAATCGGCTCGTCACATTGTTTGGTCCAAACGGGTGTTTGTTGGCGCCATGTTTCTCGGGTGGGGGATGTTTAATCTCGTCGAGGGGCTCGTGAACCATCACTTCCTGCACTTGCACCATGTGGTGGAGAGTATGGGGACGTCGCGGTATGACATCGCGTTCCTCGCTTCCGGCGTGATTTTTATCATTGCCGGCTGGCTGGCGATCCGCTCCGCGCGCGAAAGCGCTTTGCGCCGAAGCGCGTTGTAAATACTAACAAAAAAGCCGCCGGAATAAACCCGGCGGCTTTTTGTTACGACCTGGTCAGAGGCCGAGGGAGGTTAGTGTATCAATCTGCAATGATGACGCGGTTGACGATATAGCTATCGCCTTCCATCGCATAACTCACATTGACGGGGACGCCGACTTTGACGCGGGTCTTCACTTCTTCCTCGGAGACGGTCTTGCCGCTCTTGGTCACGTAGGTCACGCTCTTGCCGAACTTGTAAGAACGAGGACCGCTAGTTTCCTTGAGGACGATGGCGCTGCCGGGAGTGAACGACGTGATCATGCCGTTGCTCTCAGTAGTGGTCGTGGTGCTGGTGCTGCTAGTCTTGCCGGCAGTGTCAACAGCTGTGGTGGTGGAAGTCTCCGAAGTGGAGGTTTGTGCGAATGCAGCGGTGCTCATGATGGCGAAGGCTGCGGCTGCTTTGAGGAATGTGTTGTTCATATTAATACTTAGGGTTGGATTCACCTGTTAAAGCTCTCATTGGGAGGACTCGCTGAGGGGAAGTTGATTTACTGTTCGGGTTCTGACGGCGGGTGTGTTTCCCTTATTCAAAACATTTGTGCGAAAGATTGTTAGGCGGCGCGGCGACGGATTACAGAGGCACGCGTGCGGAGTGATCGGGCCGAAGTTAGGACGCAAAGCGTCAGGGCAAAAAAGAACCGCCGCTCTCCAGATAGAAGAAGCGGCGGTTTTCGATTTAGAGCCGAGAACAACTCAGCAGAAAGCTAGGGAGTGTTGGTGGTCGTCGTCGTGGTGGTCTCTTCCTCCAGAACAGGCGATGGGGTCGGCTTGGTGACGACGACTCTTTCCACAACTACCGCAGGAGGTGGAGTGACTACGACTTGTTCCGTCGCAACGACAGGTGCGGGCTCGGGTTTGCTGACGACCGCTTTAACTGCGATCAATGTGGTGCCCGCCTGGACGTAGGTGAGCTTCACATCGGAGCCGCTTTCCAATGCTTCCGGTGTGAGAGCCTGTCCTTCGCCGTCGAAGAATTTGGTCTCGTCGCTGTAGTTAAACCGCAGTGGGCTGGCGCTTTCTGGCGAACTGAGCGTGAGGGTGAGCTGGGAAGGATCCACTCCGGAGAGAGTACCTGTGGAGGTCCTGCTCTTCTCGGTGCTTTGCACGGCTACAGTCGCCTGTGTGGGTGACTGCTCGACGGAGGTTGTCTTGGTTTTTTCCACTTGCGTGCTCACGGTCTGAGAGACGGCGGTGGAAACGAGGGCGATGCTAAGGGCGAGAAGTGGAAGATTGTATTTCATAATGAAGTGCCCGCCAGATGCGGCGAGTAACCCTTAAACGCCCATCAGACGAACGCCGGATGTCTTTGCTTTCCATGCGGGGCTGGTGAACCGGTGAAGCCGTTCGGAGCAACAAAAAAGCCCGTCCTTCGCGGGACGGGCTTTCCGTTCAAGTGCTGACCGCTGTTTAGTAGCGGTAGTGGTTCGGCTTGTAAGGGCCTTCGACTGGCACGTCGAGGTAGGCGGCTTGTTTCTCGCTCAAGACCGTGAGCTTGGCGCCGATTTTAGCTAGATGCAGGCGGGCGACTTCTTCGTCGAGTTTCTTCGGTAGAACGAAGACCGCAGGTTTGTAGAGGTCCTTGTTCTTCCACAGATCGAGGATCGCCAATGTCTGGTTGCTGAACGAAGCCGACATCACAAACGACGGATGGCCGGTGGCGCAACCGAGGTTCACGAGACGACCTTCGGCGAGCAGGAACACGCTGTTGCCGGTCGGGAAGGTGTATTTGTCCACCTGCGGCTTGATGTTCGAGTGCTTGATCCCGGGGTAGTTCACCAGCTTCTCGACTTGGATCTCGTTGTCGAAATGCCCGATGTTCGCGATCACCGCCTGATCCTTCATCTTGGCGATTTGCTCGATGGTGAGGACGTCCACATTTCCGGTCGTGGTGATGTAAATGTCGCCACGGCCAAGAGTGGATTCGACGGTGTTCACTTCGTAGCCTTCCATCGCGGCTTGCAGAGCGTTGATTGGATCGATTTCCGTAATGATGACGCGTGCACCTTGTCCGCGAAGGGACTGGGCGCAGCCCTTGCCGACGTCTCCGTAGCCGATGACCACGGCGACTTTGCCGGAAATCATGACGTCGAGAGCGCGGTTCAGGCCGTCCACGAGGGAATGGCGGCAGCCGTAGAGATTGTCGAATTTCGACTTGGTGACGGAGTCGTTGACGTTAAACGCCGGGACGAGAAGCTGCTGTTTTTCCTGCAACTTGTAGAGGCGATGCACGCCGGTCGTCGTTTCCTCGGAGACGCCTTTCCAGTCCTTAACGATTTCGTGGAAGATGAACGGGTTTTCCGCATGGATCTTCTTGAGGAGGTCTTTGATGACCGTCTCTTCATGGGAACCAGACTCGCTGTTCACCCAGTCGCTGCCTTCTTCGAGTTCGTAGCCTTTGTGGAGGAAAAGAGTCACGTCGCCGCCGTCGTCGATGACGAGCTGTGGGCCTTTGCCGTCGTTGTTCACGATGGCTTTCCAGGTGCAATCCCAGTATTCCTCGAGCGATTCGCCCTTCCAGGCAAACACCGGCACACCAGCGGCCGCGATGGCTGCAGCGGCGTGATCTTGTGTGGAGAAAATGTTGCAGGACGCCCAACGCACATCAGCGCCGAGTTCCACCATCGTCTCAATGAGAACGGCGGTTTGGATGGTCATGTGCAGGGAACCCGTCACGCGAGCCCCGGCGAGTGGCTTGGCGGCAGCGTATTGTTTGCGGATCGAGATGAGGCCGGGCATTTCTTCCTCGGCGATCTGAATTTCTTTGCGGCCCCAGTCAGCCAGGGTGATGTCGGCGACCTTGTAGTCGTTCGCTTTGCGGGTGCTTAGTGTTGTGCTCATAAGTGGGTGTTTGGGTTCGATACAACGTTATTGGACGAGAGATTTGAGGGCGTCTGCCTTGTCAGTTTTTTCCCAGGTGAGGGAATCGAGGTCATCGACCTTGCCGAAGTGACCGTAGTTGGTGGTTTTGCCGTAGATGGGGCGGAGGAGGTTTAGCTGCTCGACGATAGCGGCGGGTTTGAAGTTGAAAATTTCCTTCACGGCGTCCTGGATTTTCACTTCGTCGGCCTGGTTGGTGCCAAACGTGTCGATGTGCACGCTGACTGGATCCGGATACCCAATGGCGTAGGCAAACTGCACCTCGCAGCGCGTTGCCAGCCCAGAAGCCACCACGTTTTTCGCCACGTAACGGCCCATGTAAGCCGCGCTGCGATCCACTTTGCTCGGATCTTTTCCAGAAAACGCTCCGCCACCGTGACGTCCCATGCCGCCGTAAGTATCCACGATAATTTTGCGTCCGGTGAGGCCGGTGTCGCCTTGCGGACCGCCGATCACAAAATTCCCCGTCGGGTTGATCAGGAACGTCGCGCCTTGCAGCATTTCCATCGGCAAAACCTTGCGGATGATCTCCTCAATGCAGAAATCAGCGATCAACTTGTGCGGAATCCCCGCTTGATGCTGGGTGGAAATGACCACATTCGAGATGCCCACAGGCTTGCCGTCTTCGTAAATCACCGACACCTGGCTCTTAGCGTCGGGACGCAGCCAATTCGCCTCGCCGCTCTTGCGGATACGGGTCAACTCGCGGCCCAAACGATGCGCAAACATGATCGGCGCTGGCATCAGCTCCGGCGTCTCGTCGCAGGCAAAACCAAACATCAAACCCTGATCGCCCGCGCCCTGCTCGGCCGTCGCCTTCCCTTCAGCCGCCGCAGCGTCCACGCCTTGAGCAATATCGGACGACTGCTCAGTCAGAATGTTCGTGATGAACACCTTGTCCGCATGAAAAACGTCATCGTCGTTCGTGTAGCCAATGCCGCGAATCGCCTCCCGCACAATGCGGTTAAAATCGATCCAGCCATTCGTCGTGATCTCTCCACCGACGATCACCATGTTCGACTTCGCGTACGTCTCACAAGCCACACGGCTGTGAGGATCCTGCGCGAGGCACGCGTCGAGAACGGCGTCGGAAATGGTGTCGCAAACTTTGTCGGGGTGACCTTCACCGACGGATTCAGAAGAGAAAATGTAGTTTCGAGGCATGAGAGTATTTAAGGAAGGAGGCAGAAGAAATTCGTTAACTATATCAACGAATCATGATAAGATGATATATCCTCCTTCTGCACATGGCGTCAACCCTAAAGATTCTCCGCGTCCTCGTTGATCCCACGCGTCTTCGCCTGCTCCGATTGCTCAGCCAGACGGAGCTCACCGTCGCGGAAATGCAGGAAATCCTCGCAATGGGGCAGTCGCGCATTTCCACCCACCTGGCGCAACTCCGCCAATCCGGCCTCGTCGCCGACCGCCGCGCTGGCAAAAACATCTACTACGGCCTCGCCCCCGGCTCCTCGGGCAAACCGTGGTATCGGCTCATGGAAGAAAGCGCCGGGGAAATTCACGAAACCGTCCGCGATGACCTCGCTCTCGGCCTCGTCCTGAAGAAACGTCAGGACACCGCCCGCGAATACTTCGACCGGCTCGCCGGAAAATTTGGCCGCAGCTACTGCCCGGGACGTTCCTGGCAGGGGCTCTCACACCTGCTCCTGGCACTCGTCCCCAAGATCGTCGTCGCCGACCTCGGCGCTGGAGAAGGCACCCTTTCCCAGCTACTAGCCCGCCACGCCGAACGCGTCATTGCCGTCGATAACTCCGAAAAGATGGTCGAATACGGCAGCGGCATCGCCCGCGAAAACGGCTTCACCAACCTCGAATACCGCCTCGGCGACATCGAAGCGCCACCGATAGAGCCCGCCAGCGTCGATCTCGCCATCTTGAGCCAGGCGCTGCATCACGCCAGCTCCCCGCAACACGCCCTCCAAGCCGCCTACCACATCCTCAAGCCCGGCGGAAAAATCCTCCTCCTCGATCTGCTCGCCCACAACTTCGAACAAGCCCGCGAACTCTACGCCGACCTCTGGCTCGGCTTCGGCGAAGCCGAACTCCTCGAAATGCTCACGCGCGCGGGCTTCCAAAACGCCGAAGTCAGCATCGTCTCCAAAGAAACCGAAGCGCCGTATTTCCAAACCCTCCTCGCGAGCGCAGCGAAATGACCCTCAGTTGACCGATGTGAGCAAGGAGGGAAGAGTGCGGCGTACGGGTTCGCTTCCCTCCAATTTGAAAGAGACCGGCAATCGGAGTTTGCAAGGTGGAGCGGGGGAGTTTATCCACAAGAGCCGGTTTGGAGGGTCTCTGCTGGCATTTGGAAAATCACTATGCAAGCTGCTCAAACCCGCACGGTCGTTAAGCCTCATTACGCGCTGATCAGTCCGGATGGTTATGTGCCCAGTGTCCTGCCGGGATGGACAGGCGGGACGAGCTATGTGCAGATTTCCAGCGCGATGGGAGCCCGCGTCGGCCAATGGCTCGTGGAGTTGCCGAAGGGCGCAACGGGAACCGGGGAGACGTTTGGTTATGAGTTGTTTCTCTATGTGGTGAGCGGGGCGGTCGTTGTGCAGAAACAGAAGGTGGCGCAGGGCGGATATGCGTTTTTGCCGCCGGGCACGCGGTATGAGATCAAAGGCACGGCGGCTTCATCGCGGGTGCTGATTTTCCGAAAACGCTATGAGCCGCTGGTCGGATTCGAAGCGCCGGAGTTCTTCACCGGCCACGAAGCGTCGATCACCGAAGTGCCTTTTCTGGGGGATCCGCAGGCGCGGCTGAAAACGCTGATTCCGGATACGCTCGGCGCGGATATGGCGGTGAACATTTTCACTTACGAACCCGGAGCCACGCTGCCCTTCGTTGAGACGCACGTGATGGAGCACGGCATGTTTTTCCTAACCGGCGGCGGCGTGTATAGACTCGGCGACAACTGGCATCCGGTAAGTGCCGGCGATGCCATTTGGATCGCGCCTTACTGCCCGCAATGGTTCATCGCGGCAGGTCCCGGACCGGCCCGCTACATCTATTACAAGGACGTGAACCGCACTCCTCTATGACCACGCTAATTGAGACAGAAACCGCGGACATAACCGCTGAACTTGCTGCCGCCAACCAGGCGTTCATGCAGACGTATCCTGGCGAATCGGATCGTCGCCAGGCGGTGCACACGGTCTATGGCGGGGCGCATCTGTTCACGGCCGATGCTCCGCAAAAGTTGGGCGGCGTGGCCTTGCGCTCCTTGCAGGAGTACGCGCCCAACGCTGCCTCGCTCGCTGCCATTCTGGGAGAAAACTGGAGCCCAGCCTTTGCGGAAAAGATCTACGCGCGCATCATCGAAAAGCTGGGCCGTGAGCCGGTGGAAGACTTCCGCCTCGACTTCGAAGATGGATACGGCAATCGCACGGACGCGGAGGAAGATGGTCATGCGCGGACCAGCGCAGAGCAGGTGGCACAGGGATTGGCGAAAGGAAAATTGCCGCCGTTCATCGGCATTCGAGTAAAGCCTTTCAATGAAGATCTGCGCGCTCGCAGTCTGCGAACCCTGGATATTTTCGTGAGCACGCTTGTCGAGAAGACAGGCGGAATTCTGCCCCCGAATTTCGTCATCACATTACCGAAAGTGCAGATCGCCGCCCAAGTAACCGCGGCCGCGAAGCTCTGTGCGTTGCTCGAAGCAAAGCTCGCCTTGGCCAACGGGGCGCTGCGGCTGGAGATCATGATCGAGACGCCGCAATCGGTGATCGACCGCCATGGCACTTGCCCATTGTTGAGATTCATCGAAGCGGCGGAGGGACGCTGCGGCAGCCTGCATTTCGGCGTTTACGATTACACCGCGTCGAGCGGCATCACTGCCGCGTATCAGGCAATGGGGCATCCTGCGTGTGACTTCGCGAGGTCGCACATGATCGTGGCGCTGGCCGGAACAGGCATTCACCTTTCGGACGGAGCGACAAACATTCTCCCGGTTGGTCCGCATCGCGGCGAGCTGACCCCACAGCAAACGCAGGAAAATTACGCCGCCGTGCATGGCGCGTGGAAGATGGCGTATCGCGATAATTGGCACTCGCTACGCAACGGCATTTACCAAGGCTGGGATTTGCATCCGGCGCAGTTCGTGGTGCGCTACGCGGCCGTTTACGCGTTCTTCCTGCAGGGACTGGAAGCCGCTTCGGGACGCCTGCGAGCTTTCGTGGAAAAGGCGGCGCTCGCATCGTTGTTTGGCGATGTTTTCGATGATGCCGCGACGGGGCAGGGGCTGCTGAATTTCTTCCTGCGCGGAATTGCTTGCGGAGCGATTACCGAGGAGGAGGCGCTGGAAACCGGCCTCACCCTAGAGGAAATCCGCTCCCGCTCTTTCTATCGAATTCTCGCTGCGCGCCGGAAGTAAACGAACATGAGCCGCGCCATTCGTTTCCACCTCAATGGCGAGCCGGTGCAAATCGAAGGTGTCTCGACCAACACCACTCTGGCTGACTGGCTGAGAGCGTCCGGCCGCACGGGAACGAAGATCGGCTGCGCGGAAGGAGATTGCGGCGCGTGCTCCGTTGCGGTGGTGGATCACAATGCCGCGGGGCAGCGTGTCTTTCGGGCGATCAATGGCTGTATCGCTCCGCTTCCGACGATGGAGGGGCGGGAGGTGATCACGGTCGAGGGCGTCGCGCAGAACGGCGAGATGCATCCCGTGCAGGCGAGTCTGGTAAGAAACTACGGATCGCAATGCGGCTACTGCACGCCGGGATTTGTAATGTCAATGTTCGAGGGCTACTACCGCGAAGATCTCACGGAGAAATGGCAGATCGCGGATCAGCTTGCCGGTAACCTTTGTCGCTGCACCGGCTATCGTCCAATTCGCGACGCGGCGGTGGGGACGCTCATCGGCGAGCGGTCAGCGGATTCGTTTTCCAGATTGTTGGATGAGCAACCGCAGGAAAATGTGCACCCTTCCTACGAGAGTGGTTCGGAAACATTTTTCCGGCCAGCTTCACTGGAGGAGTTGTTCGCCTTGAGAGCGGCGCATCTGCAGGCGCGGTTTGTGGCGGGTGCGACGGAGCTCGGGGTGGAGCTGAACAAGAAGTTTCTGCGGCTGCAAACGTGGATTTCGCTGGAGAACATTGCGGAGCTCACCGGCATTTCGGAGACGGCCAATGGCTGGCGCATCGGAGCGGCGGCGACGCTCACGCAAGTGGAAGAAGCGCTCGCGGGGGAGTTCCCGTCGCTCCACAAAATGCTTAGGGTCTTTGCCTCCCGGCAGATTCGGAACCGCGCCACTCTGGGAGGAAATCTAGTCCACGCCTCACCGTTAGGAGACGCCGCGCCGTTGCTTTTGAGCCTGGATGCTTCCGTCGTGCTGGCAGCTGCCGGGGGAGAACGGGTGATGCCTTTGGCCGAGTTTTTCGTGGGCTACCGCGCCACCGCTTTGCGGGAGGATGAAGTGCTTTCGGCGGTTCTCATTCCCAAGCGGATCGGCTGGCGCGAGGAATCTTACAAAGTTTCCAAACGGCGCGAGATGGATATCAGCATCGTCTCGGCGGCATTCGCTGTGAAGCTGGGGCCGACACATTTTGTGGAAGACGCGCGGATCGCTTTCGGAGGCGTTGCGGCGACTCCGAAAAGGGCTTTGGATTTCGAGGCCGCTCTGATCGGCCGACGGCTTGATGATTTAAACGTGATGGAGACTCTGGAGACGGAGTTTTCAACCATCGACGATGTGCGGGGCAGCGCGGCTTATCGTACCGCTTTGATCCTCGGCTTGTGGCACAAGTTTGTGACAGGAGATTCCGATGGCGCGCCGGATCTTCTTCCTACGTTCGAAGTAGCTGCGCCGACTACGGCCACTTGCGCTTCCCACAGCCTGGCTCATGAAAGTGCGGTCGGTCACGTTTGCGGGAGCGCGATGTATGTGGACGATGTCGCCTCGCGAAGAAGAATGCTCGAGATCTGGCCGGTGATGGCGCCCCATGCGCGCGCGAGAATTCTGGATTGCGATGTGAGTGAAGCCGCCAGAATTCCTGGGGTTGTCCGGGTGTTAGTAGCTGAGGATATTCCCGGCCTGAACGATGTCGGCGCTTCTATTCACGACGAGATTCTCCTGGCCGATCAGGAGGTGTTTTTCCACGGACAAATCATTGCGGCGGTCGTCGGAGAAACGCTCGAAGCCTGCCGTCTCGCTGCGGAGCAGGTGAAGGTGACGTATGAAGTGCTGCCGCATCTACTCACGATTCCGGAAGCCATCGCGGCGGAGAGTTTTCATACCGAGCCCAACTTCATGCGGCGCGGCGACTGGAGGGCCGGGCTGGATGCGAGCGCCTTTTCTTTGGAGGGAGAATTTGAAATCGGCGGGCAGGAGCATCTCTATTTGGAAACGCACGCAGCTTGGGCCGAGATCGACGGCGAGGGGAATGTCCTCATTTCCTCTTCGACACAACATCCAAGCGAGATTCAGGCGACGGTTTCGCATGTGCTGAATCTACCTCGCAACCGTATCATCGTGCAGGCGCCGCGGATGGGCGGCGGGTTTGGCGGGAAGGAAACACAGGGTAACACGTGGGCCGCATTAGTGGCGCTCGCAGCGTGGAAAACAGGACGTCCCGTGCGCGTGCAAATCGACCGTGATCTCGACATGCGGCTCACTGGCAAGCGGCATCCGTTTCTCGCGAAATTCTCCGCAGGGTTTGAAGCGGACGGTAAGCTGAACGCGCTGCACTGTGCGTTGCTCTCGAACGGCGGCTGGTCGCTGGATCTTTCCATGCCGGTGACGGATCGGGCTATGTTCCATATCGACAACGCCTATTACATTCCGCATCTGAAAGTGAGCGGTCAGGTGGTGAAAACAAACATCACTTCGCAGACGGCCTTCCGCGGCTTTGGCGGACCGCAGGGAATGTTGGTCATCGAAGAGATCCTCGCGCGGATTTCCAACCGGCTGGGAATGGCTCCAGAGGCTGTACGGGAGAGAAATTTCTACCACGGCAGCGGCGAGACAAACACGACGCACTACGGTCAGGAGATTGAGGACAACCGCCTCCTCCGCATTTGGAGCGAGTTGAAGGAGAGCTCGGATTTCGACAAGCGTAAAGAGGCGATCTTAAAGTGGAACGCGAGCAGTGGGCAGATCAAACGCGGACTCGGGATCACGCCGGTGAAGTTTGGGATTTCCTTCACCCTGACCTACTACAACCAAGCCGGGGCGCACGTGGTTCTCTACGTCGATGGCACCGCTCAGGTGAACCATGGCGGGGCGGAAATGGGCCAGGGTCTGCATACAAAAATTCAAGGTGTCGTCATGCGAGAACTAGGCTTACGCGCCGACCAAATCCGCATGATGACGACCAGCACGGACAAGGTGCCGAACACCTCCGCGACGGCAGCTTCGAGCGGCTCGGATCTGAACGGCGCGGCGGTGGCGAATGCGTGCGCTATTTTGAAGGAACGTCTGCGACCCCTCGCGGAAGAAACGCTAGGAGCAGGAGAGCTGGTGTGGGCAGACGGAGTCGTGCGTGGCGGCGGGAAAGAAATCGCGTTCGCCCAACTGGCTCTGGCCGCTCATACCCGACGGATCAACCTTTCTGCGAACGGCTTTTATGCCACGCCAGAAATTCATTGGAACCGCCAGGAAGGCAAAGGCAAGCCCTTCAACTACTACACGTGCGGAGCGGCGGTGGCGGAGGTGGAAGTCGATGGTTACACGGGCATGACTCAGCTCCGCCGGGTGGATATTCTTCAGGACGTGGGGAGTTCTTTGAATCCCGGAGTCGATCGTGGGCAGGTCGAAGGCGGGTTCGTGCAAGGCGTCGGATGGCTGACGCGAGAGGAACTGATCTGGGATCCGAAAACCGGGCGACTGCTCACCCACAGCGCGAGCACTTACGAGATCCCGGCGTTCAGCGATGCGCCTGCGGAATTCAACATCGCATTTCTGCAAAATGCTGAAAACCCGCGCGCGATTCACGGCAGCAAAGGGATCGGAGAGCCGCCGCTCATGCTAGCGATTTCTGTGCGCGAAGCGATCCGAGACGCTGTAGTTGCATTGGGCGGGAGCGGCAGTCTTTCCTCACCTGCGACCGGCGAAGCGATCCTTGCCGCGATCCACAGCTAACCTAATCGAGCCAAAATCTCCGTCGCGATAGTGTCCGCGCGCTCGTTGATCCAAGCGCCGTCACGGCCTTCGATGAGGAGGCGGATTTTCGGTTCCGTACCGGAATAGCGCAAGAGAACGCGGCCTGCGCCGTCCAACGTTTTCTCTGTTTCGGCGATCAGTTTTCCGATCTCCGGAAACTGCTCCAGCGGAAGTTTTTCGCGCACGCGCAGATTGCGTTGAGCCTGCGGATATTTCTTCAACACCCGCTTGAGTTCGCTGAGAGGCTTGCCCGTTTCCGCCATGATGCGGAGAATTTGTAACGCGCTCACGATGCCGTCGCCAGTGGTGGAGAAGTCGCGGAAAATCATGTGACCGCTTTGTTCGCCGCCGACGTTGTAGCCGTTGCGGAGCATCTCCTCGATGACGTAACGATCGCCAACTTTGGTGCGGATGATCTTTCCGCCGTGCGCGTGCAGGGTTTCATCCAAACCGAAATTACTCATGATCGTGGAGACGAGCGTCTTCCCGGCGAGGCCTCCATTTTTCAGGAGATCGACCGCGGCGATGGCCATGATCTCATCACCATCCACGATGTCGCCATTCTCATCCGAAAGGAGAACGCGATCGGCGTCGCCGTCGTGCGAGATGCCGATCTGCGCGCCGGTTTGTTTCACCAGACGCGCGATCTCGTCAGGATATGTGCTGCCGCAGTCGGCGTTGATGTTTGTGCCGTTGGGGGCGTTGTGGAAGACGTCGACCGTCGCACCGAGTTCGCGCAGAATGCACGGCGAGGACTTGTAAGCGGCACCGTTGGCGCAATCGATCGCGATGTGAACACCTTCGAGCGTCAGGTTCTTCGGAAAGCTGGCTTTGGCGAATTCCACGTAGCGGCCCAATGCATCATCGATGCGGGCTGCGCGGCCGATTTTTCCGGCGGTCGGGCGGATGGATTCGATCTCGCCGCTGAAGACGAGATTCTCGATTTCCGCCTCCACCGCGTCGTCGAGTTTGCAGCCGTCGTGGCGGAAAAATTTGATGCCGTTGTCCTCGTAAGGATTGTGGGAGGCAGAGAGAACAATGCCCGCATCTGCACGGAGAGAACGCGTGATGTAAGCGACGCCGGGCGTGGGCAACGGCCCGATTAGGAGAACGTCCACGCCGAGAGATGTGATGCCTGCGACGAGGGCATTCTCCAACATGTAACCGGAAAGACGCGTGTCTTTTCCAAGGACAATCTTCGGCCGTGCGACGTGACGGCTGGCTCCAAGTTTCGTAATGACGTGAGCGGCGGCGCGTCCGAGCTTGAGCGCGGTTTCAGCGGTGACGGGCTCAATGTTGGCGACACCACGGACACCATCGGTGCCAAAAATCTTGCGGGGTTGGGACATCCGCGGATTACAGACAAGCCCCTGCGCCTGTGCAAACGAAAACGGTTTCTCCGTCTCTAAGGCCGAGCCAGGGCGCGCGGCGGGGCGAGCTGATAAGTGGGCTCGGGGATGTTTTTCTTGATGAGATACCAGACGGTGCAGGCCAGGATCACGGAGACGAGTTTGATCTGCCAGTTATGGACAAATAGGCGTTTCATGAGGCTGCTTTTTTCTCGCTGAACTCGTCGCCCGCTTCCTCGTTTTCTTCCACAAAGGAAAGAAGTTCGTTAATGCGGGCGCGGAAGGTGTCGGGATTGAAATTCCGCTCGATGCGTCCTCGGTGGCAAATGGAAACGGCGGCCGTTTCTTCGGACGTGACGATGGCGATGGCATCGGACTCCTCGGATACACCCAGAGCTGCACGGTGGCGCAGGCCCATCGAGCGATCCAGATCTTCGCGAGCGCTGACCGGAAAAATGCAGGCTGCGGCAACGATGCGGTCGTTGTTGATGACCATGCCGCCATCGTGCAACGGCGTCTTCGGGTGGAAAATCGTCAGCACCAATTCGCGGGAAATTTTGCAATCGATGTCCACGCCAGTCTCCGTGAAATTGCGAATGTTCGTGTCCCGCTCGAGAGCGATCAGGGACCCAAGCTGTTTCCCTGCAAGAGCGAAAACAATGTCCGTGAGCTGCGTGAGCGTTTCCTGCTTTTGGCGGTTGGACGAGAAAATGGGATGCCCGCCCACGGCCGCGAGAGCACGGCGAAGTTCCGGTTGGAAAATGACCACCAAGGCAATGGCGAGGAACGCCGAAAGGCTGCGAATGATCTGGCTGATCACCTTCAAATCGAGCACTTGCGCGAGGAGGGTGAGCGTCAGAAACAGGAGGGCAAAACCGGTGAGCACCTTGGCTCCGCGAGTGCCGCGGAAGTAGAGGTAGCCGAAATAAATCGCCACCGCGAGAATGAGAATCTCGAAGGCCGACTGCCAGTTGGCTTTTGCAAAATCGAGGAGCGTTCGCATGTTATCCGTGGATCGCTTCGATCATCCGCAATGAGTGGACGTTGGCTAAAACATCATGCACGCGAATGATTTCTGCACCGGCTTCGCGGCAGTAAGCCGTCAGCGCTACCGTCGGCCAGAAGCGCCCGTTGGCCGCGTCGCCCCCGCTGATTTTACTGAGAAACGATTTGCGCGACACGCCGATGAGCATGGGCCGATCGGGAGGTCGGAGCAAGGCGAGATTGCGGAGCAGGGCGAGATTGTGCTCGACGGTTTTACCAAAGCCAATGCCGGGGTCGAAGACGACACGTTCGTCGTCGATTCCGCAGGTGCGGCAGAGAGCGATTTGCGCACTGAAAAACTCGCGCACCTCTGAGACGACGTCGGTGTAGGAGGGCTCTTTTTGCATGTTGAGCGGAGTTCCCAGCATGTGCATGCACACCGCTCCGGCGCCTGAATCCGCCACGACGGCGAGCATCTCTGGCGAGCGCAAACCGCTGATGTCGTTCACGATATTGGCTCCGGCGCGGATGGCTGCCGCGGCCACTTCCGGCTTGCAGGTGTCGATCGAAATCAGCACTTCGCTCTCCGCGCGCAACGCTTCGATCACTGGCAGGACACGCCGCCTCTCTTCCTCCGGGGAAATGGTTTGAGCGCCCGGTCGACTTGACTCGCCGCCGATGTCGATGATCTCTGCGCCGTCGGCAATCATTTGCCGCGCATGGGCGAGCGCCGTCTCTAACGCGACAAATTGCCCGCCATCCGAGAACGAATCGGGCGTCACATTGAGGATGCCCATGATCCAGCCGCGCCGCTCCAGATGGTAAGTGCGGTCTTGGATTTTCCAGATCATGGGTGGCGCGAAAGTTGAGTTCTGACTATACTGCGCCTCCCACCCTTCAAGCAAATGTCGCTACGTCTCCTCCTCTGTTCTATTTTTTTCGCGCTGCCATTGGCCGTGCACGCCCAGAAGGTCACCACCGAGAAGGGGCCGCTGCCGCCGCCGGATCTCTCCCTCACCCGCGCCAGCACGATTCTGCACCCGGACGAAACGAAAACCGTCACCCTCTACGATTCGGAAAAGCGCGAATCGAACGTGCGTTATTTCAACTCCGACGGCTCCTGGCGGGCACACGTCATCTACACGCTGGATGAGGACGGCAAAATCAAATCCGGCCAGTTTCTCGATCAAAAAGAGAAACCCGGCGTCCGGAGTTTGTATCGGTATGGAGATTCAGATCGCATTGTGGAGGAAACTCATTACGACACCGCTGGCACTCTCGTCCGGCGGATGGTCTATGAATACGGCCTCACCGATCGCGTGATGAAAACCGTCGCCTACGATCCTCAGGGCAACGTCCTGGGTGTCTGGACTCCCAAGAGAACAGGCGGCAGCACTCCGAAGATTCGCAACCGGCGATAAATCTGGCGTCGCCGCAGAAGTTTTCGCAGGCTCGGGAATGAAAATCGCTATCTAGCGGTCTTGATTCCCACCATGAAACTTCTTCTTCAACTTCTCAGCCTATGCCTCCCGTGGAGCATGCGCCGAGTGGTGTTGGAGAAATGGTGCAACTGCGAACTAGGCGAGGGGAGCTCCGTCGGGTTGTCCCTGTTGCTCTGCCGCCGGGTGAAGCTTGGACGAGGCGCGCGAATCGGGCACCTCAATTTCATGAAGAATCTTTCGCTCGTGGAGCTCGGCGAATCGGCGGTCATCAATAATCTCAACTGGATCACCGGCTTCCCAAAAATCGACTCGCCACATTTCGCCGCCGAGCCGGATCGCGCCCCAGAACTCATCCTCGGCCCGCATGCGGCGATCACCAATCGCCACCTCATCGATTGCACGAACCGCGTGACGATTGGTCGTTTCACCACCCTTGCAGGATTCCGTTCGCAAGTGCTCACGCACACCATCGACATCATCAGCGGACGCCAAACCTCTCGCCCGCTTTCCATTGGCGACTACTGTTTCATCGGTACGGATTGCATTCTCCTCGGCGGCAGTTCGCTACCCGCCTACTCCGTTCTCGGCGCGAAATCGCTCCTTAACAAAACGCACTCCACTCCCTACCGGCTTTACGGCGGCGTCCCCGCGAAGGAGCTGTCTGAACTGCCGCAGGACGCGAAATATTTCACCCGCCAAACCGGCTTTGTCGATTGATGAAAATCCTGCACGCCATCTCTTCCATCGACCCGCGGCAGGGCGGCACCAGCGAGGCTGTTCTCCAGCTCAGCCGCGAGGCGATTCGCTGCGGGCACACCGTGGAAATCGCGAGCGTCGATGATCCATCGGCGGCTTGGATCCGGGATTTCCCACTTCCGCTGCATGCTCTAGGGCCGGGCAAAACTGCTTTCAAATACGCGCCGCGATTCCAGGCGTGGTTGCACGAAAACGTCCGGCGCTTCGACGCCGTTTTTTCCCATGCCCTTTGGCAATACACCGGCGTCGCCGTCCGTTCCGCGTGTGCCGGGCAGCCGTATTTCGTCTTCCCCCACGGGATGCTCGATCCGTATTTCGATCAGTTCCGGCTGAAGCGACTCAAGAAAAACCTCTTCTGGCCGTGGGCGGATTACCGCGTTTTGCGGGACGCTAAAGCGATCTTTTTCACCTCCGAAGAAGAACTGCTGGGAGCGCATCACTCCTTCCGAAGCCTTCGTGGAAACGACCGCATCACCCCACTCGGGATCGATGATCCACCAGCCTTCTCGCCAGCGATGTCGGACGCGTTTCAGCTCAAGGTCCCGGAACTTGCCGACCGTCCGTATCTGCTTTTTCTCGGTCGCATTCATCGGAAAAAAGGCTGCGACATGCTCCTGCACGCATGGTCAAAGATCGCGGCTGCTCATCCCGAGATTTGTCTCGTGATGGCCGGCCCGGATCAGACGGGCTGGACCTCTGAGTTGCAGACCATTTCCAGCGAACGCGTCTTCTGGCCCGGAATGGTGACCGGCGACGCCAAGTGGGGCGCGTTGTATGGAGCCGAGGCGTTCGTCTTGCCGTCGCACCAGGAAAACTTCGGATTAGCCGTGGCCGAAGCGCTCGCCTGCTCCACGCCGGTTCTCATTTCGAAAAAGGTGAACATCTGGCGCGAGATCACCGGCTCCCACGGCGGGTTCGCGGAGGACAACACCCCCGCTGGCACGTCTCAACTACTGCAACGTTTCCTCGCCCTCGACGCCGTGCAAAAAGCCAGCTTCCGCACCGCCGCGCGTGCCACCTTCGAGAAACATTTCCGACTCTCCGCCGCCGCCAATCTGCTACACACAGAGGTGGCTCGTCTCCTGCATCCGAAATGAAAAGCGCCCTTCCTGATTTCCCCTCGCCGTGGACCTTCAAACAGAAGGTCATCATCTTCACGTGGGAGATAGCCTGGACACTGCTCTGCGCCTGGACTCCCAAACCGCTCAACAAATGGCGGCTCTTCGTCATGGGCCTGTTCGGTGTGAAGATCGACGGCATTCCGTTCGTCCACCCGAGGGCCCGCATCCAGATACCGTGGAATCTCACCCTGCACGACCGCGCCTGCCTCGGCGACCGCGCCAACGCCTATTCGCTCGGCCCCATCGAAATTGGCTTCGCCGCCACCGTCGCCCAGGAATGCTACCTCTGCACCGGCACCCACGACATGCAGGACAAAACCCGCCCGCTCCTCACCGCCAAAATTACCATCGGCGAATGGGCTTTTCTCGGCGCGCGCACCTTCGTCTTGCCCGGCGTGACCATCGGAAACAACTGCGTCGTCGGCGCCTGCTCCGTCGTCAGCAAAGACCTTCCTGACGACTGCTACGCCATCGGCTCCCCCGCCACCGTCCGCCGCGCGAAACCCCCGCTTTAAGTCGATCCGGAGAGGAACCACCAAAGCGTTCCCTTAGCCACCGCTAGGAATCAGAAGATCCCGGGTATTCGGTGCCTAGCGCGTTGACCAGCTCAACTCCAGTTTCGCACCTGGCTCAGCCACGAGCCGTCTGCCGGCGGGAAGGTGAATTTCGCCAGGCCCCACAGCGTCCGGCACTTCGATGTTAAGCGACTGACTCTCGACAGATTGATGAGACCGGAAGCGGAAGCAACCGCCGACAGTGTGAGCGTCGACGGAGAGATCATCCAAGTCGGCAAGCTGCGGACGAATGAGCCAGGTCTTGTAACCTGGGCTGGTGGGACGCAGGCCGCAAAAATGTTGAATGGCCGCGTTGACAGCGCCCATCGGGCAGTGGCTCCACTCCATCGTGGAATCGGGTTGCGGGTTCCACCATTCGCCGAGGGTTCCGTTTTCGAGCACAGAGGGATCAGAAGCCCATATTTCGCGCAATTCCTTCGCAATCGCGTCCGTGCGGCCAAGTTCGGCAAGCGCGGCGAAACGATGAACTGCGTTGGGAGGGAAACTGCGACCGCAACGCGTCGGAAATTCCGTCAGTTCTTGCCTGATGGCAGCGGTGTTATTATCCGGCACTAGGCCATATACAACCGCAGTAGCGAGGGTGCGATCATGGGTCCGCGGGCCGCCTTCCTCTGCAAGCCACGGAAAATTGTCCACAAACAAACCAAGGTTGGCGTCCCAAAAGGTTTCGACCGTCGCCGCGTAGACCTTGTCCGCGAACGCTTCCGCTTGCTGCGTCGCCTCGGGATCGTCGAAGGCGTGGGCGAGAGGGAGCATGGCATGACGCAACATAGCGACGACGTAGAGGTTGAAAGCGCACCTCTTGTGACGCTGCTGCGAAAAACCGTCGTGATCGATCCAGATACAGGGGATGCCCATGTCTTCGACCGCGAGCAGACCATCTTCTCGGAGAAGGCTCGTCAGAAACGTCATCTGCCGTTTGAAGCGCGGCCAGACGTCGCGTAATACCTCCAGGTTACCGGTTTCCATCCAATGCTGATGGCAGTCGAAAACGAAACCAACACCATGGTCGATAATCGGCCCCCAGTTGGATAACCCCAGCTCGCGTTGAATGAAACGAGTGAGGAAATTATACCCAGGCCAACAATCCAGAAAGTAGCCTGCGCTCATCTGTCCTTGCGCGAAAGTGCGGATAAAGCGTTCGGGAAGCGAGCACACACCGAACAAGTGGCGAATGGAGATCAGCTGGTGTCCGACGTCGCCCGAATACTGCTGCCTTTCTCGACCGGCGCCGTCCGAGATATGATCGTCTGCACAGTTGTGCAACGTGTTGATTGACGCCGCAAAAAGTCGGTTTAGAGCGGGTTCAGCGCTCTGAAGAACCGGGCTTTGCGGCCAGGGAAAGCGCCGCCGCCGCTGACCGACCCGACGCAAGAGAACATCTCCATGGGGGCTGCGGACGTGAATTTGAATCCAACGCGTGTTCTCATAATCAAAGGCCTCAAACGTCTGCGCGCCACCACGCGCAATCACTCGGCCCCACCGATAGTAGTGACTGTCCAGCCACTCAGGCCCGTTCACCGGGTCATGGCTTTCCTGGGTAATGATCTCGATGATCGCACCGGAAGGCGCATCGAATTCCAAATACGGAAACCCGACTTCTTCCACTTCGAGGGCAAACGTAAGATATTGTCCTTCTTTCGGCGCAGTGGTGGGGACAACCCACGCACCATCGGGTGTCTGGGCCAACATCGGTTTCCGCTCGGCTCGAAAGGAGTCTTTGATCCGGAATTCGAACCAGTCTTCCGGGTCGCGTTGCCAGTGCATGATGCCACTTTCAACACACGCGCCTTCTACGATCTTTGATTCATCCAGTAATGGAATGGAGCGGGCTCGCAACGTCAGCGGGACTGTGCTGCAACCGCCACGACTGCGCGACGATGCCTGGATGTCAGTCATGTATTCAATGACCCCAGCTGCCAGGGAAGGTTGATTGGCGCGCCCCGGCAGTTCCAAAGGAGTGAGCCACTCACCGTCATCAAACCCGCTTTGCATCCATCCCTGAGGATGCAGGCGCGTATCCACAATTTCTTGCAGCGCCCGAAGATACCACCGCTTATAACGCCCTGGCATCCAGGCACGGTCGATATGACAACGCCAGGTTGCATCGCTAGTCACATGAAGCCGCTGACCGTTGAGGGAGAGAATCTCCAAAGAGAATAGCAAACCAGGCAAACCCAGCGGCCACGTTCCATCGCCGACCCCAAAATAGAGAACTTCGATGCCGATGGTATTAGGACCCGAAACGAGAAAACCCGCGAGATCTACAGGATCCGCTTCCTGGTCCCGTGGGTCACAAGGCGCCGGGCCGGACTGCACACGTTGCCCGTTGATATACAACCGGTAACGGCTATCTGCTGCCAGCCAACCAACCGCCTGGACAGGGACTTGATCTAGCGAAAACTCGCGACGAAAGAGAACAACCGTGTTCTGTAAGGTGCGTTCGCCTGGAAACCAGAGCCACCGGGCAGGTGTGAGATCAATCGGTTGTCCCGGCTGAAAATGAACCATCGAAAGGATGTCGATCATGTGAGTGACCTGCGGAGTTTAACCATTTGTCCAATCTGAGGCATGAGTAGATGCCGTTCAGCTCCTCACTTGCGCGAGGAGCTGATTTGTAGGCCGGGCTAAACGTGGGGTGCGTTGTTTGTTACGCTTCTCCTGCAGCCTTCCGGCCAATGCGGTTATTCCAGCCGCTCAGAGCCAGGCGGGCGTTGGGGTGGGTGTTGCCTTCCTCGATTTCGTCATCGCCGGCGTGCATCTGCACGAGGACGGTTTTGCGGGTCTTTGGGGAGATGTTTGGCTTTGACCCATGCAGGGTGAAGTAATGGAAGTAGAGCACATCTCCCGGCTGCGCCTCGAGGACGGTCGCGTTTTCCAAGGGATATTTCTCCACCAGCTCCTGATTTTCGCCGCTTCCCTGCCCCTGCATCCCTTTGCGGCGGCCCAGCTTGTGGCTGCCAGGATAAACCCGGAAGCAACCCATGTCGTCTGTCGCGTCTGAGACGTGGACCACGGCTGCAATCATGGTGTCGTTTACGGTCGGGAAGTATTCCCAATCCTGATGCATTGGAAATGGAGCCCCTTTTCCCGGCGGTTTCATGAACAGCTTCGAGTGATGGAGGATGACGTCGGGTCCGAGGATTGCCTTGGCTCCACCCAGAAACTTCTCGTGCATCAGAGCACGCAGCCAAGTGGCAGAGAAGGTTTGCACATTGTGGGTGTGGATGACGGACGTGCCGAGGGCGCCGAGGCGTTCCATGGCGGCTCCGGTCCAGCGTGCATCGACTTGTTCCTTGCCCCGTTGGAGCTGGTCAACTATGCGGTCGAAATCGTTTTCGAGTTCGCTCAGTTCATTCGGCGCGAATACGCCGCGGGCGAGATAGTAGCCGTTCTCCTCAAAGAAGGCGGCGATGTCGGAGGGAGATTCAGTGGTAGTTTGCATGACCTTGATTTCGCCTACCTGGAGCCAGTTCGCCAAGGGAATGAGGTGAAACAAATCGTGATCCGTGGTAGAAATTCCGGAAAAGATGCCCTTCCGACTTCTCGTTAACCACGATCTGCGCGTCGCCAAAGCCGGGCGATTTCCCATGAGCGAAGCCAACCGCGACGTGCGTTACCGGGACGACACCGCGTGTATTCATCTCCACGACTACCAAGCCCGGCTGCTCCTCGGAAAACAGGAGATCGCGTTGCAGGCGGGCGATGTCACTTTCACCGCTCCTGGCGTGGTCTCCCGCTATGATGTGGTCGGGAATGGCACGCATCTGTGTGTCCATTTTCACCAACGTGCCACCCACGGCGATGTCATCACCCTTCCGTCCCACATTCCCGGCGGCCCGCACGTGACGTGGGTTGCGGAACGATTGCGTAGCGTCATCGAACTCTACCGTCGATCGCTAGGTGCTGGCGGGGAAACTGCATTGGTCGGCGCGGCAGCAGCCTTGCAGGAGGTCATTTTGCGCCTCGCTCTGTTGCCTGGTGACACCGGCGAGCAGCGACCTCTCGCCATGAGATCGGAGGCCGCCTTGAAGAAACTGGTTGAACTCATCGAGGCACAGTTAACAACTGCCTTCACCCTCTCTGCGCTGGCCGCGAACGCCGGGCTTGAGCAGGACTATCTGGCCCGTCTTTTTCGCACCCGATATGGCATGAGTATCTCCCGATTCATCCTTCAGCGAAGGATCGAGATCGCGCAGCATCTTTTGCTTACCTCAGGAAAATCCATCAAAGAAATCGCATGGGAAGTGGGTATCCCGAACCCGCAATACTTCAACAAACAATATCGCCGCATCATCGGCCATAGCCCAAGCGCCGGAAGGGAGGGAAGAAATTAACCGACAAGGCACCAAGGGCATCAAGGTAGGAAAAAGGAGGCGGCTCCTCCTATGTCTTTGAGAAAAGAACAGCTCCGCCAAGAAACAACAGGAACAAAACCAGAAGGCCAATGAGAACCCAGATGACCACTGACGTTTTGTGCTTGATGTGGGGAGTCGCGAGGATGGCCTCTTTGTATTCGTCGGAAAAAACTACCTTGCCTTTCTTCCCAAACACTAGATGGAGGATGTAGGCGCTGATGAGAGTGCCGATGGGAAAGCCAAGTAAACCCAGCCCCGAGAAAACTCCCACCATCACGCGTGAACCTTTCTCCAGCTTGCGGACGCGAAAGCCAGTCCACATTTGCGCAGCGGCCAGCAGGAGCAAGAAAATTCCTATGCCAGCTTTGGTAGGCAAGTCTTCCGAGTTGTCGAAGAACGACGCCACGGCTCCAATCCCGATGAGCGTCGCTCCCAGGATATAGAGCACGCCAATCGATTTCACTGAGGCTTCATGCCGAATATACGTCTTCCGGAGTTCCTCATAGTCCGCCGTCTGGACCTGTGAGGATGCTTCCAGATGATGCAGCGGGACCTGCGGTGGAACTCCCGAAGCATTCGGAAAAACTGAATCCAGAGAGACCCAGTTCGGCGTCCCCTCCGTCCAGCAAAGGTCAGCGTTTTGCAATTGTCCTTGTGCTAACATTGTTTTGACGACTTCCTCGGAATAGGGCCCACTTTGCTTTCCGTTGGAGGCGACGTGGTATTCTTTCATAGCTTAGGAGAGTAGAAATAGGAGCTGTCGGTGACAGATGAAGGGGAAATGGTGTTCTTCCAGTCGAGGCAAGTAGAACAAGGGGGGCAGGTGTAATCAAGAGGTGTATTGCACGGGGCAGTCTGTTTTCTCCCATTTCTCAGGTCAACCGTCTGGCTGCAACGTGCTACTCCGTGTTGTCTCCACGGCTGCCACCCTGAACTCTCCGTGCCCTTAGGGCCCTTTGGCCGTGAGAGCGGGAATGGCGATCGTCTCGATCCACTTCTTTATTTCCGCCTGCTCTTCGCCTGGAAACCCATGACCAACGCCGGGCATGG
>DASVRZ010000109.1:0-1874 GCA_036388355.1 Chthoniobacterales bacterium | reverse complement strand
AAGCTGGACGTTCCCGCACCAGCGGCACCCGTTGCGGCGGACCGATAGGCGGGTTCTTAGGGCGGGTAGTTTTCACCAAGGAATCCGCTGTGTCTGCCCCTCAAAAACCGCCGCGCGATCTTACTTTCGATCTGCTGCGAGGGACGGCGGTGCTCTACATTGTCGCCTACTACCACATTCAGGAAGTGTGGCTGGTGCAACTGCCTGGTTCCCTCGCCGGATGGCTCGCGCGGGTGGCACTCGCGTTGTTCTGCTTCCTCTCCGGCTATCTGCTGGCGAGTCAAACCACCATTACAGATCTGGCTTCGACGGGCCGTTTCCTGAAGAGGCGTTTGCTAAAAATCTACCCGCTGTATCTGCTGGCGTTGCTCGGTTTTCTGGGTCTCGGGCTCATCGAGCCAGCTCTATTCTGGCGGTCAGCCTTCCTAATCAACACGCTGATCAATTGGAACCTGCTCACGCTGTGGTTTGTCTCCATGATCTTCCTCTTCTACGGGTTGATGCCGCTCTTTCTTTGGAAGCCAAGCGTCTGGAAGACCTGCGCGCTCACGGCAGGCTTATTGATGTTGTTGTCGTTCCTGAGGATTTCCACCCAGGGGATTGACCCCCGGCTCTTTCCAAATCTTGTCGCCTTCGCATTTGGCATTCTCCTCACGCAAGCACCGCGCGTTCGGACGTGGTTTCTTCAACCCTCGTTCGGACACAAAGTTGGTTTCCTCATCGTCTTCGGAGCCGTGTCGTTTCTCACCTGGAAAATCGCCCCGCAAGACGAGCAGCCGCTGCATGTGGCCTGGATCCTCCTCTGGTTTGGCGCCGCCCTGCCTTGGCTCATCGTCCTTGCTCGCAAGATGGCCTCGTTGCTCCCAGCGAAGGGCATCAGCTCCCTGGCGACCGCCTCGTTTGTTCTCTACCTAAGCCATCGCATCGTCTTCCGCATTGGCGAAAACCTCCTCCCTGCGCCGACTCCTTTGGTGCGCCAGTTCTACTATTTGCTCGTGCTGCTGCCCGTAGCGTTGATCCTTTCTTACTGGCTCCAAGTGGCCTATCAGCGGCTCACCAGCGGAGATTTTTTCCTGCGCAAATCATAGATTGACGCTCCGTGCTGCGCCTGTATTATTTGCCCCACAACTGACACGGAGAGTTGGCTGAGTGGTCGAAAGCAGCGCTTTGCTAAAGCGCCATACCTCAAAAGGGTATCGAGGGTTCAAATCCCTCACTCTCCGCCAGTTGTTTTTTTTATCCCCAGACGATTTTTATGGCAAACTCCGCACTCGAAAAAGGACAGGCTTTCCTTGCTGAAAACGGCAAAAAAGAAGGCATCACCACCACCTCCACCGGTCTGCAATACAAGGTTCACACCGAAGGCACCGGCAAGAAGCCGAAGGCAACCGATACCGTGAAGGTTCACTACCGCGGCACGCTCCTCGACGGCACCGAGTTCGATAGCTCTTACAAACGCAAAGAGCCGATTGAATTTGGGCTGAATCAGGTGATTCGTGGCTGGACCGAAGGCGTTCAGCTCATGTCCGAAGGTTCGAAATATGAGTTCTTCATCCCTTCGCAACTCGCCTACGGCTCCCGCGGCGCAGGTCGCGATATCGGACCCGACGAAACGCTCATTTTCGAGGTGGAATTGCTCGCGGTTCGCTAACGCGCAGTCCCTAGACACAACGACTTTTTTCAAAGGCTGGCTTCCTCACCGGAATCCAGCCTTTGTCATTTCTTCTCCCGATGCCGACATCGTATCTCCTGCTGCTAGGGTTGGTCGCGCCCGTTTACCTCGCGATTGTCGCGGGGTTCTCCGTGCGGCGGCTCGGATGGCTCACGGAAGACGCGGATCAGAGCATTCTCCGCCTGGTGGTGAATCTGCTCAT
>DASVRZ010000108.1:0-7626 GCA_036388355.1 Chthoniobacterales bacterium | reverse complement strand
GTCGCGGTCATTCTCGTGAAGGAAATCATCTACCGCGTGATGTCGCATCGCGGGCGAAAACTTGGGAGCAGCGCGCTCATTGCAGACGCCTTTCATCATCGCAGCGACGCCATCACCTCGGTGGCTGCTTTCATCGGCATTACAATTGCGCTGATCGGAGGTCACGGCTTTCAAAACGCTGACGATTTCGCGGCGCTGCTCGCGTCCTTTTTCATCGGCTACACGGCCATTCAGCGCATGCGTCCGGCGATTAACGAGATCATGGATTCCGCCCCCGATCCCGAGATCGAAGCCGGCGCCCGCGAAGCAGCGGAGAGCGTCCGTGGAGTCATCGGACTCGACCAATCCCGCATGCGCAAAATGGGCCTGGAATATTTCATGGATCTTCACCTCGTCGTCGATGGAGATATTAGCGTCCGCGAAGGCCACCGAATTGCGCACGAGGTGAAGGAAGCTATCATCAAACATAACGGCCTCATTACCGACGTGCTAGTTCACGTCGAACCGCGCGGGGAGAAAGCCGAGCGAGGACAAGACTAGGGAAGCTGCCTGTGGGTAGATCAGGATGGCTTCTCGAAGTTGGTCACAAATCCTAGCTCAGAGGCGTTAAAGCCCCACAGGCCATCTGTGCTAAGATAAACCATGCGCATCTCTGCTTACCAAGGCTATGCCACTTCGACACAGATCTTCGCCTCCGGCCGCGTATTGGCAAACCGATCTTGGGCCGGCCTCACCGACACCGAGAACGTCTGGCGAAACTTGCTAAACAGCTTCCGCCAATTCAACACGAACGAAGTTCCCAACGTCGCGGTGCGGGTTCGATTCGAAGGCGTCGAGCAGGTCGTGCACACCGATAAGGAAGGCTACTATCATGCCGAGCTGCCGCATTTCGCCACTAGCGAAACGACTTGGTTCCAAGCGGAAGCTAGCTGTGAAGTCCAAGGCCAGAAACTCATAGCCAGCCACGACATCCTCGCGCCGGGAGCCGACGCCGAATTCGGAGTCATCAGCGATCTCGACGACACCGTGATCGAGACGAACATGACCCGCCTCCTCACTGCGGCGAAGCTCACCTTCGCGCGCAACGCCAAAACGCGGAAGCCGCTGGAAGGAGTCTCCGCGCTCTATGCCTCTCTCGCTAGAGGAATGGTCGGCCGCCCAGTGAATCCCATCTTCTACGTCTCAAGCTCGCCGTGGAATCTGTATGATTTGCTCTGCGAGTTCATGGCGTTGAACGACATCCCGAAAGGTCCCACCTTTCTCTTGGATTGGGGGATCGACCGCACGAAATTCATCAAGCCTCGCGGCCACCGAGCCAAGCTGGAGCGCGCCCTCCAGATCATGGCTGAATTTCCCCATCTCCCGTTCCTCCTCATCGGCGATTCCGGCCAGCAAGACGCCGGGCTCTACGCCGAGGCAGCCACGCTGTACCCCGACCGGATCAAAGCCATCTACATCCGCGACGTGGACCCGTCCACCGCCACCCGCCGCGACGACGAGGTCAACGCCCACATCCAGACCGCCACCCGGCACGGCGTCGCCATGTTGTTAGCACCCGACAGCCAGGCCATGGCGCATCACGCCTCCGGGATCGGCCTCATCCCTGCGCGGAAAGAACACGACGTGCAGGTGGAAGTGGCTAAAGACCAAGCCCGCCCCAGCGTCGGCACCAAAGCCGCGACGGAAGCAGTGGAAAATATTCTTCACCCTCCACAGAGTTGATTCTCTACGGTTAAGCTCATGGACGCTGCTCTTGGAATAGTAACCAAAATTCCGCTTACACAGCTGTGGCGAGAAGACGGATTTACAACGACCTCGCGTATTCGGCAACTTACAGCAAACGACATCAAAAACCTGCTACAAACTGGACCTGCCCAATTTGTAATGGTCGATGTCGGAATGCCTTATCGATGGATACCGCTCCGCGAGTGCTACGAATTTTGGAAGACAGAAATTCACCCACATTTGGGCTCACCTCAGCTCCGCATAGGCTTGGATGATTTTGCAGACGGCTATTGCTACCTCGCTTCCGAGTGGAACAGCCGCGACGGAATACCAATTATTGTCTGTGAAAAATACCACTGAACGCTCGCTGCCTTGAGACTGTTCTTTCGCCGCCTAGCACGGAGTCTCGATGCTCTTTGCGGCCGAGGTCAGATCCACGCAATCCCCGCTGCAATCCTGACGTTAGCTTTTGCAAGCTGTGCGACAGGTGAAAAGCTGGAAGAACGAGCTAGGGCGTTGCGTGAAAAAGCGAAAGCCTCCGGGATCTGCTCTCTGCATCAAACTAAATTAGTATTCACAACGGCATATCAACAAAAAGAACCGATTCTGCTTCACTTCGCGGAGCCGACGGAACACTGTTATGCCCGCTTCCCTAATGCCGTCCCTCCGTGGGTCTCACTTAAACGAAACAGCTTTTACAACAGCAGAGACCGAGTCCCGTTTTGTATCCAGTGCGACAAAGAATACAAAGCCTGCGCCGAGAAAATGGAAGATGAATAAGTGGCGCAAGAACTTCGCGGCCGTGATGGGCAACGATCGGATCGTTAGAATAGAACTGTCCCCTGACATCGGGGACCAGATAGAGGGTTACGTCGTTGGCGTTAGCGAACTATTTGTCATGCTTCACGCGCTTGATTCCAACTACATCAATCTCAACGGCTACAGTGTGGTGCGAAGATCGGACATTCGCCGTTATCGGATCAGAGACGATTTTGAATTCTTCCTCAATCGCGCACTCAAGCTGAAGGGCAATCTGCCCGCGCCACAGCCGAATATCGATCTATCCAGTTTCGCGACCCTACTCGAAACCGCCAACGCCAGTTTCCCCCTCATCACGCTCCATCTTGAGATCATGTATTCAGATCTGTGTTTCATTGGCCGGGTGCAAAAGCTGACTGCAAAGACGGTGGTCCTGAAAGAGATTAACCCCGCCGCCAAGTGGGAGCGAACCCGTCGCTACAACTATAAAGACATCACCCGTGTCGATTTCGGCGGCGGTTATGAAGAAGCGCTAGCTCTCGTTGCGGAGCACGAGGTTTAGGCGGAGCTTTCAACTCGGTCGAGGGGCCGACCTCATTGGATGATTCGGGGGAAATACAGGATCGAGTCGCAAAAGACCAAGGCGAACCGTCGGCACTGAAGTTGCGAGACGTGATGAGTAACACCTAATAAACTTCTGCGAGGCTGGGTTAGCTATCGGGTTGCACTCCGGACGAAATTTAGTGCTCCCCAAGTTCGAACCGATGCTGAACTTCACTGGCAGAGCGTCAATTGCGAAGCCTCGGGTTTGGCGTTGCCCGGATGACAGCCCTCGAGATCTCTCCCGTCCAAAATCAGCGCACGAGACGCACGTCGGCGCGGGCCAGGTGGCCATAGCCGTCATGCCAGTGGGGCACCACTTGGTCTGGGTTCACGCCGTCAAAAGCTGTGAAGAAGATAGAGTAGTTGTCGCCGCCTTCAGGGATGATGCAGAGCGGAGTGCGTAGTGCTTTCAGCCACTCGGGTGCTTCGGGAAGAGAGATGAGTTGTTCCTTTTCCCAATGGATGCCGTCTCGTGACGTGGCATACGAAATAGCATGGGTGTTGCCGCCATCGTAAAAGTTCACGAACAAGTCCTCTGCCAGGCGAGTAACGACCGGATTCTCAATGAAATCCGGATCCATGAGGACGGGATTCAGCGCCGTGTGACGGGTCCAGCGACCGTCGATGGAGGTCCCTTCTGCTAGGCCGACCCAGAACTTCATCGTGCTCCCTTCCTGAGGAAGATCGGAGGGCGGGATAAATTCCGGGGCATTGTTGCTGCCATAGAAGGCCCACCAACGCCCATCAGCTGCTCGGTAAGGGAAAAATGAAACGACCTTGCAGGAGCCTTCCCAAGGATCGGGTTCGTCTGCGAAGTCGATGTAGCCGGTCCGTTGCCACTCACCGGAGATGCCCGCGCGGCCGAGGGAGGTGGCTTCGAGCCGCGCCATGCGACCGGTCATGTTGTAGGGTTGGTCGGAGCCCGGCTTGCGCACGTAGTGAACATAGAAGAGATGCCAACGGTTGGTTGTTTCGTCGAACACCGTCATCGGCGACCATGGATTCCAATAAGTCGCCGGGTCATGCCAGTCTCCCTCGCAATCGAGAATGATTTCCCCGCGGCGGAAATGAACGCCGTCTTCGCTATCGTAGCGAACGAGCCGGGAGGCGGCAGTCTTGGGCTCATCAAAGCATTCAGTGGTGAAAATGTGATACCTGCCATCGACCTTATGCGCAGTGCCGCCTTCGAAACCGAAGCGAATGCCGAGAGCTAGTGCCTCGGCCTTCGGAAAGACCGGGAGGGGGTGAAGATTTGTCAGTTCGAGATGCATAGATGATGAGGGAGCTGCACGGCTATAATCGCCCCACACTCGACGTTCAAGTCAATGCGCCGCCGCAGCTGCTGCCGCAGCCGGCTGTGCAGCCGAAGCAGTGGTCGCCGATGAGGATGGGGCGGTTTTCTACTCGCTCCGGATCGAGGTCCCAGAGGAGAGTGGGGGAGCCGTTGCGCCATTGCATGCCTAGCATTTGGTTGAAGTCGCAATCGTAAACCTCTCCGCGCCAGCCGATGTTGAGGGTGTTGCGGCACATGAGGCCGTCCACCGTCGTCGGGTTGAAGGAGTCGAAGAGGAGTTGCTCGTAACCTTCCAGTTCGCCGCTGTGCTTCAGCCAGGAGGCGAAGCGGGAGATCGGCATGTTGGTGATGGTGAAGAGGTTGTTGAAGCGGATGCCGAAATCTTCGAGCAGCGCAGTGGTGTAATCCGCGTGCAGCTCGGCTTGGGGTCCGGGAAGAAACGCGCCACCTGGGTTGTAAACGAGGTGGAGCGGCAGTTTGGGATTGATGCCGTAGCCGAGGGAATTGAGGAGCCGGAGGGCGGCGATGCTGTTTTGGAAGACGCCGTTGCCGCGCTGGGCGTCCACGTTTTCCCGGGAGTAGCAGGGCATGGAGGCGACGATTTCCACTTCGTGCTCTGCGAGGAATTCGGCGGTCCCTTCGAAGCCGGGTTCAAGCAGGATAGTGAGGTTGCAGCGGTCGATGAGCTTGCGTCCCATTCCGCGCACGCGGCTGACGAAATAGCGGAAGTCGGGGATCATTTCCGGCGCTCCGCCGGTGAGATCGACGGTGCCGATGTCCGTTTTTTCCAGCCAGGCGAGGATTTGATCAATCGTCTCGCGGGTGATGATTTCCTTCCGCTTGGGGCCGGCGTTTACGTGGCAATGGTTGCAGGTGAGGTTGCAAAGTTTCCCCACATTGATCTGCAAGATCTCGGTTCGAGCGTGACGCAACTCGAGTCCATGGGCCTGAAGCGTCGCGGCGAATCGGCTCATGTTTCCTGGTAGCCGGGGGCGAAGAAGAAGCGGTAGATGCCTCCACCGAAGAGTCCGCCGAGGAGAGGCGCGATGATGTAAACCGTGAGCCAGCCCAGGCCGTTGACGCTGAAGGGGATCGAGCCCCAGCCTGCGACGGAGGAGAAGAGTCGCGGCGCGAAATCCCGAGCGGGATTCATGCAGGCCATGGTGAGCGGCCCGATGAGGGAAATGAGCAGTGTAACGGTGAGGCCGATGGTCGCCGGGGTGAGGGTTTGCGGTCGCGTCTTGTTGCGTTCGTCGGTGACGCAGAAAATGACGAGGAGGAGAATGGCCGTGGCAATGAATTCCGCAAAGAAGGCGGCGGGCATGGACATTTTCAAACGCGCGGCCTCGTCGAGAGGTTTGCCACCTGGATTCGGAAAATATTCTCCGTAAACCATGGCGGTGGCTTCGCTACCGGCTTGTCCGCGGATGATGCCGTTGGTGGCTTCATAGACCTTGAGGCTGTCGCCGAAGATGCCGAAGAGCACTGCGCAGGCGAGGAAAGCTCCGAGCATTTGGAAAATGACGTAGGGAATGACGCGCTTCTTCGGGAAGGTGGACCAGACGGCCATGCTGAGGGTTACGGCCGGGTTCAGATGCGCTCCGCTGAGGGCGCCGGTGAGGTAGATTGCCGTAGCAATTCCGAGCCCCCAGACGATGGCGATTTGGAAGACGCCGACTTGCGCGCCCATGAGGACAGCGGCGTGGACACTGCCGCAGCCGAAGAAAACGAGCAGGAAGGTGCCGAAAAATTCACCGACCATCCAATCCCACGGAGCGGTGCGGCGGGAGGAGACGGCTTTCGAGGTGGCGGTGATGCCCTCGACGATGTTTTCCATGTTCTGAGACTGAGACTGCGACATATTTAAATCTTGGTTAAGGAGGAGAGAAGAAACCACTAATCGATACTAATCAAAAGGGGCGGCGGAGGACTTCTGGATGGGAGATACTAGCGGCTGTCGGCTTTTCTTCACCAAGAAAGCTCGCTGAACGCCGGTTCTGAGGCGCGATTAGCAGCAGCCGCCCGCATCGCAGCACGCGGCGGCGACGGTGGTGACTTTGTAATCCTGTCCTTTGGTTTCCTTCGGATGTCGAACGGCGGTACGAGAGCAATCGAACGGCTGCGCGTCTTCCAATGGGATGTCGGTCAGCGGCTCGATGAACTCGAATTCGCAGGAGTAGGGCGCCTTTTTGTAGAGATTGTAGGTCTTGTCGCAGACAGCGTAGCGGCGGCCGCGCTGCATGCGATGGCCGTCGTCGTCGAGCACTTCGGAAAACGGGCCTTTGTAGATCACCGTCTGATTCCGCTCGAAGCAGGGGCCTTGTTTGCCCTTGAGCGCCTCGATCGTCATGGAGCGAAACTCGATTCCCTGGACGGTCTGCCACGGTTTTTCGTCGAGCTTGAGGATCTGCAATCCGTAGAAACCCGCGTCGCTGAACGCCTTGAGGAAGCCTTCTTCAGTCAGCGCACCGGAAATGCAGCCGCTCCAGAGTTCCGGGTCGTTTTGCAACTCCATCGGCACTTCCTCGTCGCAGACAATGTCGGAAATGACGGCGCGGCCGCCTTTTCTCAGCACGCGGAAGATTTCCTCGAAGAGCTGCTTTTTTGAGCGCGATTCCACGAGGTTCAGCACACAATTGGAAACAACGACGTCCACAGAGTCGCTGGCGACGAGCGGAAATTTGACCCGCAACTCGGCGGCGAGGTTTTCGGCAGCGAGGAAACTGTTGGCGCTGGAGATAGGGTTCGTCTGCAGTTCGGCGTCCAGTTTTTCCAGATCGAGAGCGAGGTCCTGGATGCGTCCTTTGCGGAACTCGACATTGCTGTATCCGATCCGCTCCGCGACGATGGGAGCGTTGCGGCGGGCGACTTCCAGCATGTCGTCGGTCATGTCCACGCCGATGATTTTTCCCTCTGCGCCGACGACTTGGGCGGCGATGAAACAGATTTTGCCGGTGCCGCTGCCGAGATCGAGGACGGTCTCGCCTTTGCGGAGATATTTGCTCGGGTCGCCGCAGCCGTAATCGCGCTCAATGACTTCCGAAGGGATGACTTTTAGAAATTGCGGATCGTAATCCACGGGACAGCAGAGGGCAGCTTCCTGGGCTTTGGCCCCGGCGGAGTAACGTTCTTTGACGGCTTGTTCGGCGTTGAGTGTGTTCATGGAGATTCGAGACAATTACGCGCAGAGTTATTCCTCAGATGTCTTTTCCTAGATGCGTGAGCAGGAAAAAAGAAGGAAACAT
>DASVRZ010000107.1:0-9590 GCA_036388355.1 Chthoniobacterales bacterium | reverse complement strand
TCCACACGCATCAGCTCGCTGGATTCGAAGACGAGATCTTCCACTTTCACCTGCGCCGATTTCCAGGTGTAGCTCGCCTTGAGCTGATGCACCTTCAGTTTCCGGAAGCGATCTTCTCCGGTAAAGGCCGCCATCTTTTCCAGAGCCGGAATCCCGCTCAACACGCCGTTTTTGCTTTCCAGCCAGCCGCTCGCGTTTGGCTTGCTCTCCTCACCGAGCTCCTTCTGAATACGCGTGTCGCCAGCGAACGTTCCCACAAACGTGGAGCGTTTTTCCTCGGGCAGAAACGGCGCAATGTCGCAACGCCGAAACTGCAGATTTAGATCCATCAAGCCCGGCTTGGTGAACTCAAATTTGCCGCTCACCTCCACCGTCCCCTCGTCGCCCATGCGCAACGCTCCCCGGTTGATCTGCAACACCGGCTTCGCGTAGTAGAGGGCAAACGTCTCGATCTCCGCCTTCGGAAAACCGGCTTGCTGGAAGGTGCCCTTGTGACCTTGCACCACGAGGTTTTTCCCATGCGGCCACGCCTGCGCCACCACGTCGCACAGACCGCCGCCGGATTTCGCATCGTCGCCCCACCAGAGATCGGTGCGGTTCACGATGAGTTCGCGGATGTCCACGTTGAGCGTTGATTTCTCGCTCACCGGCTCCTCTTTTTTCGGCGGCTGCTTGAGATCCTGCGTCAGCTTCGGCATGCCCGCTTCGCCGAAGACGACTTGCAAATGATCCACCGTCAGCCGCGTAATCTGCACTTCCCGGCGCCAGATTTCCCAGAGATTGATCCGCGCCCAGATCTGCGAAGCGCGGAGCTCGCGCAACGAGCGACCCGGCAGACCTTTGCCTTCAAAGCCTTCGCTGTAGGCGGAATATCCCCGCCAGGTAAATGGCAAATACCCGCTCCGCGCCTGCAGCGCCTGACCGGTCTTTTGCGCCAGACGCGCCCGGAATTTCTCGCTGCTCAAGTACCGGTTCAGCCCGATCACCGCCGCCGCATAGGCAACCACCAGCACCACGGCCACCACGATGAGTGACTTCCGAATGTGAGGGTGTCTCAGCCAATGGAAAAACCCGGAATCCTTCTTCAACATGGGCACTGGATTCGGCATTCGAGCATATCAGTCAATCGTTTGCCACACGATTGCGGCTGTCTCCGCGTAAGGGACGGTAAAGGGCCACCATGGCGAATGCGCTACGCTTTTCGAAGTGACACTCGTCGGCAAGCGCTGTCGGATCTCAATAGCCGACGTCATCAACTTCGATGCGTTTGAACTTTTCTAGATCAGGCAGGATTTTACGTCGGCATCAGCTACAGGCGGAACCCTGCGAGGTAGGTCTGCGAAAGCAATCACCGTGACGCAGCGCCGGCGGCTGCTCTCCATGCTCCATAAATCCTTACGCTGGGCAGCGAGTAAGGAAATCTCGGATGGATGCCACCAAGAGTGTGACCTGTGGAGCTTGATACTCGGAATAGTGGCCGTGGGCTGCTTTGTTTCGGAGATCAAGCCACGCGGTAACATTCTTCTGGTCCAGCTTGCTGTATGCTAGTTCGCCAGCCAGCTCAGCATTGATCAGATCAGCCTTCTTGGGGCGTCCGCTTGCGTCTTTAGAGCTGACGCCATGCTTTACCGCAAGAAGTCTAAGATGCTCTTCAAGCGAGCTTCCCGCGACGACAGCCGCCGCGTCTTTGTAGCCGTTAGCTAAGAGGTGGTCAGCCATCTCCAAGAAACTCGCAAAGACGTCAGCGTGGATTAATTCCTAGTATGATGCGAGCATGCCATTCTCTGCGTCGTCGAGTAATCCTTGGGCAACGCCTTGGATCATCATCACCTGCTTGCCCACATAAGTATTGGACCCAAGGATTTCCTGGACCTGACGCCCGTAAACAGAACCATCGCCAGCTACGCGTGAAATTGCCGCTCTGAGGCCTGTAAGCGTACGGATAATCGCTGGGAGAGGCTGGTCGGAAATGTCGTTGTGCTGCGACTGTGCTCGAAGCGCGTTAGCCATGGTAATCTTCTGCTGTAGATCGTCTATGAGTGTCTGCTGAGGGTTTCGCATATTGTGGCTAGGCACCAAACGAGCACGTTTGCTGAACTCGATGATAATGCCTTATTGCCGAATGTCGATGATGCCGAGTAACTCCCGGAAATGATCCTCTAATGATCCGAGGAGACTCGGAACTTCTTCGGGCATAAACTTGTCCACCTCTATCCAAGTGTCTCATGCGGATTCTTTTGACGGCACTCGTCGCCGCCTTGTTCGCTGGAGGAAAAGCGTAGCGAGTGCCTAACCTCAACACGGACTCGCCCCATCCCACCGCAGCTATCTAGTCACCCGAAGCGGAACGCAGTCGGTGACCGAAACAAGCGTCGGAAACGGGGTTTGATGCCTAACGCTTCGTCGCCTCGTTAGGCGAATTGTTCATGTGTAACGAATTCCCCATGTCCAATCTCCTCCGACGCTTATAAAAATCTGGGATTTGATGCTATTCTCCGAAAACTTCTTTTTAATCAGCTCTGATAAGTCATCGCGAACTTTGGCTGCACTGCTTCCGATGAATTCTCCGGCATAAGTCGTTGAAGGCAATGGATGCATCTTTCCAGTGGATCCCTTCATTTTCGCCGGAAGGCCGATTTCTGCCATAACAGCCTCAATCAAGGTGTAGGTGTCGGGCCGGGAATTAGTCACATCTAGGCTAACAGTAACAAAATAGCTCATAAAATTAATCCTCTGGTTGAGTGACAGGCTTCGTGGCGAAATCCGGCTTTGGCTTGCGTCCTATAAACCACCACGACCCGAAAAGAACGGTAAATAATAGTCCAAAGAATGTGAATGATACGGTCACGATGGCCTGAAGCACGCCAATCTCGGAGCGAAGCATATCTTTCGTGGCTGCTTGATTGGACTGCTCTTGTAGATTTCTGTAGTTTGATTGTAGCTCCTTGAGATCGACCACCTCCTTCGGGTCTCTAAACATGTAAGTTTTTAGGATTTCCAGCTCCCTCTTCACCTCAAGAAGTGAACCAATATCCTCTGGGTTGATATTCCCGACCGATAGGGCTTTTTCAATTGCACTAATTCGTCCATCAATAGATTCAGTAGTTAGAAGGCTGATTTGGCTCTCTAGCTTTTTTAGTTTGGCGGATATGTCCGGAATCTTACTGATCCCCTGCAACTCGGCCGCCATCAGTTGCTCTTGGCGCTGCAGTATCGATGAGACCGCTGGCAGTAGGGATGATGTAATCCAAAATATGACACCAGAGACGATAATGAGGAACGCAAAGAGGAGCCCGATCGCATACGTCTCATAGCAAACTCCTGATGTGCCATCCTGTGCCGTATGTAGCTTGCTGGATTAATGTCTTCCGGATTCATATTCTGAGATGGATTTGTTAACGAGAAGTAGATTGCAGAAGGCGTAAGATGTTACGGCCACGAGGGCCGTATAAGGCGACTGCTGGTCGTTTAATTCTCCTCGCTTCGAGGCGCGCGCCGGGGGTATGCGTCGGGCCACGCGCACGACCTTCCAGAGTTCGGATAAGAGTGTCAAGCACGGGAAGCTGTAACGATGGAATCCGGTCCGTCATCGGGATTGCTCCAATTAAGCCCTTCGATCTGGCAACTCCGCTACTCAGTGACGGTCAATTGTTGCCCGACCGTCACGGCATCCGAGAGTAATGGTTCCTGTCACAGCTTCATTCGTCACTCGATTCAAGCCCTCAGGAGCCTGGCGGAGATGGACGGTTTCCTCCGAGTGATTGATCAAAAAACCAGAGCTTCCTAGAGTGATTCTCGGGGAGCTGGATTTCGATACCGACGGGGAGATCGGGCAACAGTCGCCGCAGCTCACAATGCAATTTCAGTTATTTCGGCTTACGTACCGATGCTGGAAAAGCTTGTTGAAGAATTAGAAAGAGTTCTCGGGCTTTAGGCGTGCTCGTGTCAAAACCGGTGCAGCCGCCGCCCCCATGCAGGTTGATGTAAAAGTTAGAGCAATCGAAACAGAGGGTGGTCTCGAATCGGAGTTCGTTTCCGGAATAAAAGCGCAGGCCATAAACCGGGTAATGACAAAGCCCGGTGAAGTGGGGACCGTAAGTCTGGGCTCTCCACAGCGCCGCAAACGACTCGGCTTCCATGCCTGAGAGTGTCTGTCTGCTCAGAACAGTAGGATATGAGCCATAAGGCCGAACCGAAAATGCATTGGTTGGCGGCTTAACGGGGGCGCTAACCGTGTCTCCCCCTCGAAGATGAGATAACTCAACTCGGTCGCAATGCGGAAGAGCCGTGGTGACGGCGCGAATTCTGTGGAAGAAATAGGCACGCAAAATGGAATCCCATTGCCATGCGACGATCCCTCCAAAGGCGAGAAGAATACCAAGAGCAATGATGATTCTTTTGCGCCGTGTTGCAATCATGGGTGGAACAGGAGTGTTAGTTCCCCGGCGCTGCTGGCGCGGGGGTCTCTGTGGCTAGCACTTTGTCCACACGGTGTCCGTCCATGTCGAGCACTTCCAACTCCCAGCCGTCGTGCGAGAAGATGTCGCCCTCACGAGGCACGCGCCCGAGCCGGTCGGTGAGGAATCCGCCGAGGGTCTGAAAGTTCTCGCCTGCGCCATCGGGCAGCGGAAAGGAGGTGAGCTTTTCTGTGAGGGTCTCGATGTCCACGATGGCATCCAACAGCCAGGAGCCATCGGCTCGTTGTTTGATCTCTGCCGCTTTTTGCCCGTCGCGCGCCGGAAGGTCGCCCACGATGGCTTCCAGCACGTCGAGGAGGGTGACCATTCCGGCGACGCTGCCAAACTCATCGACGGCGAAAGCCACGTGAACGCCCGTTTTCTGAAAGCTCTCCAGCAGCCGGATGGCACGTTGACGCTCCGGGACGAAGAGCGGCTGCGTCATCACATCGGCGAAATGCACGTCCACGCCACCGGCGAGCTGCGCGTAGAGTGCCTTCACCGACACGACACCGGCCACGCGGTCGCGCGTCTCTTCGAAGATGGGGAAATGCGAACACCCGCTGGCCACGATCTTGTGCCAGACCTCAGCGTGTGCTGCATCCTGGCGCAGCCAGAGGATGCGAGTGCGAGGAGTCATGATACCGGCCACTTCCAAGTCGTTGAGATCGAAGACGCCGGCCACCATCTCGGACTCGGCTCGCCCGATGGAGCCCGAGACCATCCCTTCGCGGATGAGCACCGTGACCTCATCGCGCGTAACGCCTTTCTCCTTCTCCGGCTTAACGCCGAATAGCCCCAGCAACGCATCCGTGGACCAGCTCAAGAAATTGACCACCGGACTGGCCGCCGCGGCGAGGGCAGCCATCGGGCGCGACATGGTGGCGGAAATGCCTTCGGGCCGCTGCATGGCGAGCCGTTTCGGCACCAATTCGCCAATGACCAGCGAAAAGTAGGTGAGCAGCACAATGACGATACTGAAGGCGATCTGGTCCGCCGCACCCCCGATGAGGGGAATCGGCGCGAGCGAGCCGGCCAGACGATCGGCGATATTTGCCCCGCCGAACGCTCCCGCAAGAATGCCCACGAGAGTTATGCCTATCTGCACGGTGGAAAGAAAGCGGTTAGGCGCTTCCATGAGAGTTAATGCTTTCGCGGCACCGGCATCTCCCCCGTCGGCAGCCACCTGGAGTCGGCCCCGTTTGGCCGAGACCAGCGCGATCTCCGTCATCGCGAAGACACCGTTAAAAACGAGGAGTACGAAGATGAGGAGTATCTCGATGAGGATCACGGTCATGGGCGCACATTATAGATGCGTCGGCCTCCAATGCATCTGTCCATTTTTCGGCCGAGGAGGCTTGTGGGATCGGGCTCAAATAGAGACACCCACGGAATACCATTCGAGTTGGCAAGGTCCGCTACTCAGGGAACTTAGTCAGTGGCGGGTCAATTGTTGCACGACCGCTACTGCGTTGGCTTGGAGAGTGATGGTGCCTGTGACAGCTTCATTCGTCACTAGATCCAGGCCCTCAGGAGCTTGGTGGAGATGGACGGGGTCCTCTGAGTGGTTGATCAAGAACCAGAGCTTTCTGGCGTGATTTTCCCGGAGCTGGATCTCGATGCCTGCTGGGAGATCAGGCAACAGGGGCTGTAGTTCACTTGCTTGCACTAGCTCCGGAAGTAGAGCGGCGACCAGTTCTTCTGTTAGATAGCTGCCCACGTATATCACCTGCCCCTCACCGAGGTTGCGACGGGTGATCGCTGCCTGGCTCGTGAGGTGACGGCCCTCCCAGCTCGCTAGAACATCGACATCGGAATCCGCGCCCAGGGCTTCGTACCAGAGATCGCAGGAAACGCGCTGACTTCCCAGCTGCAGGAAGAGCGGGCGTTTTTCCGGTGCGTTTCGCCTTCCATATTCTTGGACATGAACCCCGGCCAGTTTGCGCAGCACGCCGGGCGGCGTTTCGCTCACCACGTTGTTGTTCCAGTCGCGCGTTCCGGTTCGCGCCCCGATCACTAGCGTGCCGCCCTTGCGCACAAACTGTTCGAGGTTAGCAACCCATGCCGGATGGAAGACGGCCCAGTGGGGAATGATCAGTAGCTTGAGACTAGCGATGTCGTCCGCGGGATGGACGCAGCCGACGGCGTAGCCGCGTTGAAACAACCATTGGTGCGCCGGTTCAGCCATTTTCGCCGGCGAGGGCAGGCCTAGCGAATACGCTTCATCGGCATTGTTAACATCGTGGTCGCTCGCGGCGATGCCGGCCTCGACATAGACCGAGGTTCCCATTACGGCCTTTCCGACGCGCTGGAATTCTTCGCCTAGCTGGACGGCTTCGTCGTAGCGTCGGCGTGGGATGTTGTCATGGTCGAGAATGCCGCACCAGTATTCTTCCTGACCGAAACGACACGTGCGCCAGCGGAAGAAAAAGATCCCGTCGGCGCCATGAGCGATGGACGAGTAAGTCATGCGCCGCATTTCGCCTGGCTCGGGATTGTCGTGGAGATAGCCAGCCGTGCCACCGGGCCCGGATTGCTGCTCCAGCACTAGGAAATTGCCAGTCCACGCCCGGGTGCGGTCGAGATTGAAGGCGTGGGAGGACGCGCGTTTCTCGGGGTCATTTTCGAAGAATGGGTAGGAGTCGTAGCTGAGGACGTCGAGGGGCTGGCCGATCTCGCGATAGTCGATGCGCGGGAAGCAGCCATTGTGGGTGAGCCACCATTTGGGGTTAGTACTCCGGAGAATCTCCACCTGCTCCGCTTGGAACTCGGCGATCACGCGGGACAAACACCGGAAATAATCCAGCGTATGCGCCGGATTGCGCCCGGCCGGACGACCCAGCGGTGTCTGGATTTCTTTGAAATTGCTGTAGGTTTGCGCCCAGAAGGAGGTGCCCCACGCTGTGTTGAGCGCTTCGATGTCGTGCTCGAACTTATTGCGCAGGAACTCTACAAAAGCGCGGCGCATCGCCTCGGAATGGTCCTCAAAGGCCATGAACTCATTGTCTGTCTGCCAGCCGACGACGTGGGGGTTATCGCGGAAGTGTCCCGCCATCGCTTGGGTGATTTTTTGGGAATAATCGCGATAGACGGGGCTGGCGTAGTTGGCGTGAACTCGCGAGCCGTGTTGAAACGGCTGCCCATTGGCGTCCATCCGTAGAATCTCTGGATGCCGCGCGGAAAGCCATCGAGGTGGAGCGGCCGTGGGCGTGCAGAGGAGCGTTTGGATGCCCTGTGCTCCGAGTTCCTCAATGGCCCTGTCGAAAAGAGCGAAGTGGAATTCGCCCCGACGCGGCTCCATCAGCGACCAGGCAAATTCCGCCATGCGCACGCAGTTGAAGCCTGCTGCTTTCATGCGGTTCACGTCCTCAGCGCGGGTGGCGTCGTCCCAGTGTTCAGGATAGTAAGCCGCGCCATAGTAGAAGCGTTCGAGGGCCGCCGGGCGGAGATGCGAAAGGGGGTTGGAGTGCATAGAGATCGTTGTGACGGGCTGATGATGGAGAGGTCGCTGGAGTTTTCAAACTGAGAACTGGCCGAGGGCACCCGTGACGCGGCCGCGCCCGTTCAAAGTAGAAATAGTAGGCTTGTCTCGCCGGGTCTTCTCAGGCCTGAGGCCAGCGGGCACTCACTTCCAGGAGCCAGTTGCGGGCGATAAGTTCGTGGCCTTGCGGGAGGGGGTGCAGCCCGTCCCAGATCCACTGCTCGGGAGGCGCCGCTTTCGCTGCTGTATCAAAAACCTCCTGGGTCTTGATATGGACCGCGTCGTACTCCTTTGCCAGTCGGGCAACGACGATGCCGAGTTCGTCGATGGCACTGCGGCGGGAGGCCCACTCGTTCTCGTCTTTCAAAGTCCCAGTTGGCAGAACGAAGGGATCCAGCAAGACCAGTCGCAGTTCAGGATTCGCGCTCCGGCTGGCGTCCAGGATCTCCCGGTAGTCAGCCTCAAAGTTTTCTTGCGGCACTGCATGTCTGACATCGTTTGTGCCGATGAGGATACTTAGAACGTCGGGCTTCATCTCGATCGCGTCCGTTTGCCAACGCTGCCGGAGTTGGGCGACCTTTTGCGAGCTAATGCCGCGATTATAGATGTCCAACTGAGCTTCCGGCATATCCACACCGAGCCTGGCGGCAATCAGATACACGTAGCCATGGCCCAGATAATGATTGCGGTCACTCTCGTCTCGTCCCCAGCTCATGTCGGTGATGGAGTCGCCCTGGAAGAGCAGGCGGCTGCCTTTCTTGAAGGAGGGCAGTTGGTAGTGATAACCACCGACGGATGACGCTTTGCCGTGTGGCGGTTCTGCATGGGCATTGAAACAGAGCGTTGCGGCACCGGCAGCTTCGATACCATCCGTGTTTGAAGTGGGTCTCTCTAACATGTCATTAGATTCCTTTGTATCTGATTTGCCTGATGTGTGAGGCCAGCCGCAGCCGGATGCAAGCCGAAGCCATTCCTCGGAAAAGCCAGCTGGCCCACCCGCGGACGCCTCCACCGATCACCGCAGATGGTCTCGACGTGCACCCGACAGCTTCGCCGGAAACAGACCCAATCGCGCGCCGTAATTATTTGATCCTGAAAACTTTACAGTAATTTCCGAAGACTTCGCTTCTACATGAACTATGATGATGGCGTGGCTTGTTTATGCATGAGAATTTCAACAATGGGGTTCTCGTGAACTGTCTGGCCCGACAGTTTCATCTGCCAGCATCCGCTGGCGCTATTTCTCCCCTCTCCGCTTTTGCGCAGAGACGCTTCTCCAGATCGGCACAGGCTCCGCAGATCTGACGTCCCACCACACTTTCCCCCCTCAGATCATGAAGAAACACCATTCGCCAATGAAGGCGCTCCGCAAATCGCCGACCGGTATCGCTGGTCTGGACGACATCACAGGCGGCGGATTGCCCTCCGGCCGCCCCACCCTGGTCTGCGGCGGCACGGGCTGCGGCAAGACGATGCTGGCGATGGAATTCCTCGTGCACGGCGCCGCGGAGTTCGGCGAGCCGGGCGTGTTCATGGCTTTTGAAGAAACTGCCGAGGAGCTGACGCAGAACGTGGTGGCGTTGGGGTTTGATCTTGATGACCTGGTCGCCCGTAAGCTGTTGTGCGTCGATTTTGTGCGGATCGAGCGCAGT
>DASVRZ010000106.1:0-27325 GCA_036388355.1 Chthoniobacterales bacterium | reverse complement strand
TGTTTTCACCGCAGCTCCCATCCTCAGCGAAAACCAGTCGTTCTCCTGCCCGGCTGGGATCGCCTTGAACTACGAATTGGTCGCCGTTAACAGCCCGGTCAGCTACGCCCACGTGAGCGGCACTCTTCCGCCCGGCATCACCTTCAATACTTTCACCGGTCGCCTCAGCGGCATACCTACCACCCAAGGCACCTATATCCCAAGCTTCACGGCCACCAATCCAATGGGGACCTCGCCCGCCGTGTCGGTGACATTGACCATTACCGCGCCACCCCCTCCTGTGATCACTGCCAATCAAAGCGCGTCCGGCTCTTTTGACTCCGCGTTTAGCTATCAGATTGCCGCCACAAGCAATCCAGTTGGTGGCAACCCTTCCAGCTACGCGCTGGCCAGTGGCAGCCTGCCCGCCGGTATATCTCTGAATACCACCACCGGCGTATTGAGCGGAATGCCTACTGCGGCGGGGACATTCACGCCTGCTTTCACTGCAACCAGCCTCGCGGGCACCTCGGACCCTGTGGTGGTCACGTTGACGATCCATACTGGCCGGGGGCTGATCATTTATGAACCATTTGATTATGTCATCGGGGCGAGTGATCCGGATGCAGATGGAGGGTTGAATGGAGGTAACGGCCTTCCTGCCACTAACACCAGCGGCAATCCAGCGGGCACGGGCACTGGGCTGCGAGGGAGTTGGGGCGCTACGACCAATGTTGTCGCTGGCTTATCCTATCTCCAGGGAACGAAAGCGCTGGTTACCTCCGGCAACGCAGCCAGGGCCAACAACGCCGCCTCGCCAGCCAACCTTTCCATCTACAGTGGCATGACAACAGATCCCTTCCTTTCCAAACGGGTGAGCAACGGAGGAAATCTAGGACCTGATGGCACGAGCATCTATGTCAGTTTTATTGGCAGCACGAGTAGCGCGGCCGCGGACGCTTTCCGCTTCAACCTACGCAGTAGCGTTAGAGATAATTTCTATGTCAGCAACACGACGACCGGCTGGAGCCTGAATGGCACAGCGGCCACCGGTGCTCCGCTCGCGTTGAATACACCTACGCTCTTCGTTGTGCGTTTCGATTTCGCCGCCGGTTCGACGGACACTGTTAGCCTATGGATCAACCCCATTCTCGGCCAAACGCTCGGGGCAGCAAATGTGGTGGTCAGCGGGATTAACTTTCCTGGTTTGGGGAACTTTCAGAGCAACCCGGCCGTGGCTAACGCGATGACGTTTGATGAGCTCCGGGTCGGAACGTCGCTCGCTGACGTCACGCCTCACGTTTCCGCGCCTGCCACGCCGTCAGCTCTCAGCGCGACAGCAGTATCCACCTCCCAGATCAATCTAACCTGGAGCGATAATTCTTCCGACGAAGCTTTCTTCAAACTGGAACGCAGCGCCGATGGCTCCAGCGACTGGACGCAGATTGCGACGCCTTCGGCTAACGCCACGAGTATTTCAGACACTGGTCGCGCAGCGGGCACGACCTACTACTATCGGCTCCGTGCCAACAATGCTGCGGGCGACTCTGGTTTCAGCAATGTCGCCAACGCCACCACCTTGAATGGCCTGCAAGGTTTCCGCGCTGCTAATGGACTGGCAGCGAACGGCTCCCAAGACCTTCTCACTCCCGCAGGTGACGGCATTGCTAACCTGCTCAAATACGCTTTCAACATGCTTGGCTCCGACATCGGGCAAGCTAACTCGTTATCCACAGCCAACACCTTCGTGGTAACCCAGGCAGGTTCTGCCGGTATGCCGTTGGTTAGTGTCGGCAGCGGCATCGATGCAGGCAAACTCCGAATCACCTACATCCGCCGCAAGCCCGCCTCGAGTCCAGGCATTACCTATGCGGTGGAGTTCAGCGATGCTCTCACTGGCTGGGCTGTGAATGCCTCGGCGGTCGAGGTTCCTGAATCCATTGACGCCACATTCGAACGCGTCACCGTCACCGACTCAACCGTCACCACCAGCAAACGCTTCGCCCGCGTTCGCGTGACTTCGAATTAAGCGCGGAGCAGGCAAACGCAATATAATCCCATGCTTACGCCCGTCGCCGGTGCCCCTATGGCGGAAATTGCAGAACAACGGCACCGGAGTCAGGGAAATTCTCTGGAGATTCTGAGGATGAGCGGCGGGGTTCTGGCAATGGCACCATCGTCAACCATCTACTTCGTAACCTTGCCGTTGGGGAGACACAGCGCTACTGCTTTTGCGGTTTATGATTGGTGATATTGAGCAGAACGGGTTTGCGGTCGTGCCGGATGTGATGACTGCGGCGGAGCAGGAGGAGTTGCTGGCGGCGCTGGGGCCTGTGGCTGGGGCTGGGCGGCGGGGTCTTCTTCGCTTTCCCGTCGTTGCGCAGCTGGCGCGGTCGGCCCGCCTTCTGGAGATCATTCGTCCGCACCTGCAGGCGGAGCCGTTTCCCGTGCGGGCTATTTATTTTGATAAATCCGCCGACGCGAACTGGCTGGTGCCGTGGCATCAGGATCTAACGCTGGCACTGCAGGCGAAGGTGGAGATGCCGGATTTCGGGCCGTGGAGTGTGAAGGAGGATATTCCTCATGTGCAGCCGCCCATGGTGTTGCTGGAGCAGATGCTGACCATTCGCATCCACCTCGACGATGCGGATGAGTCAAATGGGGCTCTGCGGGTACTCGCTGGTTCTCACCGCTTAGGCCGCCTATCGGCGGAGCGCATTCAGGAGCTGCGCAGTGAGCGACCGGAAGTGGTTTGCAACGCGCGAGCCGGGGATGCGTTGCTCATGCGTCCGCTTTTGCTCCATGCGTCGGGTCGCTCGACGAGTGCCCGTCACCGGCGCGTGTTGCACATCGAGTATGCGGCTTTCCAGCTGCCCGATGGCCTGCAATGGAGCGAATTCGTTTCTCCCTAGAAGATCTCCGACACGCGGTTTGCAGGATCGCTGCGCCGCCTTTTCGAACGGCATCAACCCCGCCCGGGTTCCGGGATAGGTGTCGAAAGCACGCTCACGAGTGGAGTTGCTGTGCTTTACGTAAAGGAAGCAGCTCAAAGACCTGCGTCAGCCACCGCTATTTCGGAGTCGGGCCCCGAAACAAACACACGACCTCACGGATGGCGGTGTGCGAAATGCATAGGTAATGGACTACCCTGATGCCGACGCCAATTCTACTCCCTATTCCGTCCTCGTGGTGGATGACGATGTGACGACGACATCCTTTTATCTTAGATATTTGAGCCGCCACGGTTTCGATGTTCGCGTGGCAGGCACTATGCAGGAGGCGCTGAAACAGCTCGAAGAGAAACCCTGCGACGCGTTGGTAGCCGATATTAGTCTCCCCGACGGGACCGGGTGGGATATTCTGAGCGAAGCGCATTTGCCCAAAGACGTGTATACCATCGCCATTAGCGGTTTCGCACAACCGGTGGTGGTATCTGCGAGTATTGCGGCGGGGTTCAAGGGGCATCTCACGAAACCTTTCAACCCCGAGGATCTGCTCCAGCTCCTCCAGGCTGCGCAGCGGGCCGCGGGCAGATAATTTCCCGCGCCCGGAGTTCACGGCCAAAATTTAGGTCACCCATTCCCATAGATGGCTGAGGATGTGGTGCTCGGGGCATCGAGCAGTTCGGCCCCCGTGTGGATTACCTCGGATCAGCCCCGACCACGGCTCGACGACAATGTGCGATGGAAGGTAAGTGCGGGAGCATAGGTCGCAACAAAGGTGCGAATAAGCGCCGTCGCAAATTGCATGGAGAGCGATGCCGCTGAGCAACCGTGTTTCAGTGGGAGGCAAAACAATCTCAGCGGGGAATCCTGTGGCAGATCGAAGTAGGGCACACAGCCGCTTCTCCTGTTCGTATTTCTCATGGCGATCTGGGGGATAACCCGGTGGCGGGCGGAACTCGCGAAGATACGATTCGAAGCTAGAGATGTGTATCTCGAGGCCTTCGATGGCGTAGCTGAGGGAGACCGCAACGCTCAGACTGGCCCGCTCCACACTGCCGCTGTCGTTGATGAGTTCAGGGACCGGGCAAACTACAGTTATCATGAGGAGCGATGCGTAACCAAATGGGTAATGGGAATCCTCGGGATTGCATTCTCCGAGCACACTTCACGATTGAGCTGAACAGTAAAGAAGACGATCCCAGCGCATCCAATTCGGTCTCCTCAAGGAGCAAAGCGACGGCTGAGAGCACTTAATCGCGGACGGAGTTGCGGATGTAGAGGTTGGAGCGGCGTTGCCAGTCGGTGTCCTGCCAGAGACTGAAGAGCGGTTCGGCGTGGTTGGAGAGGCTGAGGCCGGTGTAGTCGTAGCTGGCGAAGATGCGGGCGGCGTCCGCGTTCCAATGTTTGTAGGCTTCCCAGCAGACCTCCGGGTGGTCGGGGAAGTTGCACGGGCCGTAGGGCTCGGTGAGCACGGCGGCGAGGCGTTTGCCCGAAGGGAGGGTGGTGTGGGCCAGGGAACCGCGCGCGTAGTCGTGCGCGAGCGCGAGCATGCCGGAATAATTGCGGTGCAGGGCACGATCCCAAGCGGCGGAGTAGAGGGCGAGATCGTAGGCGTCAATGGCGTCGTGCAGGGAGAACTTGGAGGCGCCGGGGCCGGCTTTTTCGAGAGCGATTTTGTCTTCGTCCGCCAGGAGCACGTCGGGCATGAAGTGGATGTCGGCCACGTCGTAGATGTCGGTGAGGCGGGCGGCGTAGTTTTCCGCTCCGAGCGCGGAGTAGGCCAGCGGGATGCCGTCGCGGGAGATCTCGTCTTTGACGGCTTCGCCGAGCCAGGTGTTGATGCGTTGGAAAAGGGCGTCGAGCTCGGGCAAGTCGGCGCGGAAATGCGTCTGGCCTTCGTGACGCACCTCGGGGTCGGAGACTTTGACGGAGCGCATCATGGCCCCGAGGAAAAGAGGCACTTCGTTGAGCGGCGCGACCCAGGCGGCACGTTCGAGCACGCCATCCTCGCGCATCTGGCGGAGAGCTTTGACCCAGGCATCGGCCCAGTCACGGCACACCTTTTCCTCCTGCTCGGGCTCGATCATGCCGCCCTTGGGTAAGGTCGGACCGATGACAGCGAAGGACATCCAGGTATCGAGAGCGAGCCAGATGTTGTGGCGGCGGCAGAGGTCGGCCAGTTCGATCACCTTGCGGCGGACGTCCACAGTGGAGCCTTCGGGAATGAGCACATCGCCCCAGGTGCGGATGCGGCGGTTGATGCCCTGGGCGGCAAAATGCGTCTCGGGCTGGACGTAGTAGTGCGGAAAGGCGTCGATGCGCAGGGTGTTATAGCCGAGCTCCGCGGCCTCGGCGACGCAGCGCGGCAGATCGTGGAACGAACCGCCGGGATGGCCGCACTTGAGCCAGGAATAATCCCACATGGAGATGGTGAGCGGGGTGCCTTTATCGAAGTAGTTTTTCATGCTGGGGAAGGAGTGGGATGAGTAGGGATTTTAGCACTGAATCCCGCGCCGCCGACGCTGCATCGCTCGCCGCTCACGAGCGCAATGGAGCGGAAAGATGAAGGCACCGGCGGGACGCGACTCATTCACCGAGCCTTTAGCAACGACAGATCGCTTATTCCACCGTGACGCTTTTTGCCAGGTTGCGAGGCTTGTCCACGTCGCGGCCGAGGGCGACAGCGGTGTGGTAGGCGAGCAGTTGCAGCGGGATCACAGTGAGCAGCGGACTGAGGTAATCGGGGCAGGCGGGGATGTGGATAACGTCGTCTGCGATGCGGCTGAGTTCCGTTTCCCCTTCAGTGCCAATGGCGATGACGGGGCCGGAACGGGCTTTGACTTGCTCGATGCTGTTGAGATTCGCTTCGAAAACCCCGTCGCTTGGGGCGATGAAAACGCTCGGCAGATTTGGCTCGATGAGGGCAATGACGCCGTGCTTGAGCTCCGCGCTCGGGTAGCCTTGGGCGGAGATGTAGGTGATTTCTTTCATCTTCAGCGCGCCTTCAAGGGCGACCGGGAAGTTGTATTGGCGACCGAGGAAGAGCATGGACTTGGCGGCAGCGTATTTCTCCGCAATGTGCCGAATGTGCTCACTCTGCTCGAGGATTTGGCTGATCTGATCCGGGATGGCTTCGAGGGCTTTGAGGATGACGAGACCTTCCGTGGCGGAAAGATGGTGGATGCGGCCCAAAAGGAGGGCGACCAGCGAGAGAACGGTGACCTGGCTGGTGAAGGATTTCGTCGCAGCGACGCCGATTTCGGGGCCGGCGTGCATGTAAACACCGGCGCCGCATTCGCGGGCGATCGTGCTGGCGACGTTGTTGCAAATGCCGAGGGTGCGCTGGCCTTTGCGCTGGGCTTCGCGGACGGCGGCGAGCGTGTCGATGGTTTCGCCGCTCTGGCTGATGGCGAAGACGAGCGTGTCTTTGCTCATCGGGAGATTGCGATAGCGGAACTCACTGGCGATCTCCACTTCCGCGGGAATGTGCGCGAGGGACTCGATGAGGTATTCGCCAACGAGGCCGGCGTGGGAGGCCGTTCCGCAGCCGGTCAAAACGACTCGCTCGACGCAGCGGAGTTCCTGGGAGGTCATGTTCAACCCTCCCAAGACAGCAGTGCAACCTTCTGCGGAAAGTCGCCCGCGCATGGCGTCGCGAACCGCAGTGGGTTGCTCGTGGATTTCCTTGAGCATGTAATGCGGAAACGTTCCCAGCTCGATGTCATCGCTGCTGAACTCGACTTTCGTCACCTGATAGCTGCCGGTGACCGCGCCAACGAGGCTGGAAATGGCAAACGTGTCGCGGCCAACGGAAGCGATGTCGTAGTCCTTTAAATAAACGACTTCGCGCGTGTGAGCGACGATCGCCTGCGGATCGCTGGCGAGGTAATTTTCCCCTTTGCCGAGGCCGACGACAAGCGGACTGCCGCGCCGGGCGCCGATGAGCACCTCGGGAACATCCAGATGCGTGACCGCCAATCCGTAGGTGCCAATGACGCCTTTCAGCGCCGAACGCACCGCTTCGAGCAGGCGCTGCTGGGAGTGCGGACCACCTGCTTCATCGTAAAATTTACCGATGGAGTGCGCGAGAACCTCGGTGTCCGTCTGCGACTTGAAAGTGTGGCCCGCCTCGACGAGAGCCGCCTTGATGACCTGATAGTTTTCGATCACGCCATTATGCACGACCGCCAGTCGCCCGCTCGCATCCGTGTGCGGGTGGGCGTTACCATCGGTAGCCGGGCCGTGGGTTGCCCATCGCGTGTGGCTGATGCCGACGGTGCCGCGGACGGGTTCTTTCTCGAGCAGCTCCGCGAGATTGGCGATGCGACCCGCCGTTTTGCGGATCTCCATTTCCCCATTGAAAAGCGTGACGAGCCCCGAGGAGTCGTAACCGCGATATTCCAGACGGCGCAAGCCATCGAGGAGGATTGGGGACGCTTCAGCCTGACCGATGTAACCGACGATTCCACACATATTGGCGCAGACGGTAGTGGGAAAGCAGCGGGGTGAAAAGTGAAAGGTTGTGGCGTGACAACTAGAGCGCTTCAGTCAATGCTGAACCGTGGACAAGCTTCATCTCCCCTCCGTTGTCCGGAAAACCCTCGCTGTCATCATGGGTGGCGGTGCCGGCTCCCGGCTATACCCTCTTACCAAAGATCGCAGCAAACCGGCCGTCCCATTAGGCGGCAAATATCGCATCGTTGATATTCCAATTTCCAACTGCCTCAACTCGGGGATGAAAAAGATCTACGTGCTCACGCAGTTCAACAGCACGTCCCTCCACCGGCACATTAATGCCAGCTACAAGTTCGACCATTTCTCGAAGAGCTTCGTGGAAATCCTCGCCGCGCAGCAGACGCCGGAAGGCAACAACTGGTATCAAGGCACCGCCGACGCCGTCCGGCAAAACATGCGGTATTTCCTCGAAGAACCGTATGAATATTACGTGATCCTGAGCGGCGACCAGCTTTATCGGATGGATTACACTGACCTGCTCACGCATCACATCGCTTCCAAGGCCGACATCACTCTGGCCACCATCCCCGTGGTCCGCGAAGCCGCGAAAGATTTTGGGATCATGGACAGCGACGCGGATTATAAGATCACGCGCTTCGAGGAGAAACCGAAGCAGGACGACGTGCTCGACAGCCTGCGCATTCCACCAGAACTGCTCAAGCAACTGGGCCAGCCCGAAACGGCTGATCTCTACCAGGCGTCAATGGGCATTTACGTCTTCAACCGCAAAGTCCTGGAGGAATGCCTGGACAACGACTTTGCGGATTTCGGCAAGCACATCATTCCTGCGGCCATTCAAGAACGCCGGGTCATTGCCTACATTTTCCAAGGTTATTGGGAAGACATCGGAACCATTCGTGCATTTTACGAGGCGAATCTGAAACTCACGGATGTCGTTCCGGAGTTCTCCTTCTTCGAGACGAACAACCCGGTTTACACCCATCGACGGTTTCTCCCCGCCACGAAGATCAATGGAGCGATGGTGCGTCAGGCGATTATCTCGGATGGCTGCATTATCTCCGACTGCACCATTGAGCGGAGCGTCATCGGCATTCGTTCCATCATCAACAGCGGCGCGACGGTCAAGAGTTCCGTGATCATGGGCAGCGATTATTACGAGACCACTCCAGCCGATGGTTTGCCGCCGGTGGGCATCGGGAAAAACTGCGTTATCGATCGGGCGATCATCGATAAAAATGCCCGTATTGGCGACGGCGCGGTTATCACTCCCGAAGGGAAACCCGAAAACATGGACGGCGACAATTTCTTCGTGCGCGATGGGATCATCGTCATCCCGAAGAACGGCGTCATTCCTGCGGGCCGCTGGATCTAAGCGGGAGTGATCCGCTTCATCCATTCGGCGGATTGGCAGCTCGGGGCGAGGTTCCGGCAGTTTGGCGCTAAGGGCGAAACCCTGCGCCAGGCGCGGTTGCAGACGCTTCGCCGCGCACTGGAGTTGGCCCGAAAGCACGAGGTGGATGCGTTTCTCATCGCCGGCGATCTCTTCGAGGATAATCAGGTTGAGGAGAGCCTCGTCGCATCAGTTGTGGCGAGCTTTGGGGAGTTTCCGTCGGTGCCGGTTTACATCCTGCCGGGAAATCACGACCCGATCTCTGGTCCGGAGTCGGTCTGGCGACGGAAAGCATTTCGGCACCCTCCGGCCAACGTGCACGTGCTCATGGAGCCGGGCGTCACCAGTTTGGGCGCAGGCGCGTTTCTCCTAGCATCGCCACTGTCGCAAAAATCCTCCACCATCGACCCGAGCTTGAAGCTTGCCACTCTTGCGGCAGACCTCCCGCCCGAGAGCACGAAAATTGGGATTACCCACGGTGCGCTGGCCATCGAGAGCAAGCATCAGCCAAACGATTTCCCCATCGCCCTCAACGCCGCCACCCGCGCCGGCCTCGACTATCTGGCCATTGGCCACTGGCATAGCTGGCTCCATGGCACCGACTCCGCCCGCATTCACATGCCAGGAACGCCGGAGCCGGATCAGTTTGGCCAGGAGGGCAGCGGCCACGTCGCACTAGTGGAAATCGGTGCCCGCCCCCTGCCTCCGAAGATCGAGCGGCTTCCCGTCGCCACCCTCCAATGGCGATCCCTCATCTTCGATTTCCTTTCCCTCGAAGCCTCCAACGCACGGACGGATTCCACACTCGCGGAGCTCCTCCCTAATGCAGCGCAGGTCGTCCTCCGCATCACCCTCACCGGCACCGTGTCTCCGCTCCTTCTCCAGGAAACTCGCGCGCATCTGGAGGAAGCCGTGCGCCCTTTCCTCGTCGGCCAAATCCTGGATCACACCACCGTAGCGCTCACCGCCGCGGAACTTGACGATTTGCGGCTCCGCCATCCCATTCTGGCGCAGGTGCTGGCAGACATCGACCGCCTGGAAACACTCGCCACCGGCGTCGCAGGAGCCGTTCCCGTCGAGAACGAAGAGCGACCGCTCACGCTCTCCGAAGCGCAGCAAATCCTCGCCGAGTCGAAGATCGACCTGGCGAGCCTGCCGCCCGAATTCTTCACCAAGCTGCGCCAGGTCCTCCTCCAAACCCTTCAGGAGGTAGCCGAATGATCCTGCACGGCATCGAGCTTCAATCCGTCGGGCCCTTCGCAGGAAAGGTCCGTCTCGGCCCATTCGTCAGCGGCCTTAACGTTCTCTCCGCACCGAACGAATCCGGCAAAACCACCGCGCTCCGAGCCACCGCCCGCGCCCTCTTCGACAAACACACCACCAAAGGCGACGAACTCAAGTCCCTCCAGCCCGCCGGCACCGATCTCAGCCCACGCATCGCCGTCGAGTTCGAGACCCGCGGCGGACGCTACCGGATCGAGAAAAATTTTCTCACCTCGCCCCGCTGCCTCCTCCACACCTGGCAGGACGGCCACTGGGCGCCGCTTGCCGAGGCTGACGCCGCCGACCGCCGCGTGCAGGAACTGCTCAGTTCCACCCTCCCAGGGCGCGGAGCGACCAAGCCCGAACACTGGGGCCTGCTCGGTTTCCTCTGGGCGCGCCAGGGCGAACCCTCCTCCTGGCCCACTCTCGACGACGAAGCTGTCGGCCAACGTATCCGCGCCCGCCTCGCCCGCGTGGAGATCGACCCCACCATCGACCGCCTCCGCCAGCGCCTGCTGCAAATCACGGACAACGTCCTCACCTCCACCGGCCAAACCCGGCGAACAGGCCCGCTTTTCCAGGCGGAAACTGAACTCGCCACCATTGAAGCCTCGATTGCCACCCTACGGCAAACCCGCCTCGACATTGAAGACGCCGACCACTGTTTTCAGCAAGCTTCCGCCGCCGTTCTGCAACTGGAAAAAGAACACGCCGACCGCACCGCCGCCGCACGGGAACTCAACGAACTCGCCACCGCCGCCGAGCGCGGACAACTCGAACTTCAGGCCCGCATCAGCGAACTCAACGCCGCCGAAAACCATCTCCAAGCCGTCGCCCGCGACACCGATCTCCTCGCCAGCCGTCAGGCCGAACTCGCCACCGTCACCACCGCCGTCGCGCAATCCGACCACGCCACTGGCGAAGCTGAAGCCCGCCTCACCGCCCTCCGCCAAACCCTCGAGCAGCAGGAAGCCCGGCGGCCGCAACTCGAGAACGCCCTCGCCCAACTTCGCACCGCGCAGCAACGCCTCCATTCGCTCCGCCGCCTTCGCCAAAGCCACGCCGAAGTCGAAAAGACCAACCAATCCCTCGAACAAGCGCTACTCGCCACCGCCCACCTGCAAACCCTCCAGGATAAACTCGCCCGCCTTCCCCAGCTCAACCCCGCGAGGCTCCGCCGCCTCGAAGAACTCTCCGAGCATGTCCGCACCCTCACCGCCCAAGTGCAGGCCCTCGGCCTCACTGTCGATCTCACCCCCAACGAGCACGCCAAACTCACTCTCCCCACTCCACAGGAACTCCCCGCTGGTCAGACGACCCGCCTCCACAGCCCACAAACCCTCGATCTCACCCTCGCTGGCTGGGGCCGCATCGTCATCCGTTCCGGCGCCACCGAAGCTCGCGACCTCGCCGCCGACCTCCAAAACGAGCAATTCGCCCTCACCGCCGCTCTTCAGGAACATGCCGTCGCCACCCTCGATGCCGCACGGGAAGCCGTCGCCAGCCGCAAAGAACTCGATTTCGAAATAAAATCGGCCACCGCCGAGCTCGCGCGCCGTCTCGACGGACATCCCACGGTCGACAGCCTGCGGGAAGCCGCCACCACGAGCCGCCGCACCGCCGAATCCCTTGCGAGCGCCCTTTCCCCCACCGACGAGGAAAACCGCCGCAGCGCCGCCGAACTCGACAGCGAAGAAGCGCGCTTCGCCGTCGCCATCCCGGCCGCCGAACGCGCCCTCCGCCTCTACGACCAGCAACTCACCGCCCTGCGCACCGACGAACGCACCGCCGTCGCCACCCTGCAGCGCACCACCAGCGACACCGTCGCCCAGCAAGCGCGGCTTAAAATCCTCCAGACCCAGATCGAGGACCTCCTCCTCCGCTACCCGAGCGGCGTTGAACCCGCCAAAGCCCACGCCCAGATCGCCTTCACCCAAGCCGAGGCGCGCGTCGCCACCACCAAAGCCGCCCTCCCGCCCGACTTCGAAAAACTGCCCGAGCGCAACATCCGCGCCGCAACCGCCCTCGCCCAGCTTACCAACGAACTCCAGACCCGCCGCTCCGAACGCGACAATGCCCGAGGGAAACTCGAAACTTTCGGCGGCCAGGGCCTCTACTCCCGAGAAACAGAACTGGAAGAGAAACAAGCCGAGCTCCTTCTCCAGCGCAACGCCGCCCGCGACCTCGGACGCGCCGCCCGCATCGCGCACGACCTCATCCACCACCGCAAACAAGCCGCTACCAAAGCTGTCCTCGCCCCGCTGGAAGACCGGCTCTCATCCGCCTTCGCCGACCTCACCGGCAACACCAGCCGCCGCGTCTTCCTGGATGATCACCTCCAGATCGCCGGCCTCGGCCGCACCCGCGACGCCCTCTACCCCTTCGACAACCTCTCCCAAGGCGCACGCGAGCAACTCCTCCTCTGCCTCCGCCTCTCCGTCGCCCAGGAACTAGCTACCGACGAACCGCAAATCCTCATCCTCGACGACGTCCTGGTCAACACCGACACCGTCCGCCAGGAACGCATCCTCGACTTGTTAGGTTCGCTAGGCTCCAGCCTGCAAATCCTCATCCTAACCTGCCACCCCGACCGCTACCGCGGCCTCGGCTACCCAGTCACCTTCCAGACACCCGCAGAACTCTGATCGACGGTTAAACACCGGGCGTTTTAGAGCGTCTTTGTGGAAAGTGAAACCCTATCTACACAGGAATTGTCCGTGAGTAGCGAGAAGCTCTATATTAGGTGTCTTGAATAGCGGGAAACACACGCTGTCGGTTGCCCTGTCTTAGCTATTTAATAAGCCTTGCTGCAAATGCGGCATCGGCAAAATTGAAGCCATACAGGTCCTTCTTCGCCAGCCTTACACTTTCCTCGGACACAAAGATTCGATTCCCAGGATCGTTCTTTGCCTTGAAGAAAAAGTGACCGCGATCAGCATCTGGGTAAAAGACGTGAGTAAATATTCGCATAATTCTGCCGTCAGAAAAAATAGCGAACGTGTGATTTCTCAAAATCAATGCACTCCAACTGCGTGAGTACATTCATCAGATACACGCAGCGATCTCCTACTGGTATAGGCAAAAACTCCACGTCCAGATTCTTCACTTGTGAAAAAAGTTCCTTCGCACGTTCACTGACAACTGGAGCATCTCCATGAGACCAAAGCCAATAACAATCGCCCCTTAGTTTTGAACATGGCGACCAGTCTGGATTGAGCACCTTCACTTTTGGAGGCTCCCAAACATCAAGCATCGGCTTAGCTTCGAGGTGGAATTCCGTTCGGTTTGCATCCTCCGAAGGCAGAAGGATTGGCACGTCATCAGCTACTTGGAAAACGTAAATCATACTTTCTTCTAAGTGTGGAAATAAAGGTCAAGGGTGAAAACAGTGGAATATCGATGGGCTTGTTATTCCTTCAATAGTGCGTCAATCCATCGGGCAGCTTCTTCGTTTATCGTGATTCTCGTTTCCACTCTCCCGATTGGTAACGCCACTGTCATTAAAACTCCGTTCGCTTGGCTCGCCGTGATTCGATGCATAGATACGCGCCAGCATGTTGCGTCTGTCCCGTTTACTGCTGGGGCTTCAATCAGCGAAATAACTAATCGTAGTATCTGTTTTGTTCGCGGTTATCAGATCGAGCAGAAATGCCTCGAGAGAGGGATACGCCTCAAGAATAGGCTCATCACTCTCAAAATCTATAAACACCACAGCATTATGACAGCCTTCGTATAAATCAATCGCAAGCCAGCTGGTAGAACCATTCCAAAGGATTGGAAAGTACCGCTCTACTGCTACAGCGATCTTTGGATTATACTTAGCGACCTCACGGAAGCTTCCGAAGTGTGCCAGCATCAAGTCTATCCGCGGCAAAACATAGAGCTCATTCGGAATGATCGCTAAATTCTGAAAACTCGTCACGTGCCTCTCTTCGATCTGCTCGCGTTCCGGGTCTGTGCCGTTGTGCCAGGAAAAAAGATCCAGCAATGACTCTTTAGCACCAGGAACGTTCTTTAGCTGGCGAGCCAGAGTTTCTCGGGGAAGACCAGGGCACAGAAGCGCAGAAAGCTCCCGATTGCGACTGTGAATGGCTACATCCACCTCTTGGAGCAGCTGTTTAATGTTCATTTCTAAGGGGATGCAGTTCCAGCTCTTAGAATTAGCGTCATTCTCATTTAGACTCTTTGTTGCGGCCTGGGTGGGGTAGGGTGTCACTTCCTCATAGCCGCTATGCCCTCTTTCCAGGCAGAAGTCACGGAACAATACGAAGAACTTGTCACAGGCCTTGGCTTCATTTCCTCCGCAAAGGAACGTTAAAGCTTGATCCCATCTGTAAGTTCGGGACCAGCTCTTACGGCGAGCGATCCATTGTTCGAACGCAACCTGCCAGTTGTCTAGGTAACCTGTCGTTGAACATAGTTTACATCCTAGGTCATAACCGTTAAGAAAAGAACGAAGATATCTTACGCTTGAACAAGATAGCACCTCGCCAAGTTTTCTTTCTATGATGTAAATAGAAGATGGAAAATCCCTTTCAAGAGGATGGAGCTTCCATTCTTCTGCTAACGCACCGCATTCTTTATGGAAAGCATCTAACTCTAGAAAGTAATTCTCGAAAGCGTGTTCTTGACTGTCTGATATAAGCGCGATGACGGAAAAGGCGCTTCTCGATAGTGAAAAACGATATTTTCCCGCTATCCAACTGCTAAAACGGATGTTGCTCTTACCGGTGCGTTGAACAGAGGCTGCAAATCCAACACCGCGAATAAAGTGTTCCAACAACACAATAGACTTTGACTCGAGATATTTACTTGGATCATCGCGGACGCAACTCAGCACATATCGTAGTGACGCCATATTATGGAAGGAACCTGACGTTGTATGTCGGGGGAGTCAGGGGTAGGCGTCATATTCATTCTTTGATGTTTTCTCGATGCCGGTCTGAAGCTTCTTCGTTTGTGGTGATTTTGCGTGCTGCAATTCCGCGCGATTAGAAATGGCTTCCTAAGAGGCCATCCGTTTGCTGGTATTTCGTTATGTCCGCTATTCTTCATGTCGTCGATGCTTTTACGGACCGGGCGTTTTATGGGAATCCGGCGGCGGTTTGTTTGCTGGAGGGTCCGCGGGACGATGGATGGATGCAGCTTCTGGCGCGTGAGATGAATCTGGCGGAGACGTCGTTTCTGCATCCGATTGAGGCCGGGTGGTCGCTACGCTGGCTAACTCCTACGGTGGAGGTGGCGTTGTGCGGTCATGCCACGCTCGCCGCCGCTTTTGTGCTTTGGCAGACGGGCGTGCTGGCGAAATCGGAGCCGGCGCGTTTTCTGACGTTAAGCGGATGGCTGACGTGCCGCTGGACGGGCGAGGCGATTGAAATGGATTTTCCGGTGCAGCCGGTAACGCCTTGCCCCGTGCCGACAGGCCTGACCGAAGCGCTGGGATGCGAGGTGTTGGCAGTGGCGAAAGGGGAGACGGATTATTTGGTGGAAGTGGCTGGGGAAGGCGTGCTCCGCTCGTTGCGGCCCGATCTCCGCTGGCTGGCGGCAAATGTGAAGCGCGGCTGGATTGTGACCTGTCGGAGTGAATCGCCGGAATACGATTTCATTTCGCGTTTCTTCGCGCCGGCGGCGGGGGTGGATGAGGATCCGGTGACGGGTTCGGCGCATTGCACGCTGGGGCCGTATTGGCAGGCGAAGCTGGGGCGCGATACGTTTACGGCTTATCAGGCGAGCGCACGCGGCGGCGTGGTGAAGGTGAACGTGCGCGGCGACCGAGTTTTTCTGACGGGAAAAGCGGTGATGATTAGTCGGGTAGAGTTGTTGGTTTGAGGGCGGTTCGGCTGAGTGGGCGCTTGTTCTTTCTTCGGCGGGAGCCGTAAATGGGGCATGGCTGATTTCGATTTAATCGTCCGAAACGCGGCGGGCTTTCCGTTCATTGGAATAGCCGAGGGGAGATTTGCGGCGCTGGACGGGGATGGGACGGCGGCTCGGGAGATCGATGCGGCGGGGATGGTGGTGTTGCCCGGGCTGATCGATGCGCATGTGCATTTCAATGAGCCGGGGAGGGCGGACTGGGAGGGGTTTGCAACGGGCTCGCGGGCGGCAGCGGCGGGTGGGATTACAACGTTTTTCGATATGCCGCTGAATTCGCATCCGCCTACGGTGACGGCGGAGGCCTTTCGCGCGAAAGCAGCCCTGGCAGCGGAGAAATCGTTGGTGGATTTCGCGCTGTGGGGGGGGCTGGTGCCGGGGCATCTGGAGGATCTGGAAGCGCTGCGGGATTGCGGCGCGATTGGATTGAAGGCGTTTATGTCGGGGAGCGGCATTGCGGAGTTTCCGAGTGCGGATTTGCAGACGTTGCGCGCGGGGATGAAGAAAGCAGCGGAGCTGGGGATGCTGGTGGCGGTGCATGCGGAGCTGGATGCGCTCCATGCCGAAGGTGGAAGCACGGTGAGGGAGTATCTCGCCTCGCGGCCCGTGGCGTCGGAGGTGGCGGCGATTGTGGCAGCTTGTGAGATTGCAGGCGAGACGGGCTGTCGGTTGCACATTGTGCACGTGAGCAGTGCGGGAGGCGTGGCGGCGGTGGTGCAAGCCCGTGCGGCGGGCGTCGATGTGACGTGCGAGACGTGTCCGCATTATTTGTTTTTTACTGAAGAGGATGTGGAACGCTTGGGAGCGGTGGCGAAATGCGCTCCGCCGATTCGCAGTCAAGCCGAACGCGACGAGCTGCGGGCGTGTCTCCGCGCAGGCGAGATCCAGACGGTGGGCACGGATCATTCCCCTGCCCCGCCGTCGATGAAGGAGGCGGCGAGTTTCTTCGACGTCTGGGGGGGAATCTCCGGCGTGCAACATTTGCTGCCGATCCTTTTCGAGTTGAAGTTTTCTCCGACGCAAATCGCGCAGCTGACGGCGGGAAATGTGGCGGGTCGGTTTGGCATCGATCAGCAAAAAGGTGGCATTGCCGTCGGGCTGGATGCAGATTTGACGCTTTTCGATCCGGCGCGTCCGGAGACGGTGACGGCGGACGCGCTGCATTATCGTCACCAGCAAAGTCCCTATGGCGGTGAGACCTTTCGCGGCAGCGTTCAGCAGACTCTTCTCCGCGGCGAGACCGTGTGGGAACGCGGGAAAGGTTTCTCCGCCACACGCGGGCGGTTGATCACCCCGCAGCCGCTCGTGGACGCGCCCGCCGTTGTGCGCTAACTGTGACGGGTGAAACGCCTGCTCGCTCTCTTGTTATTGCCGACCTGGTCTGCATTTGCGGGCCTCACCTGGACCAACACCGAGGTAAAGCCGGAGGTGAAGGCGACGGATGAAACGGTGACCGGGGAGTTTGTTTTCAAGAACGAGACGACGAAGAGCATCACGATTAAAGAGACAAAATCCTCCTGTGGGTGCACGACGGCCAAGCTGGAGAAGATGACTTACGCGCCCGGCGAATCGGGGAAGATCACGGCCCTTTTCGACATTGGTGGGCGCACCGGGCCGCAGCAGAAAACGATCACGGTGGTGACGGACGAGGCGGACGCGAAGCCGACGGTTTTGGCGTTGAGCGTGGATATTCCCGATCCGGTGCAAACGTCGGCGGCGTTGCTCACCTGGAAGAAAGGCGAGAAGCCGGGCGAACAGATTTTCACGGTGAAAGCGGCCGATGGGTTCAAAGTGAACGTGACGGATATTCGCACTTCTAATACGTCATTTACCGCCAAGCTGGAGTCGGGCAAAGAGGGCTCGACCTATAACATTTCCGTGACCCCGGCGCAGACGACGGAGAAGGCGTTCGGGCTGCTGATCGTGACCACAGATTACCCGCCGAAGAATCCGCGCGTGGTGTATTCGCAACTCCAGGTGCAGTGAGCTTTCGTCCCTGGCGGCAGGCATTGGCGATTGTTTTGCTAGCCGTTTTACCGGCCTTGGCGTCGGCGTTTTTTCACCCGAAAAGGCCTGCCTGGAGCCGCGAAACACTAGCTAAGGACGAGGTGACGGTGGCGATGGCGCAGGGGATGGAAGGCGTGGTGTGGGTGGATGCGCGTCCGGCGAAGGCGTTTGCGGTGGAGCATATTCCGGGGGCTTTTTCCCTGAATGAGGATGGTTGGAATCACCTGTTGCTGCCGTTTGCGATGCAGTTTCAGCCGGAGCAGACGATCGTGGTTTACTGCGACTCGCTGGAGTGCAATGCGAGTCACCAAGTGGCCGCGCGTCTGCGCAAGGAGCTCGGGGCGCAGAAGGTGTTCGTGCTGAAAGGAGGATGGGAATCGTGGAAGGCCGCGAAGTAATTGCGAGCCGCGTCGAGGTGGCGCTCCGCTGGCTGCTCGGCGGGTTGTTCATCTACGCGGGGGTGCTGAAGGTGCTGGATCCCGGGGCATTTGCGCAGGACATTGCTAACTATCAGTTGGTGTCGTGGCCCGTCGCAGTGGCCGGCGGGTTGTATTTGCCGTGGCTGGAGATTTTCGCGGGTGGAGCGCTGGTGTTCGGTCCGGGGCGCGGAGGGGCGCTGCGGATCCTGCTGTTTCTTATGCTGCTCTTTCTCCAAGCGCTTTTTGCGGCGTGGATGCGTGGCCTCAACATTCATTGCGGTTGTTTCGGAACAGCGTTCGCCACGTCTAACTACGCGCTGCTTTTTCTTCGGGATCTAGCGCTTCTAACTGGCCTGGGCTGGCTGCTCTGGCGCGAGTGGAAACGCCGCATTGCGGAGGAAAAAGCTGAAGAGGAGTCTTCAGTAAAGCGCTAAGAAAAACGGGACCCGCCGCTAGATTCCACAGGAGCCATGGCCGCTACTTCTTCTTGGAGTCTTTGTGCGTGTCGCTGCGGAGAATCTGGAACGCCAGCGTGAGGCCACCCGCCGTGGCTAATAGAAACAGCAACATCGCCAGGCCTGGGTAGCCGAAGATGCGGAACGTTGTCTCAACCCGCATCAGGAGTGAAGCACCCATGATCAACGAGGCTAAGATGAGCCCTAAGGTGATGCGGTTCGCCACTTTCTGTAGTCCGGTCATGAGGTATTCCTCGTCGATGGCATCGACCTGGACCTTCAGCTTGTTCGTTGAAAGCAGTTCGAGGAATTGATTGATCCGCGATGGGAGTTTTTCGATGAGTTCCTTGGCTTCTAGCAACGTCGTGAGGAGGTTCCCAGGGGACAGGCTCTTCATCGTCCGCTTACGCATGAGCTCCGAGGCGTTGCGGCGAATGGATTCGTTCGGATCGAAGGTCGGATCGAGCGTGCGACCGATGATGTCAAGATTCAGCAGGGTCTTGCCGAGCATCGTTAGCTCCGACGGCACGCGCAAACCGTGCTCCGCGGAGATGCGGGTGATTTCCATGACGACTTTGCCGGTTTGCAGCGACTGAATGGAGGCGTCTTGTTGCTGGCTAAGCAAATCGCTGATTTCCCGCCGGAAGCCGATTTCGTTGAAATTCTCCCGCTCCTCGCCCATGCGCTGCGCGATTTCGCCGGCGCGGTCGCTTTGCCCCTCGGACATGGCAAGCAACAGGCGGAGAATGCTTTCCTGCATGTTCGGTCCGATGCGGGCGATCATTCCCAAGTCGAGCAAGGCCACGCGGTGATCCGGCGTGAGGAGGAGATTGCCTGGATGCGGATCGGCGTGGAAAAAGCCCGTGATGAGAATCTGGTGCAGATACGCCTGGAAGACGGCTTCAGCGAGACCGCGGCCATCGATCTCGAGGAAGGTGACCTTGTTGAGCTTCGTTATTTTTTGCCCCGAAACGTATTCCATCGTGAGCACGCGGCCTGTCGAATAATCGTCCACGGGTGCAGGGATGAGGATCTTCTCAAACTCGGAGAGGTTTCTCCGCATGAGGCGCAGATTGTCGGCTTCGAGGCGGTAATCGAGTTCGCGCAGGAGCGATTTGCGGAGCTCCTCGATCATCGCGCCAAACTGATAGCGTTTGCCCGCGTCGGTGTGCCCGTCGAGCAAAGTGGCGATCTCCGCCAATGCATCGAGATCTTCTGCCACCGTCTCGCGTACGTCGGGGCGCTGGACTTTTACCGCGACCTGCTGACCGCTGCGCAAAGTGGCCCGATGCACCTGCCCGAGAGAGGCGGCGGCTACGGGCTCGGGATCGAAATCTTTGAAGGCGCGGCTGATCCTCGCGCCGAGCTCGACCGAGACGATGGCCTCCACTTTTTCATATGGAAACGGCCCAACGTTATCTTGCAGCCGCGTGAGCGCTTCCATGTAGGAGGCGGGAACGAAATCGGACCGCGTGGAAATGAGCTGCCCGAGCTTGATGAACGTCGGTCCTAAATTCTCCAGATCGTTCGCCAATTCCTTGGCTTCCGGAGGGATGGGCGGGGCGGCTTCGTACTCGAGCGGATCATCCACCACCGGCGCCTGGCGAACGAGATCGCCCTGGCCGTATTTCATGAGCAGACCCAGGACCTGCTTGTAACGCTTCAAATGGCTGGGCTTGAGAGAGAGCGACATATCCATTCATTCGCAGGCCCTTTCTCATGTGTTTGTCTTGAAAACTGAGCTAGATCAAGCTGAGGACGGTGAGCCTCGCGAAGGTGGCTAAAGTGTTGGCGTCGCGGACTTCCCCGGAGGCAATCATTTCGCGGAGTTCCTCGGTACTGAAGGCGCGACATTCAACAATGCGTTCACCTTCGTCGTGTTGCGCTCCGTCCTGATGCGGCACGAGGCCGTCGGCGAGAAAAAGGTGGCTGTGCTCATCTGTAAAACCGACGGAAGGAAAGAAGACGCCTAGCGGTATCAGCGCGTTTCCAGAGCCGGGGCCGTAGCCGGTTTCCTCCCGCAGTTCGCGCCAGACGGTGTCGCTGAGGAGCGCTGGGAAATCGAAGGATTGCGCATCGGGGAGCTCGATTTGGCCAGCGGGAAATTCCCAGATCGTCTGGCGAATGGCGACGCGTTCCTGGCGGATCATGAGCCATTTCTGGTCGGTCGTTTTTGCCGCTACGACGATCGCGCTTTTGCGGCGGACTACTGTCCACATGATGCCTTCCGGACGCGCAGGCGTGGCGACGGTCTCGTGATAAACCTTCGCGTAGGGGCCGTTGTATTCCAGGGTGCGACCCAGAGTATGCCACGCGCCGTGGTCGGCAGTGAGATTGCCTTCGCGAGGAAGAGTGGGGTCGCTGGTCCAGTTGGGAAGAGAATGGCTCATGGAGGCATGATGCATTTTCTCGTGGAGAAGAGGAAGGGACTTCCTGAAGGCGAAGTTGCGTGTGCCTGACGGCGACCGCTCACGGAAACGTGAGAAAGGCTGACGCTCTTCCGGGATTTTCCGCGGAAACTTTCTTCCTCCGCAGAGTTTTTCGTTGCTACCGCCTCAGAGCTGAATAAGTCTCGCCACAGGATGGGAAATTTCTTCGCTAATTACCAAACGGACGGATTCTACGATGAGATGTTTGAGGCGAGCGGGAAGGTGCGGCCTCACTACGAAACTCTACTCTCCCGCTTCAACGAACTCGGCCCTGACGACTTGCAGCGAAAAATGACCGTGGCGGAGAAATCGTTCCTAACTCAGGGCGTCACTTTTACCGTTTATAACAACGACGAGGGCACAGAGCGCATTTTCCCCTTTGATCTGATACCGCGGATCATACCGGCGGATGAATGGTCGCACGTGGAGCGCGGGCTGGAGCAACGGCTGCGAGCTTTGAACATGTTCCTGCACGATGTGTATCACGAGCAGCGAATCATCAACGAAGGCATCGTGCCGCGCGAAGTGGTGGAGAGCGCCGTGCATTTTAGGCCTGAGTTCATGGGAATTGATGTTCCGAAAGACATCTATATTCACATCTGCGGGACGGATCTGATCCGCGATGACAAGGGTGAATATTTCGTGTTAGAAGACAACGGCCGCTGCCCATCGGGAGTTTCCTATGTATTGGAAGGCCGGCAGGCCATGAAGCGAGTGTTTCCAAAACTTTTTGCGCGCTACCAGGTGCGCCCGGTGGATGGCTATTGCCAGGATTTGCTGAACTTGCTGCGTTACATCGCGCCGGACGGAAACCCTGATCCGACGATCGCCCTGCTAACGCCGGGCGTGTATAACTCCGCGTATTTCGAGCATAGTTTTCTCGCTCGCTCGATGGGCATCGAGATCGTGGTCGGCCAGGATCTGGTGGTGCAGGGTTCGGAGGTTTTCATGAAGACGACGCGCGGCCTCAAACGCGTGGATGTGATCTATCGCCGCATTGATGATGATTTCCTGGATCCGACCGTTTTCCGGAAAGACTCCGTGTTAGGTGTGCCAGGAATTGTCGAAGCTTGCCGCAAAGGCCGCGTGAGTCTGGCAAATGCCATCGGCACCGGCGTCGCGGACGACAAGGTCACCTACTACTACGTGCCTGACATGATCCGTTTCTATCTTTCGGAAGAACCGATCTTGAAGAATGTGCCTACCTATCTCACTGGCAATGACAGCGACCGCGCTTACGTGTTGGAGAACATCGAGAAGCTGGTTGTGAAATCCGCGAACGAGAGCGGCGGATACGGCATGCTCATCGGCCCGCATTCCACCAAAGTTCAATGCGATCAATTCCGCGAGGCGATTAAAGCCAACCCACGCAACTACGTGGCTCAGCCAGTGGTGCAGCTTTCCCGCTCGCCTTCTCATTGCGATTCAGGAGTCGAAGGCCGCCACATTGATTTGCGCCCGTATGTGCTCTTCGGGGAGAAAGTTAGCATCGTTCCGGGCGGTCTCACTCGCGTAGCGCTCCGGAAAGGTTCCCTTGTCGTGAACAGCTCCCAGGGAGGCGGTAGCAAAGACACTTGGGTTCTCGATCACCCGCCCGAGGAACCGGGAATCCAGGCGCAGACGCAATTCCAAACTCTTTCCTAATATGTTAAGCCGAGTCGCTGAAGCCATTTACTGGATGAGCCGCTATATCGAGCGGGCAGAGAGCAACGCACGAATGCTGGATGTTAACATTCAGGTGATGCTCGACTTCGAGATGCATAGTGAAGGTTCCGTGGAGAAACACTGGAACCCGATCCTCAGCACACTGGAAGACCATGAGCTTTTTCAAAAGCTGTATCCGGAGATGAATGGCGACAATGTTGTCGATTTTGTGACGTTTGAGCGGAAGAATCCGAACTCCATTTACTCCTGCATCGCTTACGCCCGGGAAAATGCGAGGACAGTGAGAGAACAAATCTCCAGCGAGATGTGGGAGATTCTGAATCGGCTCTATCTCTTCATTCGCTCGGACGATGCTAGGAAGCTCTTCCGCAGCAGCTCCTATGAGTTCTTCACTTTCATCGTGGAGGGTTCCCATCTTTTCCAGGGGACCATGGATGCAACCATGACGCACGGTGAGGGCTGGCATTTTGGCCAGGTTGGGCGCTTCCTCGAGCGCGCCGACCGCACATCACGCCTGCTCGACATGAAGTATCACATCCTTCTTCCCCGGGGCGAACAGGTCGGAGGCAACGTCGACACCGTTCACTGGATGGGCGTGCTGCGTTCCTGCAGCGGATTGGAAGCGTATCGCAAACTTTATGTTGATCAGGTGGCTCCATGGAAGGTAGCGAAGTTTCTCATCACCGACGCAACTTTCCCGCGCTCGATTAACTTCTGCGTGAATGAGTTGGATCAGGCGATCCATCGCATTTCCGGCGTGCCGCGAGGCAGTTTCCGCTGCGAGGTGGAGCAACTCTCCGGCCGTCTCCAGGCGGATTTAGGCTATGTCTCGATTGACGAAATTTTCAAATTCGGGCTGCACCAGTATCTAGACCGAACCCAGCTAAGGCTCATAGCCATCGCCACAGCACTCACCGAAGAGTATTGCGAGTGGCAGACTGCGGATGCGGTCGCAGCATAGATTCTAGGCGCCCTGAGCATCCAGCACGGCTTTGAATTCCTCGCACCACTTAGGTCGCGTGCGGCGAAGCTCTCCCCACGAAGGTAGCGGCTGAACACCAGTCCGCGGCGGCTCCGCAAGAACTCGGGAGAACCCGTCCACGAGCGCTAGCTCCTGTTCTTCATCAAAGGCGAGTCCGTTCATGAGCGAGACGTGCCGGTAGCGCCGGAGGGTGTCGCGTGCCGAACGTGCGTAGGCTAGCCGGAGAGCCTTGTGGAATTCCTCGCTTAGGGTGATTCCCTCGCGCTGCAATTGGGCAAACAAACAGGCGGAAATTTCTGTGGCAAGCCGGAAAAGGCCATTGTTAGGTGAATTAGACGCAGGCATCTGATGCTTGTGCTCGTAGTTGGATCCGAGGTCTATCTGCGCGACCCGCTCAGGCGCGATTGACCGGTGCACGGAGCAAAGAAGGTCGATTTCCAAGCCCCAGCCCTCCGGTATCGAAACTTGGGCGAGACTCTCGAGTTTTGCCCCAAATTCCCCGGCAAGTGGGTAGCGAAAGCCATCCAGAAAATCCAATAACGGCGAATGCCCTTCCACCCGAACCAGCGCCCGGAGCAAGGGCCCCACGAACAAGCGCGTGACCCGCCCAAAAAGGGGGCCGCCCGCTTCCCCTGAGAGGCGCGGGTAATAGCCTTTGACGAATTCGTAGCCGAGTTCTGGATTTAGCAACGGCCACGCCAAGAGTGCTGGAAGATTACGGGTGTAGTTCAGGATATCCGTGTCGTGGGTGATAGCGAAGGAGCAGGAGCCTTCTTCCAACAAACGACCAAGCGCGCTCCAGAGGTTGAATCCTTTTCCGCTGCGCGGCTCCGGCAGCAGATGCAGCAGCGCGGGATCATCGTTCCAGAGGCAGACGATCCGGGAGTCGAGGGCGTCCATTTCCTGGATCCGTGGCAGGTCAGCCGCCGTCGCGCGGTTGATGCTCACCACGATCTTTGAGAGATACTGCGTCGCGCATACCTGTCGTAAGATTTCGCCCATGGCGGGCCGTCGCAGATCGTCCAGCGTGCACGGCAGAATAAGAGCGATGGAATTTTGGACGGCGAACGCAACCAACTGCCGCTCGATGTCCTCCAGAGAACGGCCCGTTAACCGAGGCAGCGTGCTGATCAAGCCACGCTGATGGAAGTCGCTCATGGAGCCGCTGGATTCGCGGGAGGCACGACGTCTTCTTCGTCATCCTCTTCCTCCTCTTCGATTTCCTTGCGCAAGCGCTTGGAGACGAAAGGCCGGAAGAATCCATAAAGGAGATAACTGAGGAAAAGGATCGCCGGCATCGTGTGATAATAACGAACCGTCAGCAGAATGATGATAATCACTAGCAGCAACCGCGGGACGGATTTCTGAGTTCTCCAGTTAACTGCCTTAAAGCTTGGATAGCGGAAATGGCTGAACATCATCCAGGAGAGAAACAACAGCAGCGGCGGAAGCGCGTAACGCCATGGGCCAATCTCTCGATCGTTCTCCTGCAAACCGAGCATAAACAGCGTTATCGAGGCGGTGACTCCGGCGGCGGCGGGAATGGGAATGCCTGAAAAGTCTTTGTCGACCGCGCTTCCCGGCTGTTTTTCGGCAGCGATGCAATTGAAGCGAGCGAGCCGCAGCGCACCGCAAACGAGATAAACCGAGGCCACAATCCAGCCATAGGGCGTTTCCTGGAGCACGATCCGATAAACGAGCAGCGCGGGAGCAACGCCGAACGAAACGACGTCCGCTAGGGAATCGAATTCGCGTCCAAATGGGCTCTCGGCCCCCGCCATTCGCGCCATGCGGCCATCCAACAAATCAAACACGCAGGCGCCCAGAATCAGGACCAGCGCCCAATGGTAATGAGCGTACGGATTTCCGGTTGCAACTGCGCCGGGGACTTGAAGCAACGCCCCCTCGATGATCTTTAGAATGGCCGTGAAGCCGCAGAAAAGATTCCCCGCCGTCATTAAGTTCGGCAGAAGATAAATCTTGGGTTCGCCGTCGCGCATGGGAGGAATGGGTTCGGGGTTTTACCCCGCCAATTCAGCGAGCGGAGTGATGCCGCACTTCACGCGGTCGCCAATTTTCACAAGGAGCTTTGTCCCGATCGGGAAATATACCTCCGTGCGAGAGCCGAAGCGGATCATGCCGAAATGTTCCCCTTTCTTCAGTTCGTCCCCGACTTTGCTCCACGGTACGATCCGCCGGGCAATAGCCCCGGTGATCTGCCGCACCACGAACGTCACTCGCGGGTTCTGAAAACCCCAGGTGATGTATTCATTCAAAGTCGTTGCGTCGGGGTGCCGTGCGTCGAGCATCTTTCCAAGGTGGTGCTGGCAATGGATAACTTTGCCAGCAAGGGGGGCACGATTGGTGTGCACGTCAAACACCGAGAGAAAAATACCCACGCGAATCATCCGCGAGTTGGTCACCTCCGGCTCCAGCATGTCCTCAACAATGTCTGCCACCACACCATCCGCCGCCGCGACAGCCAGCGAATCCCCTTCAGGACTAGTCCGATCCGGATCCCGGAAAAAATAAAAGACGTAAGCAATCAACAACAGCCAGAGAGCTGTCAGCAGAGTGCCCGTGATCGGAAACCACACTCCCAAGACGGCCGAACCCACCGCGAGCGCAACGACAATTGCCAAAATCCACCGAGCCTCATAAATAGTTTGCCAACGCATAAGAGCCTAGTCTCGACGGGGAGCCGGACCGGTCAAGCGTAAGTTATTCCGCATCTTTACGAAAGATTTCATGCGGGACACTTCCCTCCTGGCGTGAGGAAGGAGTCTCAGGCATTTCTTTTGACAATTCACCCTCCCTATATTATGGCAGCAGGATTATCGTCTGATTCCTCCCGCGCCCTCTATGAAATTTCTCAATTCTTTTCTCGCCGTACTCACCATTCTGGTTGCTGCATGCCCCCTTAATGCGCAAGTAGCACCCCTGACGGTGCCGATTAATGACAACTTTGGAAGCCGAATCGAGCTTTTCGGCACAAACATACTAACAACCGGAAATAATGTTCTCGCGACGGTTGAGCCAGGAGAACCTACGCTCCTATTGGGCTATGACAACGAAAGAACAGTCTGGTGGGAGTGGACATCTCCTGTAGGTGGGATCACAAAGGAGACTGCTACTTTCGTTACAGTAAGTGTTCTGCAATCTAATTTCTTCGGGTTTGTGTCAATCTTTAGAAATCTGGCTCCACCCTTGGAGGTTGATGATTTGACCCGCGATAGATCCGGCAGAACAGTCCGCTTCCGCGTGTTTGCGGGAGAAACCTATTACCTCCAAGTGCAGGGGGGCTACTTCCTATTCGCTGACGCCCCAACAGAGGCTTTTTCCGCGAGTGGCTTTATAAACTTGCAAATTCAAATAGAACTCCCTCCTCCTGCGAACGACAACTTCGCACAGGCACAGGTGATTTCGGGTCAAGGAGGTGCGTTC
>DASVRZ010000105.1:0-3318 GCA_036388355.1 Chthoniobacterales bacterium | reverse complement strand
AAAACCAATTTCGCGATGATCATTCCTCCGCAACATCTGCGCGACGAAGGGTGGTCAGTCAGTTGCGTGGGCGACGACATTGCCTGGATCAAGCCCGGGGCGGATGGACGTCTGCGCGCCATCAATCCCGAGGCCGGGTTCTTCGGCGTGGCGCCCGGCACCTCGAACGAGAGCAATCCGATGGCGATGGAATCCATCCTCAAGGACACCATTTTCACCAATGTCGCGCTCACCGACGACGGCGATGTCTGGTGGGAAGGCATGACTCCGGAAAAACCGGCGCATCTCATCGACTGGCGCGGCAACGACTGGACTCCAGCCACCATGGACGCCGCCGGGAAGCCCGTGCTCAGCAGCCATGCGAACAGCCGGTTTACCGCACCTGCGCGGAATTGCCCGATCATCGATCCCGACTGGGAAAACCCGGCAGGAGTGCCGATTAGCGCAATGATTTTCGGCGGCCGCCGCGCCACGACGATGCCGCTCATTTTCCAGGCCTTCAACTGGGTGCACGGCGTTTATCTCGGCGCCACGATGGGCTCGGAAATGACCGCCGCCGCCGCTGGCACGATGGGCCAGGTGCGCCGCGACCCAATGGCCATGCTGCCGTTCTGCGGCTACAACATGGCGGATTATTTCAGCCACTGGCTGGAGATGCGCCGGGAAGTGAAGCATCTACCCCGCATCTTCCATGTGAACTGGTTCCGCAAAGACGCGAACGGCAAGTTCCTCTGGCCCGGTTACGGGGACAATATGCGCGTGTTGAAGTGGATCGTGCAGCGTTGCCAGCTCGGCATGCATGCCATCGAAACCTCGATTGGTTGGGTTCCGGAATATGCGGATCTCGACCTGCGCGGATTGGAAGAGAAGATGCCCGAAGAGCGTTTCGACGAGGCGCAAAAAATCGATGTCTCGGAGTGGCATCAGGAACTCGTCATGCAAGATGAGCTCTTCATGCGCCTCTACAGCGACCTGCCAAAGGAAATCATCTTCCAGCGCGAACTCCTCATTTCCCGCCTCTAAATCAACCCTCAACAAACCATGAAACCCATCCGTTCCCTCATCGCCGATCATCCATTCCTTCGTGATCTGAACCCGTCGCATCTCGATCTCCTTTCCAAGTACGCGATGGAGCGAACCTTCGAAGAAGGTGACCTCATCTTCAAGCAAGGCGACATGGCCAATCGCTTCTACTTGATCCAATCCGGCCACGTGCGGCTCTCCAGCAATACAGAGGCTGGCGTGACGTCGGAGATCGAGACGATCGGAACGGGCGATGTCCTGGGATGGTCGTGGTTGTTTGAACCGCGCCTGTGGCATTTTGACGCCCATGCCTTGGAGAAAACGGAAACGGTCTTTCTCTACGCGACGCCGCTGCTGGCCGAATTCGAGGCAGATCCGGCGTTCGGCTACGAAATGATGAGCCGGATGGCCGCCGTGGCCATTCGCAGACTGCAGATGACTCGCGAAAAGCTCCTCGTGCCGGTCTAGCAATTCCGTCCGGGGTTTTCCCTATGGAATTGTTACATCTCGGCGTTTGCGCGGATTCGGCAGCCCGCTAATCTGGACCGATGGACCATCGCTTCGCGCAGCCGCAGAACTTCATCAATCGCGAATGGAGTTGGCTGGAATTTAATCGCCGTGTCCTGGAAGAAGCCCAGGATCCGTCACAGCCTCTTCTCGAGCGGCTCAAATTTGTCAGCATTTTCTCGGGAAACCTGGACGAGTTTTTCGAGATCCGCGTCGCGGGCATCAAGCAGCAGATTGAGAGCGTCTCCAACGACATGGGGCCCGATCACAAGACGCCCGCGGAGGTTTTTCATGGCATCGACACGACCGCGCACGAGCTGGTCAAAGCTCAATACGATCTCTGGAACAACGAGCTGGTGCCGCTCCTCGCCGAGCAGAAAATCCGCCTTCTGCGGATGCACGAACTGCCCCCAGCCAAGGCGAATTGGGCCCGTCGCTACTTCGAGACGGAGGTGCTCCCCACGCTGACGCCGCTCGCCGTGGACGCCAGCCACCCGTTTCCTCAGGTCACGAACAAGAGCCACAACCTCATCGTTCGCGCGAAGAAACCGCGGCAAAAGCAGCCGCTGTATGCAGTAGTCACCGTGCCGACGGTGGTTCCACGCCTCATTCAGCTCCCGAACACCAAGAAGGAAGCCGATCAGTGGGATTACATTTATCTCGCCTCGTTGATCAAAGATCACATCGGGCTGCTTTTCCCGGGGCTCACCATCGAAGGCGTCCATGCATTCCGGATTACGCGCAACAGCGACCTCTACATCGACGAGGAAGAATCCGAGAATCTCCTCCGCATGATCGAGGAGGAGCTTCGCAAAACGAAGCGGGGCAACGCAGTTCGCCTCGAAGTAGAAGCCGACATTCCCGCAGATTTTCAGGCGATGTTGCTCAGCCGTTTTCAGCTGACCGAGGCTGATCTCTACAAAATCAACGGCCCGCTCAGCTTCACGCATCTCAACCCGCTCATCTTCAACGAAGCCTTCGGCCGCCTGCGCGATCGTCCGTTTTCCCCGACCTACGACGCGTCGTTTCCGCGCCACGCCGACCCGTTTGCCATTCTCAAGAAACAGGACGTCCTCCTGCACCACCCGTATCAAAGCTTCGACAGCGTGGTGCGTTTTCTTGAGGCGGCGGCCAAAGATCCGAAAGTGCTCGCAATTAAAATGACGCTCTACCGGACGAGCGGCGACAGCCCCATTGTTGGCGCGCTCATGGACGCCGCCAAACGCGGAAAACAGGTTACCGCTCTCGTTGAGCTCAAGGCGCGTTTTGACGAAGCTAACAACATTCAATGGGCGCGCCGCCTGGAGGAAGCCGGAGCTCACGTCGTCTATGGCGTCGTCGGGCTGAAAACGCATTGCAAGGTGCTCCTCGTCGTTCGCCGCGACGATGACAAAATCCGCCATTACGCGCACCTCGGAACGGGAAATTATCACCCGCGCACGGCTCGGATTTACACTGACCTGAGTCTTCTCACGGCGAACGCCGCAATTACGGGCGAGATGGCCACGCTCTTCAACACCCTCACCGGTCTCGCGGAATATCCTGGTTTCAAAAAGCTCATGGTCGCGCCATTCGACATGGCTGCGCGGTTCCAAGCGATGATCACGCGGGAGACGCAGAACGCCCGCGCAGGCAAACCGGCCCGGATCATCATCAAAGTGAATTCGCTCGTGGATGAAAACCTCATCGAACATCTCTACGAAGGGTCCGCTGCCGGGGTGAAGATCGACCTCATCGTCCGCGGCATTTGCTGCCTGCGCCCTGGCCTGCCGGGTGTCTCTGAAAACA
>DASVRZ010000104.1:0-1501 GCA_036388355.1 Chthoniobacterales bacterium | reverse complement strand
ACAAGGCGGGAGAAAACAGGAGCGGGCTTAGCGCCACCCCGCAAGATTTCCTGGAGCGTCTTCTCGAAACCGGGGTACGAAGTCGCTACACAGCCGGTGTCGGTGATTGTGGTTTCCCCCTCGGCAAAGAGGCCGGCAATGGCAAAGGCCATGGCAATGCGGTGATCGCCGTAGCTCGGCAAAGTCGCTCCTTTTAGCGGCACGCCGCCCTGGATGATCATGCCGTCTGGCGTCTCCTCGACCTGCGCACCCATTAGTTTCAAATTGGTGACGACGGCAGTGATTCTATCCGTCTCCTTGACGCGCAGCTCCTTGGCATCGCGAATAATGGTGGTGCCTTTTGCGAGTGCTCCGGCGACCGCAAGGACGGGCAACTCGTCGATGACATTCGGAATTTCGCGGCCCTCGATGGTCGTTCCGTGAAAGGGACCTCCCCACACTTCGAGGGACCCCATTTGTTCGCCTTGGGAAAGCTTCTCTACGTTCTCCCGGTGACGCGTTCCCATGCGAACTAGGACGCTTAAAATACCGGTGCGCGTCAGGTTAAGGCCCACCTCTTTTACCAGGAGATGTGAGCCCGGCTGGGCAGCGGCCGCTACGAGCCAGAATGCGGCACTGGAGATATCTCCCGGGATCTGAAAATTCTTTGCCTGCGGAATCTGGCCACCTTGCACCGAAACTGTCAGCCCGCTTTTCTGGGGATGCAGTCCGTAAAACTCAAACATCCGCTCGGAGTGATCGCGGCTTTGCACGGGCTCGGAAACCGAGGTGCTGCCTTCTGCGAAGAGACCCGCGAGGAGAACCGAGCTTTTAATCTGCGCGCTGGCAACCGGCGATTGATAGTGAATCCCCTTCAGCTTCGTTCCCTCGATGTTAAGGGGCGCGGTGCCGCGTTCGCCTTGGCCCGTAATGCAGGCACCCATCTTCGAGAGCGGCCCAATCACGCGATCCATCGGTCGACTGGAAAGAGATGCATCGCCCACTAGGCGGCTGGAAAAGGGTTGTCCGGCTAGAAAACCCGTCAGCAGACGCATCAACGTGCCCGAGTTTCCACAATCGATATCGTTCGCGGGAGCTTGGAACTCCCCGCCGCATCCTTCAACGATCAGTGTGCTGGGCTCCGGCTGCTCGATCTTCACTCCCAAAGCGCGCATGGCATTGACCGTGCACATGCAATCTTCGCCTGGCAGAAAACCCGTGATGACGCTCGTGCCCCGAGCCATCGCGGAAAGCAGCACCGCGCGGTGTGAAATGCTCTTATCTCCGGGAACCCGGATCTCGGCTTCCATCTGTGGAGCGCGTCTTGATTTAATTTCCGCCATATCTTGCTTTTCGGATGATGCCATCGCGACTGGTCTTAGCGACGGCCAAAAGATTTCGCAAGCCTGCATCATCATTCCGCTCGAGAAGTTGTTCTGCGGCGGCGATCTGCTCTTTCATCCCTGCGAGAGCAGCGAGCAATTCGTCACGGTTTCCTTGCAGGATTCCCCGCCACATTTCG
>DASVRZ010000103.1:0-1721 GCA_036388355.1 Chthoniobacterales bacterium | reverse complement strand
GGCTACCGCGAAGCCCATCCTCTGGAAGCGGATTGGAAGGAACGACTGCCCCTGTATCAGCTCAAGGAACTGCTCCTCATGATCGCCCAATTCGAGCACGCCGAATCCTTAGCCACGCTCCGCGAACTGATCGCGCGTTACCGCTAAGCCCGTCCGCACGAAAACCGGAGCGCTGCAAACCTTCCGTTGGCAGCCCTCTTAAAGAATGCCACCGTTCCCAAGATGAAAGACACCGATCTTCGCGCACTCGTCCTGCAGGGCTTTTACGATTGCCGCAGACAGCGCACGAAGGTCGGCGTCGGGATCGACGGAATCCTGAAGTTCCAGATCCCTGGAGTGTCGGAACAGGAAATCCTGCGCATTTGCACGGAGCTTGAGGAAAGTGGACTCATCGACTGGAAAACGGTGAACGACCCTTGGGGCAATCCCTCGCTCGGCTTTGGCGAGATCAATGCCTCGGGCGTGGACGTTTTCGAAGGAACGGTGACGCCTCCGTTGCCAATCCACATCGAGCCAGGCAAGCACCAAGCGATCAGTATTCCCGAGCAGGAAAGCGGAGTCAAAGCAGCCACGCCCAACGGCCAATCACAGCAAGAGATATCGCGCGGCCTTTCCATTCTGATCGAAGAGATCAACAAGACGAGCGGCCCGGAAGCAGACAAGGAAGAAGCCCGGCTGCTGCTGGGGAAATTTCTCGAGAACAACCTGGCTCGCGGCGTCGTGGGCCACAGAACGACCGCCTTGGCCATGGCTTGTGGGATATAGCGTCCGACCCGCCTCCGCGGAGTCACCGTTGCGGCTCAAATTTGAATGGTAACTGTTCTCAGAGCTCTACTCTGAGCGACTAGATGACTGCGGCCAAGACACCGATGCAGGACGTATCTCGGCGCCTGCTTTCGCATGAGAGGTCGGAAACAGGAACATCGGCAGCTTTCTCCGTCTTCGACAAATTGCGCCCGCGCCTCGCCACGTTCCTGGGCAAGGCCGGAGTGGCCGCACTTCTCTCCCGCTCCATCGCCCTGGCGGGCAAAGAACTCCCCTGGCTGCGCGCGGTCCTTGTTCTACCAGACGGCTCCATGCAGGCCCCGGACGACATGCCTCGCAAATCCGCCGACGCGCTCCTGGGCGAGGTGCTTCTGCTCGCGCACTTACTCAATCTGCTCGTCACCTTCATTGGTGCAAACCTCACTATGCAAATGATCCACGAGATCTGGCCCTCGCTCTCACTTGACGGTCCCATCAAAGGAGAACCAAAATGAAAAAAAACAAAGCCTCCGGCAAAACGCCCGTGCCATCGAAAGCGGCCGCACCCGACTCCCGAGTCGAAATCCGCAAATTGCCCACCGGCGTGCGAGGCCTCGACGAGATCCTGGGCGGAGGCATTCCCGAATTCTCCTTCAATATCATCGCGGGCACTCCCGGATGCGGGAAGACCACGCAGGCGCACCAGATTGTTTACGCGAACGCCACCGACGCCAAGCCCGCGATCTATTTCACCGTCCTCGGCGAGCCAGCCATGAAGATGCTGCGCTACCAGCAACAATACACCTTCTTCGACTCCGCGAAGCTCGGCAAAGCCGTCCGCTTCATCAACCTGGCCGACGTCGTCATGGAGGAAAACCTCGACGCCGTTCTCGAAGAAATTATCAGCCAGGTGAAAAAGATCGAACCCGGTCTCGTCGTGGTCGATTCCTTCCGCACCGTCGTCCGCCGCGCGGCGG
>DASVRZ010000102.1:0-9249 GCA_036388355.1 Chthoniobacterales bacterium | reverse complement strand
ATTTGTAGCGGCGCGTCTCCAGCAAGCTGAGCGTCTCCGTCTGGTCGATGGTCCGAACCGCCTCCGCATCCAGGCCGGCGAGCCACTCCAGGTCGCAATCCGGCTGGGCGGTGATGAAAACGTAATCTTCGTCCCCGACAGGAAAGTAACGCGCAGGGCGTTGCTCGCTCTGCGCGTAATATTCCTCGACCGCGGGAAAAACTTCCGAGCCGTCAAAAGTAACCACGCTGCGGCGGGGCAGATCCGTTCCCCTCACCAAATCGCTATAGAAAAGATTGGTCTGATTCTCCTTCACGTTTTTTGTGAAGACATTGCCCGCGATGGACGCGAGACGATTATCCGAAGCCGCGAAGACATTCAGGAGTGGATGTTGAAAGTTGATCGTCCAGGCGACGGATTCGCTCCACGGGCGGGAGGCGGAGTGCAGCAAAAGGGCCACGAGCGTGTCCTTCAACATGCGATCGGGCGTGCCGTCGTGGCGGAGTCCCTGATCGTGCAGATGCAGGTAGTAATCAACGAAAAGTTCCCCGACATCAGCGCGCGCCAGCATGGCGTTGCGACCCCGGACAAAATACGTGCGCACCTCGGTGCCCTCGGGAAGAGGAGTTTCGGATTCAGACATGGAAAACAATACCGCTCCCGTTCGCAGCCGTCCACCGACTAGCCTTCAAACTGCTTCTTAAAGGTTTCAAATTCCTCCCGCAGCGCCGCGAGTTCCGCCTCCAGGCGATCCATGCGCGTCGGTGTTGTCGAAGCCGGCGGTGTGTAAACCGGCACGTCGTTTTCAACCGTCACGCCGATGAGCTGAATGTAACGCTGTTCCTTTTGCCCGCTGCGCATCGGCAGAAGTCGGACCAGAGGCTCGTCGCCGCTCATGAGACCGGAGAGCGTGCTCTCGACCTGGGGCAATCCGCTCCAGGAAACCATCCGCTCGGTTCGAGTGCGGAGTTCTCCCACTGTTTGCGGCCCGCGGAGGAGCAACACGCAGAGCAGCGCGGTCTCTTCCGCGGTGAGCGTAAAATGATCCAAAAGGTTGTGCTTATACTTTTGCACCCGTGACCCGCCTCCGAAGACGACGGTCGCTATTTTTTTCTCACGCATGACGAAGAGCGTCTCCTCGACCATTTTCTCTGGGTAGTCGACCACCGGTTCGCGGTTGGTGAGCTGGTTGCAGGCGGCGGTCAGCGCGTTCAAGCTGAGCGGGTAGTTTTCAGGCGTAAGTCGTTCCTTTTCAAGGAGGCAACCGAGAATGCGAACCTCCGTCGCGTCGAGATTGAGGGAATTCATTGGGAAAAATCGCCGCGAAGAAGGCCGGGAAGAGAAAGAATAATCATACGTCCGTGGCAGGCTTTATGCATGTTTACCTAGAGGCAAGAAGATTTGACACCATTCCCCCGCCCGCCGAATATCCCCTACAAAAAAGTGACCGCGCAAGCATCCATATTAGTCGGCTGTAATAACAAAGTGGTTTGGATTAAAGTCGAAGGCAAAGGTTCGTTCCAGAACAGCCAGGGCATGAAGGATTTTGCACGGGAAATGATGAATCGCGGTTTCCGCGAGTTTTTTTTGGACCTGAAGAATTGCTCGGTGATGGATTCCACCTTCATGGGCACGCTGGCAGGCATGGGCTTGCGACTCCGGGAGCTCGGACAGGGCAATCTGCACGTCATCAACAGCAACGATCGCAATACGGACCTGCTGCAAAACCTCGGTCTCGATCATCTTTTCGATCTCGATGCGACCGACGAGACCCACAGCTACCTCCCAAACGGTGGCGAGGCGCTCACCTCGAATGCATTTTCCAAATCCAACACGGCAGAGACCATGTTGGAGGCCCACGAAGCCCTCGTGGAGGCAGCCCCGGAGAACGAAGCTCGCTTCAAAGACGTCCTCGAGTATCTCAAAAACGATTTGCACGTGAGTGGTGCGACCGACTCATAATATCGGCGTATTTCCTTTCCCCTGCGGCAGTCCAGGGTTAGATCACAAGCACGATGAGGTTTTTGATAGAGACGTTTCTGCTCATCGGCATTGGGATTGCTTTCTTTTATGTGTATCGGAGGCAGAGCGCGCTCATTGCCTTGGCCCGGCGGGAACGAGAAGAGATACGCTTGGAAGAATCACGTGTTTTTGACTTTCTGCACAGCCTCGGCGAGGCGTTTTCGGACGACATTCGGACCGCAGATTTGCATCGGTTGATCGTCGAAAGTGCCGTCCGTATCCTCGAAGCGCAGGGTGGAGCGCTGTATCTGGTGGATAAAACGGGCGCGAAACTGATGCCTGCTTTCATCTCGAAAAGCTGCCCTCCCTTGGTGGAAGTCCCGCCGCACATCGTCCAGCAAGTTTCCTCCGCGCCGCAGGCTCTCGAAAGCTACGTTCGCCTGCATGCTGTACAGAAAAACGAAGGCATCCTCGGTTCCGTCCTGGCGACGCGGGAGCCGGTTTTCATCATCAACAACGAGTCCGATCCGCGCCTGGCGCATCTTCGCGACACGACTCTCCACACGTCGGCCATCCTGGTGGTGCCGATGGTATATCGAAATCAGATCCTCGGAGTGCTGGCGGTGGCGAATGGCGCCATGGCGACCGCGTTTTCGGAGGCCGATTTCGACGTTTTCAAATCCATCGCTGAGCAATCCGCCTTCGCTCTCTACAACGCGCTCGTTTATTACGAAGCCAGCGAAAAGAAGCGGCTCGATCGCGATTTGCACATCGCTCGCGACATCCAGCGTATCCTGCTGCCATCGAGCTCGCCTCAGATCGAAGGCTTTGAAATCTGCGGGCTCAACATTCCCGCCAAACAGGTCAGCGGCGATTATTTCGACTACATCCCGGTCAACGAGCAGCAGACGGGCATCGCGATCGCCGACGTTTCTGGCAAAGGCATCCCCGCGTCGCTCATCATGGCGATGTGTCGCAGCGTCCTCCGCAGCCAGGCTCCCAGCAACGCGTCGCCCGCCGACGTTTTGCACAAAGTGAACCGCCAGCTTTTCCCCGACATCAAGGAAGACATGTTTATCAGCATGGCTTACCTGCTCCTCACGCAAGGCAGCAATCACGTCACCCTGAGCCGCGCCGGGCACGACGCCCCGATGCTCTACCGGGCCAAAGACAAGAGCGTGGAGCGCCTCAACCCGCGGGGAATGGCGCTGGGAATTGACAGCGGCAGTGTCTTCGATAGGGTCACCGCTGATTTCGAATTCGACCTGGAAACCGGCGACTGTATCGTGCTTTATACCGATGGAGTCACCGAGGCACTCGACGAGCGGAGTCTGGAGTTTGGAATGGAGAAAATGATTCTCGCCATTCAAGCCAGCGCCCCTGAAGGTGCCGCAGCCGTTCTCCGGCGGTTGACCGACGAACTCACGGAATTCTCCGGCACCCAGCCGCAGAACGACGACATCACTCTTATCGCCATTCGTAAAATTTAAGCCGATCCAAAACACTTTCACCCACGCGCTTGCCTCTCCCCCACTTCCTCCATTTCCTCCAGAGGCGCGCCGGTAAAACACCCAAAAACATGAGCACCGAAGACCTTGCAGAAGAAAAAAACACCGACACCGCGGAATCGAACGAAGACACCACGGAAACAACCGCTGCTGATCCTTTGACCGAAGCTTTGCAGGAAGCGGCCAAATATCGTGACCTCGCTCTCCGCGGCCAGGCCGATTTCGATAATTTCCGCAAACGCGCAGCGCGTGAAAAAGACGACGCCATTCGCTTCGCCAACGCCCGCCTTTTCGAAAGCCTGCTCCCGATTCTCGACAATTTCGAGCTCGGCCTCGCTGCCGCCCGCAACGACGCGCAAGGCTCCAGCATCCTCATGGGCCTCGATATGGTCTTTAAGCAGACTCAGGATTTCCTCGCCGACTTTGGCGTGAACGCCATCGAATCCGTAGGCCAAAAGTTCGATCCCAATCTGCACGAAGCGCTCGCTCAGGAACCATCCTCCGACGTCGCAGAAGGCATCGTTCTTCGTCAGGTGCGCAAAGGTTACAAACTGCGCGACCGCCTGCTCCGTCCTGCCAACGTCGTTGTGTCCACCGGCCCTGCGTCCCCAGAGGAAGCCGTCACCGTTTCGCCCGAAACCGCGCCTCCGCAAGCTTGATCCATGGCCACCGTCAAACGCGACTATTACGAAGTTCTCTCCGTCAGCAAAACCGCCACCAGCGACGAGATCAAGCGCAGCTACCGCAAGCTAGCGGTGCAGTTTCACCCGGACAAAAACCCGGGCGATCACACCGCCGAGGATAAATTCAAGGAACTCGGCGAGGCTTACGACATCCTCATGGATGACAACAAGCGCGCTGCTTACGACCGCTATGGGCACCAGGCATTCGCCGGCGGTAATGCGGGTCCCGCAGGCGGCGGCGGTGGCGGATTCCACGATCCCTTCGACATTTTCCGCGAAGTCTTCAGCCAGCAAGGTGGCGGCGGTGGTGGCGGAATTTTCGACCAAATTTTCGGACAGCAAGGCGGACAACGTCCCGATCGCGATGGTCGCCAGCGCGGCAGCGATTTGCGTTACGATCTGCAGATCACGCTCGAGGAAGCAGCCTTCGGCGTTGAGAAGGAAATCGAACTTTCCAAGCCGGACACGTGCGACACCTGCACCGGCACAGGCGCCGAGCCTGGCTCGAAGGTTTCCACCTGTTCCATGTGTCAGGGGCGCGGCCAGGTCATCAGCAGTCGCGGGTTTTTCCAGGTCTCGCAGACGTGTCCGAAATGCTCTGGCACTGGACGCACCATCGAGCGACCTTGCAAGGGCTGCCAGGGCGAAGGACGCGTGGAGAAATCCAGCCGCATCAAGCTCAAGATTCCCGCAGGCATCGATGACAGCGCGCGGCTGAGGAGTTCCCGAAACGGCGAGGCCGGCTTGCGCGGCGGCGATCCCGGCGACCTCTACGTCGTGATCCATGTGAAGGAACATGCCATTTTCCAACGCGACGAGGATAACTTGTATTGCGAGCTGCCAATTTCCTTCACCACAGCAGCGCTGGGTGGAGAACTCCAGGCACCGACGTTGGAAGGCAAGGCCACGCTAAAAATTCCCGCAGGCACGCAGAGCGGCACCCGCTTCAAGCTGCGCGAGAAGGGCATCAAAGGCCTTCAGGCGCGAAGCCCGGGCGATTTGATCGTGCAGGTGCTGGTGGAAGTCCCAAGCAAGCTAAACGCGGAGCAGCGCGAGAAACTCGCAGCCTTCGCGGAGGCCTGCGGCGACGAAAACAGCCCGATCCATCGGGGCTTCTTCGAAAAAGCCAAAGACTTCTTCCGGTAGAGTCACATCGGAGAAGGTGCGACGAAGGTTGCCCGGGAGCGCACGCGTCTCGCGTGCTCCAGCGGACGTCTCGTCCGCTGGTCCGGCAGAGCGGCGCGGAGCCGGAACCCTACCGCGCCTGCACTTCCGCAGAGCTTCCTACTCGCGAAGTTCCCTACCTAATCTCAGGAACATCCCTGCCGTCACTCCAGCGAAGATCCATGGCAGCCAGCCGAGCGCGGCTACAAATAACGCTTCCTCCGTCACCGGCAGACTCGCTGCCGCGTGAGCTGTGTGCAACGACCTGAGCAACCCGGCGAACAACAAGCCCGCACTTCCATACGCGAGGTGCGTAGCCAACCCGCGGAAGCTCAAGATCGTCGCGCGGCGGTCGGGATCAGCTGCCTCATTCAAGTAGTAGGACGTCAGAAAATTCATCACCGACATACCCATCCCAAGCACGAGCGGGAAGATCAACCCGACGAATGGCAGCATCCACGTGAGGCCGATCAACCCCAGCAACGTCAGCGCGGACACCACTCCAAAAGCCCACGTCGGCCTGCCGATGGCAATCAGGCGTTTCGCCACCGGTGGTGCCAGATAGCCAAGTAACGCGAAGCCGGAACCAACGAGTCCAAACGACGCCTCCGGCAGGTTAATCAACCGGTAATATTGACTGCCAATCGTCAGAAATAACCGGATGAAGCTGTCGTTGCAGACTGTCGCCACGATCACAAACAACGCCAGTGGAGAAGCCCAAATCCAGCGGCCCGCCGACAGCACCTGAGCCCACGCTTGGGCGGCAGACACCTTCTGCGAAGAAGCTCGCGCTGGCTCCTGCAACCGCAACGCCGCCAGCACGGTCACGCCTGCCGTCGCCAGCGTCAGATACACCGGCCACCGCACCGTCTGCGCTGCCGTAACCACTGCCTCGCTGCCAAAAAAATGCTGCACCCGAGTCACCAAGGTCGGGTCGTAAACCACCGCGCCGACGATCATCGCAAAAAAGAACCCGCCGGATTGCCAGCGCGCCAACCGTTCCAGTACCCGTGGCCATTCCCCTTCCCGACCGGCACTCTTCAGCGAATCATAAACCAGCGCCTCATCCGCCCCGCTCGCACACGCTTCCGCAGCCCCGCTGATCACCCGGTTCAGCATAAACATCCAGAACAGCAGCGTCTTGTCGCCCACCGGAGTGAAGGCAAACACCAGCATCTCCAGCACCATCAGAAACGACGCGACCACCACCAGCCGCTTCCGGCCAACCAGATCCGCAAGCGCTCCCGACGGCACCTCGAGCAGGACAATCGCCGCCGCCCACGCCACGTTCAGCAAGGCATATTCTGACAGCGACAACCCCAGATCCAGAAACAGGATCGCCATCACGGGATAGTAAAACCGCGCATTGAAAAGCACGCGGAAAACAATAAACCACCGCACGTTGCGGCTGGCGGCGGAAGGAAGATCCATGCTCCTGTTTACAGAAAATCCGCCTTACCGAAGATCTTTTCCGCTCCAGCCTCAAGCGCTGGCGGAGGGGGTGGGATTTGAACCCACGGAGGCTTGTGACCTCTCCGGTTTTCAAGACCGGTGCAATAAACCGCTCTACCACCCCTCCTTTTTCGAGCAGGGCCAGATTAGCTCACTTTCCACAAACGACAAGTCGCAAAACGGCGCGACGAGCCCAGCGCCCACGCCGCGATGAGCCCAAACCATGCGCCGACGCAGACGTCGGAAAGATAGTGCGAGTCGATCACCATTCGGCTCGCGCCCATCAGAACGGCGGGCACAAACCACAGAATCGTGTGCCGTTTCCTTCGAAAGGCGAGCACCGCAAAAAATCCAAACGCCGTCGCCGTGTGCCCGCTCGGGAACGAGCTGAATTTATTCTTCCCCAGCAAAAACCGTCCTTCATGGCGCAGCCCATACCAGCCCGGCTCAACCTGCGTGTTGTTCGGGCGGGTGCGGCCGGTGGTGAGCCGCAGGGTGTTCGCCGCGGCCCCTGCAAATGTTGACGCGATCATCGCCATCGCGACGAGACGGAGCATCAACGGGCGTTTTTTGACCCATGCCCAGATCAGAAACGGGAGCGCGAAAAGCATCAGCCACGGCCAGTCGCCGTAGTTGGAAATGAAGCCCGCCAGGTTCTTCAGCGGCTTCGTGCGATGCTCCGCGACGAAACGAACCACCGCTTCGTCGAGGAAAAAACTCACGCCGCAGAGGACGCCGAACAGCGCCAGAAAAAGGAACTGCAACTGGCACCGTTTCCGGAGCAGCGCAGGCGCGGGATGGATTTGCGTTTGCCTCGCGTGGGTTTCCTCGGTAGGGCTGGACATTCCGCTTTAGTAGCAGAAAAACCACAACCCGCCACGCATGACCGCCGATTTCTCCCAGCCTCCGAGCCTGAAACATTACTTCTGGCTCTTTGTGGCGGTGGCGATCTTCCACTTTATCGGCACGTGGTCGCTGCCGTTGATCGATCGCGATGAGCCCCGTTTCGCGGAGGCTTCGCGCGAAATGCTGGAGCGCCAGGATTTCGTGGTTCCGTATTTGAATAATGAATACCGCTTCGACAAACCGCCGCTCACCTATTGGCTGCAGAGTTCCGCCTATCGCGTCTTTGGCGAAAACGAAGCTGCCGCGCGACTTCCGTCGGTGCTGGCAGCCGCCGCCATTGCGGTGATCGTCCTCGCCTGGGGCACGCGATTGAAGGACGCCGCTCTCGGCTGGCGCGCCGCGGTCATTTTCACGCTCAGCCTGCAAGTTGCTCTCCATGCGAAGGCGGCCGTGGCGGACATGTTGATGGTCCTTTTCGTCGTGCTCGCGGCTTGGGCGGGCTGGGAAATGACGCGGCGAGAGAAGGATCATTTCCATTGGTGGGCGGTGTTCGTCGGGGCATTGGCGCTGGGATTTCTGGCCAAAGGCCCTATCGCCTGGCTTCCGATCATTCCCGTGGCGATGCGGCTTCGCGGTGGCCGGACGGTGCTCATGTTTGTGTGCGGAATCCTCCTCATGCTTCTTCTCGTGAGCTTCTGGGGAATCCCCGCGTTGGAGCGGACCAATGGCGAGTTCTTCAAGGTCGGCATCGGCAAACACGTCGTCGGACGGTCCGTGAGCGCGATGGAAGGCCACGGCGCCAAAAACCTCGCCGGCTATGTGGCGACAATGCCGTTTTACTTCCTCACCATTTTCGCCTCCTTTGCGCCGTGGTCGTGGTTTCTGCCGCGCCTCTTCCGCCAAAGAAAGCCCCTCTGGCAGGATCCGGATCAACGCTATCTGCTGCTCCAGGCGCTGTTGTTCTTCGTCGTCTTTTCGCTCGTAAAAACCAAGCTGCCGCACTACACGCTCCCCGCTTTCCCGATGCTCGCGCTACTCATTGCGGGCGTGGTGACTGGCGAGCAGGTGCGGAAATTTGGACTCCGGATGGGCGGGTTTTTCCTCATTCTTTCCATCCTCGTTTTCCCGTTTGCGGCCCGCCTTTTTCCGGCTCCGTCGCTCGCCGAACAGAGTGCTGCGGTCCTGAAGCCCGAGATGGAGTTTGCCAGCACAGAGTTTGTCGAGCCCAGCCTGATCTGGTCCTTCCGGAAAACCGTCCGAGGCTTCCATTTCAAAGTCGATCCGAAGAAGGCCGCCAAATGGATGAACAAACGCGGTCCACGTTTTTACATCCTGCCAACGGATAAGGTCTCCGAGGCCTTTCCCTCTGTGGATCCACGGTGGAAGGTCTTCCGCCACCGCGGCTTAAACTTTGCCAAGTTCGACCCAGTGGATCTGACGATGTTAGTGAAGACGGAGTGAATCAACTCTGGCGGATTTTGACGCTTCACAAGCAGGGCCGCAGGTGTATCCTGTTCCAATGAAACGTTCCCTCGCGCTGGCTGCTCTCCTTCTGACCTCCACCTTTCTCCGAGCCGACCTCGTCGTTGTGCAAGATGTGGATGCGATGGGGCAGAAAATGACCATGACCCTCAAAGCCAAGGGCAACCTCATTC
>DASVRZ010000101.1:0-7255 GCA_036388355.1 Chthoniobacterales bacterium | reverse complement strand
CATCGAGGAAGACGTGCGCCTCGTTCACGCGGCCGAAAAGGTTGTGCAGATCGCCCATGATGTCCTGGTAAGCGCCCATGAGGAAAAACCCGAGGTAATAAGGCTGACCCGGCTTCAACTTGTGCAGCGGCAACGTTCCTTTCACGTCCTCGAGATCGATGAACTTGCTCACTTTGCCGTCAGAATCGCAGGTGATATCGACCAGCGTGCCGTTGCGTTCGGGATGTTGGTCGAGGTGATGAATCGGCATGATCGGGAACAATTGCCCGAGCGCCCAGTGATCCAGCAGCGACTGGAAAACGGAGAAGTTGCACAGATACTGATCGCTCAACGCGGTTTCCAGTTCCTTCACTTCCTCCGGGATGTAACGCAGCCCTTTGCAGTGGTGAACAATCTCCGTGGCGATCTGCCAATAGACGGTTTCAATCTTCGCTTTGTGCTCCAGCTCGAGCAGCCCGAGGTCGAACATGGCCAGCGCCTGGTCGCGGATCTGAACCGAATCGTGGAGGCTCTCCATGCGGTTTTGACGGGAAAGATTCCGCTGAATTTCCAAAATATCCGAGACCAGCTTGATGTCGTCGGCCTCCACTTCGACGGCTGCGTGGGATTTGCTTTTCTCGATCGCACCGAACGCCTCGACCAACAGAATGCTGTGATGCGCCACGATCGCGCGACCGCTTTCGCTGACGATCACTGGATGTGCGACCTCTTCGGAGTCGCACACTTCCATGATGTTGTAAACGATGTCGCGCGCATATTCGTGCGTCGTGTAGTTCATCGACGACTCAAACGCTGTCCGGCTGCCGTCGTAATCGATACCGAGTCCGCCGCCGACGTCCATGTAGCCCATCGTGTGGCCCATCTTGGCCAGCTTCGCGTAGAATCGCGTCGCCTCCCGGACGGCGCGTTTGATCACGCCGATGTCGGGCACCTGCGAGCCGACGTGGAAATGCACCAGCCGCAGACAATGCGCTAGGCCTTCCTTTTTCAATAATTCCGACGCCATCACGAGGTCGGCCGTGCTGAGGCCGAACTTCGCATTCTCGCCACCGCTGGTAGCCCATTTGCCCGAGCCTTTTGCCTGCAACCGCACGCGGAGGCCGATCATTGGCTCGACGTTCATCTCCTTGGAAACGGTGAGGATCTGTTTCACCTCCTCGAGTTTTTCCACGACCATGATCACCTTTTTGCCGAGGCGAATGCCGAGCAAAGCGTTCTGGATGAAGGAGGAATCTTTGTAGCCGTTGCAAATGATGAGACTCTCCGGGTCTTCGTGCGCTGCCAGAGCGGCGAGCAATTCCGGTTTGCTCCCGGCCTCCAAACCGAAATGAAACGGCAATCCAGCGTCCACGATTTCCTCCACGACCTCGCGGAGCTGGTTCACCTTGATCGGGAAGACGCCTTTATAGACATTCTTGTAGCCCGCATCCGCGATCGCTCCCTGGAAGGCTTTGTTGATGTTTTCCACGCGGTGCCGCAGCAAATCCTGAAAGCGGATCACCATCGGGAAGGTCAGTCCGCGCGATTTTGCGTCATCGATCACCTCCATGATGTCGATGGCTTTATCCTTCTCGCGGGTGGGCATGACTTCGACATGGCCCTTGGCGTTGATGTTAAAATAGCCGGTCCCCCAGCGGTCGATATTATACAGCGAAATAGCGGAGGGAATGTCCCAGTTTTCAGTCATGCGCGGAGGTTAATGGACTACGACAGCATTGCAATAATCGGAATGTGAAAAATCGTGGTGGGGGGGTGGCAGAAAGCGTGGCCGAGTGGATGTGGATCGGGGTGCGCACATGTGAGTCCGAACGCGATGCTCCGACAGCGCAGTATGGATGCGGAGCGCTTATCCCCCGGGAGCGCAGGCGTCCCGCCTGCAGTCTTCGGCGTCTCGCCGAAGACACAGACATCGACGGAGAGCTGCCGAACAGCAAAGCGCACCCGGCGGGACGCCGGCTGGGACACGCGAGACGCGTGCGCTCCCGAAAACGCGAAGCGCTGTCAGCGGCGCGTGAGCAAGCTCCGGGGAGCGCAGGCGGCTCGCCTGCAGTTGTTGGCGGCCCGCCGACGGCACGTCGTCTCTCTGAATGCGGAGCATCTAGATTTCTTTCGACCGATGACCAGAGGGCCGCGGACGTCAACCCGCGCAGGGATGTTTCCGGCGAGCCGCCTGCGCTCCCCGGACCAGCCGGCAACCGCGAGACGCTCTCACTATTTACACCCGGTTGAGCGCGCTGAGGATGGCCTGGATGCTGGCGAGTTCGATGTTTGTGTTTTCACCGGCTCCCCATTTCACGGTGCCGTCGCCGAGGCGGATCTGGATATACGCAATCGCGCTGCTGTCGCTGCCGCTGCTGAGGGCGTGCTCTTTATAATAGGCAACGCTGAACGGCGGGACGCCCGCCTTTTGCAAGGCATCGACAAATGCCGCGATTGGGCCATTCCCCTCGCCAGTCAGAGCTACGGGCTTGCCGTCTTTCTGCACAGACGCGCGGCATTGAAAGAAGCTGGAGGTGCCGTCCGCATGGAAATGGATCAATTCCCAAGGGCTCGTGCGTTCGATGTATTCCTTCCAAAACATATCCCGCAGCTCGGCCGCGGTGACTTCCCGCCCGAGCGCATCGACCGTATCGTTGGCGATGGGACCGAACTCCCGCTGCATGTCTTTCGGGATCTCGATGCCGTATTCCGCTTCGAGCAGGTAGGCGACGCCGCCTTTGCCGCTCTGGCTGTTGACCCGGATGACTTCGCGGTATTCGCGTCCGATGTCGGCGGGGTCGATTGTCAGATACGGCACGTCCCATTGCTCACGCGGATTCGTTTCGCGCTCGGCGAGGCCTTTTTTAATCGCGTCCTGATGCGAGCCGGAGAAAGCGGTGAAAACCAATTCCCCACCATACGGATGGCGCGGGGGAACGGTCATGCCGGTGGTGCGTTCGTAAACGGACGTGATCCGGGCGATGTCGGAAAAATCCAGCTTCGGATGAATGCCGTGCATGTAGAGATTCAGCGCGACGGTGACGATGTCCAGGTTGCCGGTGCGCTCGCCGTTGCCGAAAAGCGTGCCTTCGACGCGTTCGGCGCCGGCCAGCAAACCCAGCTCGGTCGCGGCGACGCCGGTGCCGCGGTCGTTGTGCGTGTGCAGGCTCATGGTGACGGAATCGCGGCGGTGGATGTGGCGCGACATCCATTCGATCTGGTCGGCGTGGACGTTCGGCATGGCGATCTCGACCGTGTTCGGTAGATTCAGAATCATCTTTTTCTCCGGCGTCGGCTGCCACAGGTCGATGACGGCATTTGAGATCTCTAAGGCGAAATCCGGCTCGGTGAGGGAGAAGGATTCGGGCGAATATTGCAGGCGGACGTTCGTGCCAGCCAAACGGGGCAGGCGGTCCAGAATCCATTGTGCACCTTGCAGCGCGATGGCTTTTATTTCCTCGCGGGACTTGCCGAACACAACGCGGCGCTGCGCGGGCGAGGTGCTGTTATAGAGGTGAATGATGACCTTCTTCGCGCCGATCAATGACTCGACCGTGCGCTCGATGAGGTCTTCCCGCGCGGGGACCAAACATTGAATGGCGACATCATCCGGGATGCGGTTTTCCTCGATGAGGCGGCGGTTGAAGGCGAATTCCGTGTTCGAAGCACTGGGGAAACCGACTTCGATTTCCTTGAAGCCGCAGCGCACCAACGCGTCGAAAAGCTCCAGCTTCTGAGAGACGTTCATCGGCACGGCGAGCGCCTGGTTGCCGTCGCGCAAATCGACGCTGCACCAGATGGGTGGATGCGTGAGCGTGCGGTTGGGCCATTGCCGGTCGGGCAAATGGACGGGCGGGTAAGGTCGGTATTGAATGGATGGATCGGCGATCATAACGGGCGTGTTTCTGCAAAGGCTGCTAGAGCGGCTGCATTTCCCCAAAGCAGGAAAACGCGAGTGTAGGAAAAACGACCGGGCTGCTCCAGCTAAAGTCCCCGCCGTCTGGTTTAAAGACGAATGGCTCCACCCAACTCGACTGGCGTCGAGATGTGGAGCTGGCTAAGGAGCAGGAGTGCGAACACGAGTGAAGAGTTCGCGGAAATCCGCGCGGTGTCAAGGGAAGGCTCCAGAAGCGGCGGCACCGAGTGTGGGCGCCGCGCTTCTGCCAATCCGGCGCGCTTAGAGCGATACTTCGTCTTCGATCTCGAGCCGGGGGAGGATGCCTTCGAGGACCGCAGCAACGGATTCGTCCAACGTCTGCGTAGCCGTGAAGACGGTGATGTCGCTGTTCTCGGGCTCTTCGTAAGGAGCGTCGATCCCGGTGAATTGCTTGATCTCGCCGGCGCGGGCTTTTTTGTAGAGATCCTTCGGATCGCGGCTTTCGCAGACTTCCAGCGGCGCGTTGACGTAGATCTCGATGAAATCGCTCCCGCTTTCGAGGACGATCTGACGTGCGCGCTGACGGTCGGCGCGATACGGCGAAATGAACGAGCTGATCGTGATGATTCCCGCGTCGGCCATCAGCGCGGCGACCTCAGAGACGCGGCGGATGTTTTCCACGCGGTCTTCCGGCGAGAAGCCAAGGTTAGAATTCAGGCCGTGGCGGACGTTGTCGCCGTCGAGGACGTAGGTCTGCATGTTGCGGCGGAAGAGGATGCTCTCCAGGGCGTGGGCAATGGTGGATTTGCCGGAGCCGGAGAGGCCGGTGAGCCAGATGACCGCGCCTTTGTGGCCGTTGCGAGTGGAGCGCCGCGCATGGGAGACCGTTCCTTCCGACCAGGTAATGTTCTGGCTGGTGACGGTGGTGCGATCCATGTAACGGCCGCCAAAGATGATGCCGCCGCCGGCGACGTGGCGATCGTCCATGATGACGAAACGTCCGAGCGAAGTGATGCGCTCATGGTTGTCGAGGACGAGCGGAGAACGCGTGGTGATCGTGATCTCGGCGACGTCGTTCCTAGCGATGTGCGTGCGGCCTTCGGTGATGATTTCCAGTGTCGAGGCGTCGATGATTTTATCGATGCTAGCGATTTGGCATTCCACTTCCTGGGTGGTGAGCTTCAGCTTGTAGCGGGGGCCAATTTCGAGGTTGTTCTTGCCCATCCAGAAGAGGCGGGCGTGGAAACGGTTGGTTTCGATGGGAGCGTCCTTCGAGTGAGAAGCAACGTGACCGCGCTCGACGAAAATTTGCTCCGTGAGCGTGATCGCGACGGATTCACCAGCTTGGACGGAGGTCTTCTCGACGCCGTTCCAGTTTTCGATCGTCTTGACGACGCCCGTCTTGTTGTTAGGAGAAAAGAGCAGCTCGTCGCCGACCTTGAGTCCGCCGGTTTCGATGCGGCCGGCAATGATGCGGCGTTCGTCGAAGCGATAGACGTCCTGAACCGGGAAGCGGAGTGGTTGCTCCACCGGCAGAGCGGCGGTGGCAAATTGATCGAGTGCTTCGATGACCGTCGGGCCGGTATACCACGAGGTGTTCGTGGAGCGGTTTTTCACGTTATCACCGTTGCGGGCGGAGACAGGAACAAACAAGCGCGCTTCCATGCCAATCTGCGCGAGGAAGGCTTTGTATTCCGTCTGCAGCTCGTCGAATTTCTCCTGCGACCAGCCGACGAGGTCCATCTTGTTCACCGCGATGACGACTTGCTTGATCCCTAACAAGCTCAAGAGGTAGCCGTGACGGCGCGATTGTTCACGCACGCCTTCGTTCGCCGCGATGAGCAGCACGGCCGCGTCTGCGTTGGCCGCGCCGGTGATCATGTTCTTGAGGAACTCTTTGTGACCTGGAGCATCGATGATGACGTAGTTTCTCTTCTCCGTGTGAAACTGAATCTGCGTCGTGTCGATGGTGATGTTTTGCTCCTGCTCTTCCAGCAACGCATCTAACAAAAACGAGTATTCAAACTCCATCCCCTCTTCCGCACAGGCTTTCTGGATCTGCTCCACTTTCCCATCGGGAAACGAATTCGTGTCGTAAAAAATGCGCCCTATGAGCGTCGATTTTCCGTGGTCAACGTGGCCGACGAACACCACTTTAAGTCTCTGATCTTCCTGATTACTCATTACATGAATCCTTTCGCCCGCAGTTTTTGCATGGCATTACGCTCGTGGTGATCCTGCGCGCGCCCGGCGCGTTCGCTGGTGTTAGTATTCGCTAGCTCGACGATGATTTCGTCGATGTTAGCAGCCTTGCTCTTGATGGGTTTGGTGATGGGCCAGCAGCCGAGGGAACGGTAGCGATACGATTCGCCGTCCTCAGCAGGGCGAGCGAAATACATTTGCGGAATCGGCATGTTTTCCCGCTGGATGTAGCGCCAGATGTCGCTCTCGCTCCAGTCGAGCAATGGTTGCACGCGGACGTGTTCGCCGGGCGCGCAGCTTGTGGTGAATTGGCTCCAGAATTCAGGCGGCTGATCTTTATAATCCCACTCGAAATCTTTATTGCGCGGGGAAAAATAGCGTTCCTTGGCGCGGGTGGAATCTTCGTCGCGGCGGATGCCAGTGATGAGCGCATCCCACTTGTGCTCGGCCATCATTTGCTGGAGAGCGACGGTTTTTAATTCATGCGTTACGGTGACCGGATCGTGGGTTTCGTAGCCGATGCTTTGGCTGTAGGTGCCGGTGCCGTTGCGCGCGTCTTCGTTGATCTTGATGAGCAGCTTGAGGTTGTATTCTTTCGTCGCCCAATCGCGAAACTCGAGCATTTCGGGAAACTCGTAAGTGGTGTCGATGTGCAAAAGCGGAAACGGGATGTGCCCGCAGAACGCTTTCTTCGCGAGCCAGATGAGGACGTTGGAGTCCTTGCCCATGGACCACGGCATGCAGATTTTTTTGAAGTGATGATACGCTTCCCGCATGATGTAAACGCTCTGGTTTTCGAGCGCGTCCAAATGGTCGGAGTGCGTGAGAATGGCTGGTGAATTCATACTGTTAGATGTTGTTTCCGAGGAAAGTGTGGATGCCGCATTCGGCCTTGTCGAAGCCGGTCCAGCGGCCGGCGCGCTCGTCGTCGCCCTCGCCCACGGCGCGGGTGCAGGTCCAGCAACCGATGCTGCGGTAGCCTTTGTCGATGAGCGGATTGTAAGGAATTTTGCGGCGGCGAAGATGTTCCCAGACGGCTTCCTTGGTCCAGTTGACCATGGGGTTCATCTTCAAAATGGATTGATCGCGGAGAACATCGAATTTGTAGAGTTCCAGCGGCAGGGTTTTCTGTCGAGTGTCGGATTGCTGGCGGCGAACGCCGGTGATCCAGACGTCGAGATCGCGCAGCTTGGTTTG
>DASVRZ010000100.1:0-11852 GCA_036388355.1 Chthoniobacterales bacterium | reverse complement strand
GACGACATGGCGAAGATCAATTTCTTCCTCAAAAAACACCACATGGAATCCGCTCCGGTGGACGGCGCACCAGGCCAGCTTCTCCTCAAGAGCGAGCATCTGAGCGCTAGCCGAGTCGAAGATCTGGAAACCATGCCTGGGCTAAAAGTAGTGAGCTACGGCATTCTCGCCGACGCCATCCATACCGATCCGACCAATCCAAAGAACGACTACCCGAGCTTTTTCCAACAGCCCACCAGTGACAAGCTGGTGACCGTTGCCAAAGAAGACGTTCGCTGGGCCAGCATCTTCGCTCCGAAACATAGCTCTTTCTTCGCCGTATACTTCACCATCACCGGCCTGCACGCATTGCACATCGTTGGCGGCTTGATCGTATTCATCTACTTCCTAGGGCCAGGCGCTTCTCTCTACAAGACCAACCCGGAATACCTGGCCAATCGCGTTGAATGTGCGGGTCTTTTCTGGCACTTTGTGGATCTGGTTTGGATCTTTGCCTTCCCCTTGTTTTACCTCGTCTAACCCAAGTTTATGTCTGCACCGCATTCAAAAGAAACTCAAGCCGTGGCCGATGCCCAAGCCGGCGAACTGCACGTTGGCTTGTATATCAAAGTGGGCCTGATGTCGGCGGTAATCACCAGCATGACGGTGGCGCTCTCTTTCCTAACGCGTGGAAATATCCTCATCGCGATGATCTTCGCGACCATCAATGCGGTGATGATCGCGTGGTACACGATGCACTTAAAGTCCGAGAAAGGCTCCATCTACCGGGCCGTTTTTCTTTCCCTCTTTTTCCTGGCAGATCTCATTCTCATCACGCTCCTCGCCTACGAGGATCGCATCCACCTCTAAGATTATGTCTTTAAAAGCATTTCATGTCTTCTTCATCGTCATCGCGATTGTCTTGAGCTTCGCATGTTCGTTCGTAGGCTGGAACAGCTATCGCAACGATCCGGAGCAGGCCACGCTCGCTTTCGGCGTCGGATTTTCCCTCCTCGCCGTTGGGCTCGCTTTCTACGGTGTCTGGTTCGTCAAAAAGTCGAAAGCCATCATCATCTGAATGAGCTCGGGCCGATTGAAAACCTTCAGCGTCCTCTCTGGGTTTTTCCTGCTGACCACCAGTCTCCAGGCCTGCCCGGTTTGTTTCGCTGCGCCTGATTCTCCGGAATCGCGCGGGATGACAATGGCTATTCTCTTTCTCCTCGGCACCATCGGGATTGTCCTCTGCGGCGTGGGCAGTTTCGTTATGTATCTTCTGGCCAAGCAAAAGGAACCGCGTCCTGAAGCCGAACTCCTCAGTGCCACACCCCCTGCTCACCACTAACCCACAGATATGTTTCTTGCTCTCATTAATGAACTTCTAGGCCTCCCGCCTGCGGCTTCCGAACACGCGCCGCTGATCGACAACATGCTCGAGATGGCCCATTGGCTCATGGTCACGTTGTTCGTGGGCTGGTTCACGTTTTTCGTTTACGTCCTGTTTCGCTTCCACAAATCACGCAACCCGAAGGCCAGCTATCATGGCGTGAAAACTAAGCTCTCCACACACATCGAAGTGTCGGTCGTGCTGGTGGAAGCTGTTTTGCTCCTCGGCTTCGCGTTGCCGATCTGGTCCGCGCGGGTGAATGAATTTCCGAAGAGCGGCGCGACGATGGTCCGCGTGTATGGCGAGCAGTTTGCCTGGAATTTCTGGTATCCAGGAGTGGACGGTGTTTTCGGTCGGCGAGATCTCCGGCTCATCACTGCCTCCAATCCGTTGGGCCTCGATAAATCCGATCCCTCTGCTTTGGATGATGCTCAGGTGAAGAACTCCATGCAGGTGCCGATCGATAAGCCGGTCATCGTGGAGATTTCCTCGAAAGACGTCATCCACAACTTCGCGCTGCACGAAATGCGTATCGCTCATGACGCTCTCCCAGGATCACTCATCCCGATGTGGTTTACTCCAAACAAGCTGGGTGATTATGAAATCATCTGCGCGCAGCTCTGTGGGTCTGGGCATTATTCCATGAAGGGCATGTTCACAGTAGCTCCCCAGGAAGAGTATGACACCTGGATCAAATCGTTCGTTCCGAAGCTCCCAGCTACGGCTCAAGCGGACGCTTCTGCAAACGCCCCTGCGTCGGCCGCAACGCCGGCAACGCTCTAGGCAATTGTTCCGAGGATCTCGGAAACCATCCTCCGTTGGATGGCGTAAATCTCTGAAATGAATACGAAGGCTCTCCATCGCTTCAGTCTTTTGCTCTTTCTGGTCACCTTCGTGCTGATTTTTTCCGGCGGATTGGTCACCAGCAAAGGGGTCGGGATGGCGGTGCCGGATTGGCCAACTACGTATGGCTATAACATGTTCCTCTTCCCGTATTCGAAATGGGTGGGCGGGATTTTTCATGAGCACCTTCATCGGCTGATCGCGTCCGTAGTCGGGTTGCTCACGGTCATTTTGTGCGTCTGGTTCTGGATCTCGGAAAAGCGTTCCTGGATCAAACACGTTGGGGTGATTGCGGTGTTTGCCGTGATCCTTCAGGGTGTCCTTGGTGGGCAACGCGTAGTCCTGAACCGCAACGAGATAGGCATTTTCCATGGATGCCTCGCTCAGTCGTTTCTCCTGCTGACCGCTTTTCTGGCGCTCGCCACATCCGGGTGGTGGAAGACAGTCAATCTCGCGAAGGATCCAGCTAAATACTACGCGCCGGCTGCGCTGTTTCTGACCGTTCTCATCTTCATCAACATGGCGGTCGCTGCGACGATGCGGCATTCCCATTCCGGGCTCTCCATTCCCGATTTTCCCGCTGCTTACGGGCGGGCCTTGCCACCGCTCGATCCCGATAGCATCGAAAAGATCAATACCGAACGCATTGCCAAAAACATCCCGGAAACCTCTGCCGGGCTCATCATGCTTCAGTTTGTTCATCGGCTGATCGGTTACTTTCTCGCGATCGCTATTTCCTGGTTCAGCTTCCGTCTGTTCAAGACAGGTGGTGTGCTGAAAAAGTGGGCACTGATCGGGCCGGTGCTGATTATTTTTCAAATCGCGCTGGGCGCTTACACCATCTGGAGCAATAAAGCGGCGGACGTTGCCACGGCTCACGTCGCAACGGGCGCAGCCATTTTTGTGCTCAGCGGGCTGACAACGATCATCGCCTATCGGGCCCGCTATGATACTTCCAAGGCCGGCGCAGCGCGCAAGGGAGTTGAAGTCCCTGCCAATTTGGCGGAAGTAGCTGGATGAAAGCCGCCACCCTTCCAGCCGAGACGGAAACGTCTGTGCAGGCGCGGCGTTCAATGGCGGCGCTCGTCACTGACCTCGTCAAAGCGCGGCTGACGTTTCTCGTGCTGGTGACCACTTTGGTTGGTTTCTGCATGGGGGTGGATCACGGTCCTGTCGATTATTGGCTGCTGCTGTTTTGCATGCTCGGCACGGCCCTCTCCGCAGGTGGAGCGGCGGCGCTTAATCAGGTCATCGAGCGCGAGGCGGACGCGAAAATGCACCGGACGCGCACCCGTCCAGTGCCAACTGGCGAGATGACTGCCTCCACGGCCACCATCATTGGAATCGCCGCGTCTGTTCTGGGCGTCGCTTTGCTCTGGATCAAAGTGAACCCTCTCGCAGCGTGGGCGTCCATTGGAACGATCATTTCTTACGTGCTCATCTACACGCCGCTGAAGAAAATCAGCAGCCTGAACACGCTGGTTGGCGCCATCCCCGGCGCCTTGCCTCCTGTGATTGGCTATGCAGCGAGCGCGGGACGTCTCGATCAGGTCGCGGTCGTGCTGTTCCTCATCCTCTTTTTTTGGCAACTCCCGCATTTCCTCGCGATCTCCTGGGTCTATCGGGAAGACTACCTGCAGGGTGGCTTCGTGATGATCTCCGCTCGCGACGCTTCCGGCCGGGAAACGGCATGGAAAGCCATTGCGTATACCATTCTGCTCATCGCTTCCACGGTCCTTCCTTATTTCCTTGGCATCAACAACCTCATCTGGCTGATCGGCTCGACGGTGCTCGGGCTTGGGTTTCTTTATTGCGCCGTGCGGTTTCTTATCGAACGCAACGCCGGCGCGGCTCGCCGTCTTTTCTACGCGTCCATCATTTACCTCCCGATCCTTCTAGGGCTTTTGGTCTTCACCCGCTCGTAGGGTTTCATCATGCGCTCTTACTGGATTTTCTTCGTTGCCTCAGCCATCTGCGTCGGCAGCTTTGTCGGATTCCTCGCCTTCAACGAGATCCAGCACAACAAAGCAGTCACGGCCCGGGTCGCCTTCGAAAGGCCGTTGCCCGCGTTCTCATTTACCGACCACACCGGCGGCGCTGTCTCGAAGACGAGCCTCTTGGGAAAGGTGTGGGTCGCCGATTTCATCTTCACGACCTGCCCGGGCCCTTGTCAGAAGATGAGTTCCCAGATGCGCGAAATCCAAAAGCGCCTCGCCAAGAACAACGACGTCCGCTTCGTTTCCTTCACTGTGAACCCGGAAACGGACACGCCGAAGGTCCTCGCGAAATACGCCGAGAAGTTTGAAGCGGGTCCGCATTGGTCGTTCCTCACCGGCGGAAAAGAGGAACTCTACACCCTCGCGGAAAAGGGATTCCTCCTCAGTGCGGTCGATACCGGCGACGGCAGCGGGAAGATCGAGGACAAATTTATCCACGACACCAAGTTTGCCATCGTAGACCGGACCGGCACGATCCGCTCCTACATCGACGGAACCGCCGATGATGCCGCCACCAAAGTCGTTGCCGCGGTCGAGCATTACCTCACCGTGCAAAAGTAACGGAATGACTCTCTACGATCTTCCGGGCCTCAACGCCTCACTCAACGCTGCCAGCACCGTCTTCATTGCCCTCGGCTGGTGGTTCATCCGTCGCGATCGCAAATCGGCCCATATCGTTTGCATGGTCGGCGCCCTCCTCACCTCGACGGTTTTTCTGGCGTGTTACCTCACTTACCATCTTCAGGTGACGAGTGTGAAATTCACGGAACCCGGCATCATTCGCCCGATCTATTTTTTCATCCTCATCACCCACATCATCCTGGCCGCTGCCACCTTGCCGCTTGTCCTCATGACCGTCATTCCGGCTCTGCGGGCGCGCTTCGACAAGCACCGGCGCATGGGCCGGATTACCATGCCCGTTTGGCTCTACGTGTCTGTCACCGGCGTGCTCGTTTACTTCATGCTCTACCAATGGTTCCCGCCGGACGAAGTCCTCAGACGCCGCACTTTGCAGACATTTCAGCAGTGAGAAATCTAACGTCCGTTCTCCTTTTTGGGGTGTTGCTGACCGGCTGCGAAGACCGTGAGATCAAAACGTACAGCATCGCGAAGGAAACTCCGTCTTCTAGTGGGCTCCCGCCACCGGCTTCTGCCTCGGCCAAGCCTCAATGGACCGTTCCGACTACCTGGAAAGAAATTCCGGGCACCGGTATGCGTGCGGCCAGCTTCACCGTGGAAAATTCCGCGGTCGACATCTCGGTGGTCACCTTTCCGGGAACTGCTGGCGGGCTGCTTTCCAATATCAACCGTTGGCGCGAGCAGCTTGGACTCCCGGCGCTGACCTCCGACGCCGGTGTCGAAACGATCTCCGTTCACGCCCAGCCCGCGCAGATCGTCGAGCTCATTTCCGCAACCGAAGACAAAGCCATCCTCGGTGCCATTTTCCTGCGCGAGGACCAGAGCTGGTTCATCAAACTCACCGGCGACAAAGCATCGGCCGCTGCAGAAAAAGCGAACTTCGAAGCTCTCGCAAAGTCTTTCGACTTCGGCATCCCTCACACGCACGAATCGACCAACGACGGTTAACCGAACTGCCGATGCCTTCGCCTCATTTTCCAAAACCACTTCACCGCTTGTCCGGATCCGCGGCCATCACCGCCCAATCGTGGTTTCCCTTCTCCTAATGCTCCGCCGCCTTCTAGATTTCTTCACCTCGCTGAAGCTCACCATCGTGTGCTTTTCGCTGGCGATGTTGCTCGTCTTCTTCGGCACCATCGATCAAGTCACTCTCGGCATTTACGGCGTTCAGAAGAAATACTTCGATAGCTTTTTCGTTTTCTGGACCATCCCCGGAACCATCCGCCAGATCCCGGTGCTGCCCGGCGGTTACCTGCTCGGCGGGATTACGCTCCTCAATCTCATCGCCGCCCAAGTGGTCCGCTTTAAGTTCAGTTGGAAAAAATCGGGAATCTACTTCCTGCATTTGGGAGTCATCCTGCTCCTCTTGGGACAGCTTTTCACCAGCCTCTTTGCGAAGGAAGGCCAGATGCGCATCGACGAGGGGCAGACGAAAAGTCACTCCGAGTCCTTCACGGAAAAAGAGCTCGTCCTCATCGACACCTCCGACCCGAAGGCGGATCGCGTGATCAGCATTCCCGAGGCGCTGCTCACTACGCCAGAGCCAATCACCCATCCCTCGCTCCCGTTCCGCATCGAAGTGGCGCAGTATTTCCGCAACTCCATCGCCATCGAGAAAAGCCAAGTCTCCTCTCCAAATATCCCCCGTCTGGAACTCGGGCCTGCGGCGGTTTTGGTCCCGATAGCGCTCGCCACCACTGTCGAACAGCCCAACGCCCCAAGCGCCCAAGTCCATGTAACCAGCCCAGACGGGCGGAAGGAAACCTTCATCCTCTCGGAACGCCTCCGCTCGGCGAAGACCTTCGTCGCCGCCGGGAAAACCTGGCAGATCGACCTCCGCGCGCGGCGCTACTACAAGCCGTTCTCGATAACGCTGCGCGATTTCACCCACAAGATCTACCCCGGCACCGACATCCCGAAAGAGTTCGCGAGCAGCGTCGAAATCAACAACCCGCGCACCGGTGAGAAGCGCGACGTCCGCATTTCCATGAATCAACCGCTGCGTTACGAAGGCAGCACCTTCTATCAACTCGCCTTCGACAACGACGACACCACCAGCATCCTTCAGGTGGTAAAAAACCCGAGCTGGCTGCTGCCCTACATTGCCTGTGCGCTCGTCAGTCTGGGTTTGCTCGTGCAATTCTCCATTCATCTCGTGAATTTCTCCCGGAAACGGAGGACCACGTGAAACGAAGCGGTGCTCACTCCCCCGGGAGCGCACGCGTCCCGCGTGCTCCGTTCCGCGTCCCGCGGAACGGCCACAGCGTAGTCTTCCGGGCCAGCCTCTGCATTTCATCTCGGCGAGGCCCCCACTCTGGGGAGCGCAGGCGGCTCGCCCAGATGCCTCTGACGCACCAATACAGAAATCTTCCGCTTCCAACTCTCTACCCCATCTGTCTGGCGAGTCGCCAGCCAGTGCAGGCGAGCCGCCTGCGCTCCCCCGCAACTGGGCGTCTCACCTTTCCCCGCGTCACTCCCCTAGGCAAGCAGTGCAACCTCGGTCTCTCGTTGGCGCCCCATAACCCATGAAACGCTGGCTTCCGCACATCCTCCTCCTTATCGGCATCCTCATGGTTGTCGCCGCGATGCGTCCGCCCAAGAAGACCGACGCCTTCAACCGCGCTGAATTTGCCCGCCTGCCCGTCCTCGTCGGAGGCCGCGTCAAACCCATGGACACCCTCGCCCGCACCTCGCTGCTGGCGATCAGCGGCAAACAAGTCCTCCGCCACGAAAAGAAAAAAATCAGCGCGATTGACTGGCTCATCGAGACCATGATGCGCCCCGAGCGGGCCGATCAGTTCCCCGTCTTCGCCATCACCAACCCCGATTTACGCGAACTCTTCGGATTTCGGGAGGAGAGCAAAAAAACCTTCTCCTTCAACGACTTGCGCGCGGATCTCGGCAAGGTCGAGGAACAATCCATCTCCGCCAGTCGTCTGGAGGCGCCCCAGCGGAATCCCTATCAGCGCGAAGTGCTCAAGCTGCGCGAGCGTGTTCTCCTCTATCTGCGCCTGAAAAACACCCTCCAAATGGAGGACAGTCCAGACTTCGGGCGCGAACTCGCCGATTTCAAAAACATCCTCGCTCCCGGCCTCGCCGCCATGGACGCCGAAAAGGCGGGCACCGCCCTTACCGACGAACAACGCGACGCCTTCAACAAGCTTCTCGATTTCGCCCGGCGCCATCAACGCCTCGCCCAGGCCGCCTATGTCTCGGCTATTCCGAAAACGCCCGCCGACGCCAGCGCTCACGACTGGAAACACATCGGTCCGGCTCTCGCTACGGTCATCGCAGGTGGGGCGATTGATCCCGCCATTCAGCACTACGGCGACATGATCTCCGCCTACCGCGCCGACGACGCGGCGAAGTTCAACACAGCCCTCAGCGCGCAGACAACCCATTTCGCCACTTACAAAGCCGCCACCAGCAAGATCGGCTTCGAAACCTTCTTCAACCAACTCCAGCCCTTCTACCTGTCGATGACACTCTACGTGCTTATCTTCATTTTGGCCTTCGCCTCCTGGCTCGTCTGGCCTCAGGAAATCGGACGCGGCGCCTTCTGGCTTCTGGGCCTCGCATTCGCCATTCACACCTTCGGGCTCCTCGCCCGCATGTATCTACAAGGCCGACCGCCCGTCACCAACCTCTATTCCAGTGCCGTCTTCGTCGGGTGGGGGAGCGTCCTGCTTTGCGTGATCCTGGAGAAAATCAACCGCAACTCCATCGCCTCCGTCGTCGCTGCGGCCATTGGTTTCGTCACCCTCCTCATCGCGCACCACCTTTCCATCGATGGCGACACCATGGAAATGCTCCGCGCCGTGCTCGACACCAACATCTGGCTCGCCACCCACGTCGTCGTCATCACCCTCGGCTACTCCGCGACGTTCCTGGCCGGTTTCCTCGGCATCGTCTTCATTGTGCGCGGTCTTTTCACCAGGTCCCTCACCCGTCCCATGGCCAAATCCATCGGCGTCATGGTTTACGGCATCATTTGCTTTGCCACGCTGTTTAGTTTCGTCGGCACCATCCTCGGCGGCATCTGGGCTGACCAAAGCTGGGGCCGTTTCTGGGGTTGGGACGCCAAGGAAAACGGCGCGCTGCTCATCGTCATCTGGAATGCCCTCATCCTTCACGCCCGCTGGGGCGGCATGATCCGCGAACGCGGCCTCATGATCCTCTCCATCGGCGGAAACATCGTCACCGCCTTCAGTTGGTTCGGCGTCAACATGCTAGGCGTCGGCCTGCACAGCTACGGCTTTATGGACGAGGCTTTCATCTGGATCATCGCCTTCGACATCAGCCAGCTAATCATCATCGCCCTCGCCCTTATCCCCATGAAACACTGGCGCTCCTTTTCGGAGAAGCCCACGCCGCCTGCCGCTTTGGAGCCGCAGCCGTCAGCGTAAGTCGCTCTACTCCGGCCGACTCGCGGCGCTCAGGACGATTGGGCCGGAATACATGGCCAGCAGGATGGCTCGATCTTCGGGGCCGATGTTCCGCAGAAGTAGTGTGACGGCCCATCCGGCGAGACCTGTCGCAGTGGCCAGGCGCAGGTGGTCGCGGAAGGAGATTTTTGGAACGATAGCGGGCGGGTAATCCGTGACCAGAAAAGCTCCGCCTTCGATGGCTGCGTTGAGGGCGATGAGGCTGGCGGCGGTTTGATTCCGGCGAGACATCCAGAGGGAGAGTGCTAGCAGACTCGGAAAGACAAGCATATCGGCGTAGCGATGGAATTGCGGGGGAAGGAAACGGATTGGGGGAAGTTTCGTGTTCATTGGGAGCTCGGTTTCTTGAATTACGAATTATGACCGAGCTGGCCGGGTGCAAATCTCGACCAGCGAGTAATTTTCTCCACCCACCGGTGCCATCCGTCCCGCTTTGCTGCGCAGACGGGAGAGAACCTACTTCGCCGCCGTTGAGACCGACTTCTCTTCCACCACTTTGTAGGTGGAATTAAACAACAGATCGCCGTCTTCGGTGGTCACTACGAAACTCACGGCTCCGTGGCCGCCGGCTTTGGGCTGGGTCTGGCCTTTGATGGCTTTAGTCTTTCCATCCCGCGCGCTCGTGGCGAGACCGGTGAACTCGACCGTCTGCCCAAGGGCAAGTTTCTTCACGTTTTCGGGCGAGATCGCCAGGCTCAGGCTGCCGCGGTCGTTTTTGAAGGCGAAGGGAGTGACTTTGATGACGTAACTGCCGCTCAGCGACTCTTCCTTGCATTCGAGTGTGCCAACGGTGAGTTCGCATTTCGCCATGGAGGTCTTGGTCGCGCTAGGCTCGATGAAAAGTTTTGGGAGCCCGGGGTTGTTCTCGGCCTGCAGCGGGGCTGCGACTACTCCAAGGATCACCAACAGAAGAGCCGTCCGAGAGGACGAGGAGAGGGAGTGAAGCAGTTGGCGCATGTGGGGAGAAACGTGTCGAAGCCGAGGGGAAAAGGAAAACCAATTCATATGACAGCCGTGTGAAATAACGCCTCACGTTAAGAGTCCACGAGAGGGAGGAAGATCGCATTCCTCGCGAAGCAGCCCAATCCTTTAGCCGCCGTATTCCCGAATGCGTCGTGCAATGAAGTCACGCTCAGCCGGCAAAGTCGCGAGCTGGGCTGCTTTACGAAAATGAGCCAGCGCCTCTGCCCGGTCGCCGAGTTCCGCTGTAAGTGCGCCGCGGATGGCGTGGAAAAGGTGATGCGATTCCAACGAGCTGCGGTGGCTGATCGAGTTCAGCGCGTCGAGTCCCGCTTGTGGACCACTCACACGGGCCACAGCCACAGTGCGGTTCATCGCGGCGACCGGCGAGGTGGTGAGCGTTAGGAGTTGATCGTAAAGCTGCAGGATGCGCGGCCAATCGGTATGCGCCTCGTCCGCGGCCGTGCTGTGGCACGCGGCGATCCCTGCCTCGAGATGATACTCGCTCACCGCGTTGCCCTTGGCGGCCAGAGCGAGACACTGAATGCCGCGCGCAATCAGCGTGCGATCCCACGCGGAGCGGTCTTGCTCGTGGAGCCGGAGGAGATTTCCCGCGTCGTCTGTGCGGGCTGGGAGCCGCGCTGCATTGAGGAACATCAGCGCCAACAGCGCAAACGTTCTCGGCTCAGCCGTCGCCGGATGCCGCCTGAGCAGGAGGACGAGGCGGATGGCTTCGTGACAGAGATCTTCCCGGACGAGGCGATCGCCCGCGGAAGCCTTGTAGCCTTCGTTGAAAAGCAAATACAGCGTGCCGAGTACGCCGGTGAGACGGCCTGGAAGCTCGCTCGGCTCCGGCACAGAAAAGGGCAATGCTAGTTCACGAATGCGTTGACGCGCCCGAACGAGCCGCTTGCTAATGGCGGCTTCTGTCGTGAGAAACGCCGCCGCGATTTCCGCCGGGCTCAATCCGCAGAGCGTGCGGAGCGCCAGCGCGGTCTGGGCCTCCGTGGAGAGAAGCGGGTGAAAGCAGACGAACATCAAACGCAGGATGTCATCAGTAACCGCATCCTCGTTCGGCTCCTCAGCCATCGGCGAAGAGAGCCAGCGTTGATGCTCCTGGGCGATGCCGGGTTCTTTCTCCTGCCAGCTGCGTTCCCGACGCAGGGAGTCGAGTGCGAGATGCTTGGCAGTCTGCACGAGCCAAGCCGCCGGGTTCTCCGGAACGCCCCGGTAAGGCCACGTCTGCAAGGCGCGCACGAGCGCTTCCTGCACGACATCTTCGGCGAGTTGGAGACGATGAACGCCGAGATGGCTGGCCAGCAACGCGACGATCCGCGCGCCTTCATGGCGAAAAAGATCATCGGCCACCTGCCCAGCGGAGTCGCTCATCGTGTTGTTAGTCGAGCAAGGGACGATTCAGTTCTGTGCGCCAGGCGGTCGAATCGTCCGTCGCCTCCGGGCCGACGAGATAACGTTCCCAGAAGTCTGACGCCGGAGTTAGTCCGCTGGCGTCGATCCACTCCGCGAACTCGCCCCAGGCTTCGCCGAGACCTTCAAAAGGGCCACTGTAAACCGTCCGGGCCACTTTCATTGCCGGCCATTCGC
>DASVRZ010000099.1:0-10006 GCA_036388355.1 Chthoniobacterales bacterium | reverse complement strand
TGCCGTGATGTTGCTCGAGATACGGCCGCATCGCTTCCAAAGCCACGGGTGAAAGCGGCGTGGTGGCGTTGTGGTCGAGGTAAATCATGGAGAGCGCACACTGTGACACAGAGCTCCCCAGCCTGCCACTGGCGCGGGTGGCTTACACCCGAATGCGGCCGGCTAGAGCGCGGGTGAGCGTGAGCTCGTCGGCGCCTTCGAGACCTCCGCCCACTGGAATCCCCTGGGCGATGCGGCTCACCGGCACGCCTGACTCCCGGAGCAGGTCGCTGAGATAATTAGCCGTGGCTTCGCCTTCCACGTCGGCGTTGAGGGCGAGAATGACTTCAGGCGGCTTTTCCTCGCGGACGCGGTTCAGCAATTCCCCGATCCGGAGATCTTCCGGTCGAACGTGATCCAACGGAGAGAGCCGTCCGCCGAGAGAATGATAGGTGCCGCGGAGACTGCCGGTACGTTCCAAAGGGAGAATGTCGGTCGGTTGCTCGACCACACAAATCGCCCCGCCCTGCCGTGCGGTATCGGCACAGATCTCGCAGAGCGGCTCGACCGCAAAGAATCCACACTGCGTGCAGGGCTGAACGGTCGTCGCTGCTTTCGCGATGGCGTCGGCTATTTCGGTGGTTTTCGACTCCCGCGAACGCAACATCCAGAGCGCGATGCGTTCCGCTCCACGCGGGCCGATTCCCGGCAGCCGCTTCAACTGCAGGATGAGAGCGCGGATCGCCTCTGGGTAGTCGATCCGAGCCACTTAGTAGGAGGAGGTGAGTTTTTCCAGGCGCTTCCTATAATAGAGCACCACCGGGTCATCGCCGGATTTTTGGAAGGCGGCCTGCGCTTCAGAGAAACGCTTCTGGCGGAAAAAAATCACGCCTTCCCAGAAACGATCCCGCTGCGCGACGGCTTCCTCGGAGGCTTTCGTCGTGAGCGCCAGCGGCTCGAAGATTTCTACCGCGAGCTCAGTCGCAGGCAGGACAAAGAGATCCACCGGGCGGAGAACAATCAAGTCGCGCACGAGATCGGCCGTGGTGAGGTCGAGCAAAACGCGGGAGCCGAAAGTGGTGTTGGCCTGGCAGAGCGCGTCCGCTTTTTCAAAGGCGGCTCCGCGCATTTGCCAGAGATTCGTCTCCGGGAGGCATTCGCCGATCACATCGCCCGTGGCCACGCCGACTTGCCAATCTGCGGCGAGGTCGAGCGTGGACTCCACGGCGTTGACCGCCGATGTGCCGAGCTCGAGCGGCATGTTCCAGACCGCGAGAAGGCGGTTGCCCGTTTGCACTTCCACCCAGGCGGATTGTTCGCGCAGACGGCTGGCGAGCGCGTCGATTTCCGCCCATTCGTTTCCGAGATAGCGGGCGCTGAGAACCGTCGACGGGCGCGTCTTCGGAGTAAGCGCATCGGGCTGCTGGAGAAGGCGAGCCAGGGAGGCTTCCGAAAGGTTTTTGCCGTAGATCTGCCGGATGAGGCGCTCCCGTTTTCCGGCAGCAGAAACGCGATAACCAGCGACACCGGCCAGCGCAGCGATGATGGCCACAAGCCACGTACAGGGAGAAACCCAAGTTCCCGTCAAAGCCCCGACGGCTGTTGCGGAGAGCGGTTGTAACAAGATCGCGGCGATTAGGCCGAAGCGATATCTCGACGAAGTCACCTGCATCCCAACGATGGCCGTTCCGAAGGCAAACAACACCGCGCAGACGATCTCCACCCACAGCGGAAGGCCTCGTTGGCCCACCCCAAGATGCCCGGAGAGCTGCGTCTCCCAGCCTTGAAACAGCCCGCCGAAACGGCCCAAAATCGCGAGGCCACTGGCCACGACGCCCACCACCCAGATCATTGCTCGATGCGACATAAGAAATCTTTTAGCTAACCCGCCAGATCGGCGCGGAGTTTTTCCGCCAGCTTCTTCGCCGTCTCTTCTTCAAGACCCACGCCGGTCCACGTGATCTTGTTCTCGTCCACGGCATACAAAATCGTCCGGCTCACGCCCTTGATCTGATACTTCTCGTCCCAATCCTTTTCCACCGGGACGACCACCGGAAACTTCACGCCGTGCTTGGCCGCAGCCGCTTTCACCGCCGCGATGTCCTGCGAATCGATGATCTGGGCAAACACACCGAGCTTCGGCGAATATTGCTTCGCAAGCGCCTGCAACTGCTGCAAATCGCTCCAGAACGCTTCGTCGTTGAGCTTGCCGAAAGCGACCAGTTTTCCTTCCTTCATCGCCAGCGAACAGATCGGGCAATAGGTCTGCCCCGAGGTGTTTTTCACTTCGTAAAAGGCCAGACTGTCGCCCGGCTTCAGGGCCGATTGCCCGACCGCCGCGAGGGCGAAAAGCGCCAGGCTCGTAAGAAAACATTTCATCGCCGCAGTGTATGCGTCTGCCCGACGTCGGCAAGCGCGCAGATGGGCCTGGCATTTGAGGGTTGACCTATTCGCCCGCGACCCTTCTGCTTTCCAGCCCGTGAAATACCTGCCCTTCTTCCTCATCGCCGTGCTCCTGTCGGGTTGTGCCACCGACGAGATGACCGGCCGAGTCGCTCCGTCTGCGGCGGCTTCCACTCACGTGGCTCAGATCGTGCGCCCATCTAGCCGCGCCCTTCCCTTCGCACCGCCCGCTCCGCCTCTTCCGAAGGCGATGCGCGTCCGCACCACCGCCTATTGCCGCCAGGAAGGTGGCAACGCGAAAAACGCCCTCAATTACATTCCCACCACCGGCACCTATTACAGCGCAGCGGCGGATTGGTCGCGCTTCCCCGCGGGAACGATGTTTCGCGTGGTCGAAAACGGACGCACCTACCTGGTGGATGATTACGGATCCGCACTCGTCGGCACCGACACGATCGACCTATTTGTGCCGACCATGCGCGAAATGAACAAATGGGGCGTGCGCCATGTGCACATTTACATCATCAAAAAGGGCAGCTATGAGCGCAGCCTCGCGGTCCTGAAGCCCCGCGCGAAACGGGGTTACATCCAGAGAATGGTGCGTGACCTCGAAGCCAAAGTGCGCTAGAGCTTCCGCACTTATGAAAATCCTCGTCACCGGCGGCGCCGGCTACATCGGCAGCATCTGCGTTGAACAAATGATCAACGCGGGTCATCAGATCTCCATTTTCGACAACCTCACCGAGGGCCACGGACGGGCGGTTCACCCGGGCGCGACTTTCTATCAGGGCGATCTGCAGGACCCCGAAGCCATCGATCTCGCCATCGACGCAGCCAGACCCGAGGCAGTCATGCATTTCGCGGCCAACGCGCTCGTCGGCGAGTCCATGACGAACCCCTCGAAATACTTCCACAACAACGTCGGCGGCGGGCTCAACCTCCTCGACGCCATGGTCAAGCACGGCGTGAAACGTTTCGTCTTTTCCTCCACCTGCGCCACGTTCGGCATTCCGGAGAGCTCCCCTCTCGACGAAAGCCTGCCGCAAAAGCCGATCAACCCGTACGGCGAATCCAAGCTCATCTTCGAGAAAATCCTCCGCTGGTATGGAGAAATCCACAGCATCACCTTCGTCGCATTGCGCTACTTCAACGCCGCCGGCGCCACGGAAAACTTCGGCGAAGATCACCGCATCGAAACGCATCTCATTCCAAACATCCTCAAGGTCGCTCTCGGCCAGAAGGACCACGTGGAAATCTACGGCACCGATTACCCGACCCCCGACGGCACGTGCATTCGCGACTACATCCACATCCTGGATCTGGCTCAGGCTCACATGCTGGCGCTGACCGCTCCCACGAGCACATTCTACAACCTCGGCACCGGCGGCGGCACCTCCGTTCGGGAAGTCATCGCGAGCTGCGAGAAGATCACCGGCAAATCCATCAAAGTCATCGAGAGGGAACGCCGCGCCGGCGATCCTCCCCGGCTCGTCGCCGCCTCCGGCAAAATCCAGGCAGAGCTCGGTTGGAAACCGCAGTATCAAGACATCGACACGATCATCGCGAGTGCCTGGCAGTGGCACCAAAAGCACCCGCACGGCTACGGCGACTAAGCCGCCCTGCGCCCCCCTTGCTCAGCAATCCCTGCAATGGGACTGAACGCATGAAGAGTCTCGCTCTTCGCGACCGCGATCTCGCGGTGCTTCGCCGCACCGTCAGCCGCTCTTCTGGCGATCTCCTCCAACTCGGTCGCGCTTAGGAATTTAGTCATTTGCCTTCGGCCATCTCGTCAGACTCGGTTGTCATTAGGATTTAGTCATTTTCCCCGCCCCCGGAAGCTGTTTAGGGAAATCGGAAGCATTTTAGGGCGTTAGCGGAGACCGTCAGATCGGTGCGGAAGCACGTCACCGCGGACCGGAAGCCCTTCAGAATGGTCTGGAAGCTCGTCAGATGACCTCGGAAGCCTGTCAGATCAAAGCGGAAGCACTTCAGAACGGTCCGGAAGCTCGCCAGACCGCTCTGGAAGCACTCCAACTCGGTCCGGAAGGACGTCAGAGTGACGCGGAAGTTCGTCAGATGGGTCCGGAAGCCGTCCAGAAACGGTCCGGAAGGCCAACAGGGAGGTAGCGGAGAAGGTCAGACCGCCGCCGAACGCCGTCAGATCACGGGGGAAGCGCCTCAGATCGAGGCGGAAGCACTCCAGATTGCGGCGGAAGCACTTCAGATCAGTCCAGAAGCGCGTCGGGACAGAAATGAACGACCACTAGCGCGCAGGCGGCATACACTCGGTTGCACCCACATTGGCCGCTCATTCAGCGGCGATTGGCGGGCGAGCTGTCGAGCCGACGGGCACTCATCGCGCCCATCTAACTGAGTGAGTAAAAGTTGTCGACGTTACAGGTTCTTAATCCGCTTCAAGAACCGCATCCACCAGCTATCTGGTTGAGGGTCGCTTCCTTTTTCTGGAGCAACCGCCGTTTGATTCACCTTCCGGAAGTCGAACGTGGGATCACCTACATCCGCTATCTGGTAGTGCGGACATTGACGTTCGCGACATCTTCTCCATCGTGCGGCCTCTCTTGTGATGTTCAAATTCCCATCATACTCGATGAACGCAGAGGTCATGCATTCCTTCTTCCATGGGCTCACGAGTTGGACCAAAAGGCCAACTGCTATGGAAGCAAGGAGACCGTTAGGCCAAACCACCTGAGGGTTCCCTCCTGCATCTCCGTATTTGCGAGCCTCGGCTGTGAGGGCGGCCTCAGTGACAATTCCTAGGCATTGAAGACACGGCTCACCAGGCCCCGTTAGAACTACTTGTCCTGCGATCAAATAGTCATTTTCTCCAAGACGATGCACATCCATTCCCATGTCGATGTAAGGAATCATGAAACGGCGGGTAAAGGCATCGAGTTCATACTTTGAACGCACGTTATCCAGCCCCCCAATCACGACATCACACCTTTTCAAAGCCTCGGACGCTTGCTGCCACACAACACTGTGCTTTTCGACCGTCGCCGCAGGGTTAACGCTTTGTATCACGCGTTCGGCGATGGCGACTTTACTGAGGCCTGAATCCACATCCTTCCTTGTGCCACCTACTAGTCGGTTCAGATTGGTTTCGGAGATGATGTCGTTATCCAAGACGACAAAGTTGCCAACGCCTACGTGAGCGAGTTGCTGCGCCACATGCGATCCACCACCGCCGAGTCCGACGAGGCCAACAGTGAGGGCATTTAGGACTTTATCGCTCTCGCTGCCAAGGAAGCTTTGTCTATCCAGCCAGCTCATTGGGTCCTCCAAGTCCGAGTATACGGCGCTCCTACCACGATGAAGTCAGTCACAACCTGTGGACGGTGTTCCGGATGCTGCCAATACAGGCCTGCGGCAGAATCATCACTGAGGACGAGCAATCCATGCGGCATCTTTGGAATCGGCTGGTAGAAACCGGGCACGAACGCTGCAGCGCTTCGCAAATCAACGCCGCTAAACCCCGGTGTTCCCATTCCGCCGTGAGTGTGAACGTGCAATAAGCTACGTTGCGGACGGAAAGCAGCTTGCACTGCTTTCCGCATCGCGCTTGATCCGATTTGCGCCCCTACAGACTTACTTTGTTCATAATCATCGTCTTCTACACATTGGTAAGAGCAAACCGTTAGCAGCACTCCTCCGGGCATCCCCGCGGCGGACGCGAGGAGAAATCCCACCCGCTCATGGGCGAAAGGATGAGGCCGCTGCAAATCCCGCCTAACGCCTTCCAGTAAAGGTCGCATGATCTTGATCGTGACTTTCATTGAAGTGGTTGAAGATGGCAGGCGATGATTTCAACCCATGGAAGATCTGCTGGCACATTATTCCACGAGCACGCGTACCAGCTCCTTCCAAGAATATTGTAAACATCCCAGTTTGCTCCTTTTGTGGTGAAACGCTCCGAAAAATAGAGACGTGTGGTATAGCCATTCGGCCACGGCTGTAAGAGCGCGGAAACGACTTTAGTTTTCCCATCAGCCACGACCTTGAAGTTCGGGAGGAGGGCGAACCTGCGTTCGCCCTCCCCCACTAATTCAGCGTCTGCCCAATACGAACTTAGCGCCTTGAGTTCTGCCTCTGGATTCCTCATGACGACTGCCCTACAGGTGGATGAGAGGCAAATTCCATTCCTTCGGCAATCGGAACCTTTTCCTGCGGAACGAGTTCCCGAAAGCCATCGCTAACGAGATCCAGTTTGTAGCCGCCGGGCACTTTGAAGATCTCCATCAACTCCTCCGTCGTGTAGACGCGGGACTCAAGTTTAAACTTCTGTTCTTGGTTGTAGATTACGGTCACCAGCCGCGGCTTCTTCCGGATGCGCAGTTCCTCGGTTCCCATTGGACTTAGATCGATTAGATCATCATCACCGATCACGCGTTCTCCTTCGGGGACGTCGAGAACAAGCACCGAATCGGCGTCCACTCGAGCAAGCGCTTTTGCATGTTTGCCCGCAATTTCCTTGCGAGGCCATTCCATGCTCAACGCGTCGACGGTGAAGCGATACGTCATGCTACCCTTGATGACGAAGAAGCGCTCTACGCCCTTTTCACCGAGATCAGTGATCTCGGTGGGCCGCAAGCTTTCCAGCTCGCCGCTCTTGAGGTGCTGGAGAACGACGAAGTCGTTAACCGGATGAACTCCCGCCGATTTGACGATTTGAGCGCCGGTTGGCTTTCGATCTGCGATTTCAACCTCACTGAAGTTAAAATGCTCGTCGGAGATGGAGAACCGGAATTTGCCGTTCTCCTTGGTATTGTTGAGAGCGTGGCTCCCGTGTTCGGTCTTGGTTTGCATATGGCTGTTGTTGAGCAGCCCACCTCAGAACTTGACGAAGCGTCGGAATTTTCCGACTGTCTCAATCGCAACACTCATTGCTCCTAAGATTCGTCCCCCGTTAGGTGGGCTGGATTTTGGGGTCTGAAGCCGTCCGCGTTTGCAGCGCGGGCGGCTTCTTTTTTAGTTCTGTGACGGAGTATGCGGTTGACAAACCCACTAATCAAGGCAAATTTGTCAACGCATGGCCGAAATAAACGAAGTTTTCCCCCTTCGCCTTCGACAAGCCCGCACAATGGCGAGGCTGTCGCTACGCGAACTCTCCGAAGCAATCGGAAACAAGGTCTCCTATAACGCGCTGTCGAAATACGAGAAAGGTGAGATGATGCCCGGAGGAGAAGTGCTAGCAGCTGTTGCTAGCGCCCTGAAGCAGCCGCTAGACTTCTTTTTCCGCTCACACCGGGTAGAGCTAGCGAATATCAATTTCCGGAAGCGTTTGAAACTCCCGGTCTCCGAAGAAGAGTCGATTGTCGAGATGGCAAGAGACTTCTTCGAGCGATATAGCGAAGTTGAGCAGCTACTTGGCTGTGGAGTGACCTATGAGCCACCTTTTGGTCCTCGAGAAACAGTGGAAACCGAGGCCCGTGCTGAAGAAATGGCCGAACTTCTTCGGGGGCCAAGCAAGTGGAATCTCGGCAGTGATCCATTGCCAAATGTCCACGAACTCCTCGAACTCCATGGGCTCAAGGTTTACGAGGCCCGGACCAAGGATGAGGCGTTCGATGGTTTCTCAGGCATGGCAAATGGCTCACCCGTGGTGGTGATTGCGGGTTGGCTGAATCGCAATCTCCCTCGCAAGCGTATGACCGAAGCTCATGAACTCGCACACGTCGTGTTGAGGATTCCAAACAAGGTTCCTACGCGCGAGATGGAACGTATTGTCAGCCGTTTTGCGGGCGCTCTCCTTTTACCGCAGGAGTCATTTGAGAAAATGTTCGGCAGAAATCGGCAGACGATATCCTTGGGGGAACTAATTCAAATCAAGGCGTTCTTCGGTGTCTCAATCATGGCAATCATGAAAAGAGCCGAACAACTCGGGCTAATCTCCCCTGCAGTGTATAAGAGGTTCTGCATTTTCGCTAACCAGCAGCGGTGGCGCGCTAATGGAGAGCCGGGGGATGACAAGTATCGCGGAGATGAAAGTCACGGCCGTTTTCGCCAAATTGTATTTCGCGCGGTTGCAGAGGGCCTAATAAGTTCGTCGCGAGGAGCCGCCTATTTACAGGTAACGCTCGACGAATTCCGAGGGGAATTTAAGCAACTTTTCGCGTGAAGGTACACAATGAAGGTTCTCGTAGAAGATGCCAATGTCCTGCTCGACCTCGTAAATGGGGACGTGCTGGGTTTATGGCTCGGCGCGGGATTTGAGAATTCCACAACCGTTCTTGTTTGGCAGGAGGTGTCACATACTACACAGCAGCAAAAAGTGCAGCCGTTTATCGATTCAGGTCTTCTTACAATTCACGACATCCCTCCAACGTCGTGGCACGCGATCGCCGCGTTCTCAGTAAGTGCAGGCGTAAGCATATCTGATGCGTCAGTGTGGCTCCTGGCCAAGTCAGAGAAGGCGACGCTCCTGACTGGCGATTCTAAGTTGCGCAGCTCAGCACGGGTCAGCGGGGTTGAGGTGAGGGGCATACTTTGGGTATTAGACGAGCTTGTGGCGCAAGGAAAACTGGAACCGAAGGCCGCGGCTGTAGCCCTTAATAAAATGGTAGAAGGCGGTGCTTTTCTTCCGCTCGAAGAATGCCGAACACGTATGGATGCGTGGACGTTGAAGTGATTACTAGTTCGGCGGTCAATGCGGTCGCGCAGTGGTTCATATCGTAGCAGACGATTGCGAGTGAGAACGATCAGAGGTTCTCGCCTTCGAGTTCAAAAATGGTTGCCGGCTGTTCAGGCCTGACGTGAAGCAGTGTTTTGGAACGAGAAACAGTTAGGGGGATAACAGCGAGCAAGTGGGGCGGATGAGCACGCCCACGCTTTGAGGCGAGACACCTCAAAGAACACGCGAGACGCGTGCGCTCCTGGCGAATGCGCGCCGGAGCAGAACCTGATAGAAGCTTGCCTTGCCTCAAGCCAACGCCACTTGGGGAGGAGCCTTTCCCCCCAGGAATGCGCCAATCGACTCCAGCGGCTCGATGTGATCGCACAGAATCTTGACCACGGCCAGAATAGGCACAGCCAGAAGCGCCCCGGGAATGCCCCAGATCCAGCCCCAAAACATCAGAAACACAAAGATGGCCACGGGATCGAGGGTCATAAACCGGCCCATGATCATGGGCGTGAGGAAATTTCCCTCGATGATGTTCATCACGATGTAAATCCCCGGCATGATGAAGGCATGACCAGTGTCTGCAAATGTCATCAGCCCTACCGCCAGAATGGCGATCGCCCCGACGAGCGCGCCTAGATACGGCACAAAATTCAAAAGGAACGCGAGCACCCCCCAAAGAATGTAGTTTTGTAATCCAACGAAATACGACGCGACTCCCACCGCCAGTCCGACGCAGGCATTAATCCCAAACGTGATCTGCAGGTACTTGGAGATTTTGTCTTCAATGTCGCGCGTGATTTCCACGGCCCGCTTTTTATCCTGCCACTTGGGAATCATCGCGACGAGTTTACGAAGGAACGAATCCCCGGACGCCAGGAGGAAGTAGAGAAGGATCAACATCACTAACAGGTTTGCAATGAAAGCAGGCGTTTCGCTCATGACGTCGCGGACAGCGGCAGCCTCCTTCACCTCAACCATGTCCTT
>DASVRZ010000098.1:0-14867 GCA_036388355.1 Chthoniobacterales bacterium | reverse complement strand
GAGCGACGTCATCGGATCCTGAAAGATCATCGAGATGCGTTTGCCGCGGATCCGATTTAGCTCGGCTTTGGAGCAGTGCAACAGATCGGCGCCTGCGAACCTGGCGGTGCCGGATTCAATGCGCCCCGGAGGCATGGGAATGAGGCCCATGAGCGAGTAGCAAGTGACGGATTTTCCAGAGCCGGACTCGCCAACGATGCCAAGCGTTTCGCCGGGCTCCAGGGAAAAGCTGACGTCGCTAACCGCGCGAACCACGCCGCCACGGGTGTGGAAGGCGGTGGTGAGATTTTCGACGTCGAGGAGAGCCATATCAATCTTTGGAGGCGCGCGGGTCGAGGGCGTCGCGCAGACCGTCACCGAGGAAGTTGAGGGAAAATAGCGTCAGAGAAAAAATCCCAGCCGGAAAAAGGAGAAGCCAGGGAGTGGTTTCCAAGGTCTTCGCGCCGTCGTCGATGAGGACGCCCCAACTGCTCATGGGCGGCGGCACTCCGAGGCCGAGGAAGCTGAGCACCGCTTCCAGAAGCATGACGCTGGGGACGGTCAAAGTGGAATAGACGATGACGGATCCCATAACGTTGGGAATGAGGTGGCGGAAGATGATATGAATTTTTCCGAGCCCGAGAGAGACGGCGGCTTCGATGAATTCGCGGTTGCGCAGGGCGGCGATTTCCCCGCGGATGATCCTCGCCATGGTGAGCCATTCCACGGCACCGATCGCCACGAAAAGCAGCCAGATACTGCGAGGCAAAAAGACCATCAGCAGGATGACAAAGATGGTAAAAGGGATCGTATAGAGGATATCGACAAAGCGCATCATGGCGGTGTCGATGTTTCCGCCGAGGTAGCCGGAGATGGCTCCATAGACGACCCCGATGAGAATGGAGACGGCGGTGGCGGCGAGGCCGACCCCAATGGAAATGCGGCCGCCGTGCATGATGCGAACGAGCAAGTCGCGACCCAGCGCATCCGTGCCGAGCAGGTGGCGGCGAGCGGTGGGCTGGTAGGTGTAGCGTCCGGCCTGGAGAGGCTCGCCTCGTTGCACCTGCGCGAGGTTTCTCTGGATCTCCTCCGGTGACAAGGAGAGAAAGGCGTTCTCGTCCGCGAGCTTGGAGAGCGGGATGTAATCGGTGCGCGGCTCTTTGCTTTTGTTTTTCGTGAGGGTACGCGCGAGGATCGGCTCGTTGGGCCGGCTGGATTGCAACGTGCGCGCCTGCTCGTCGAATTTGTAAGAAACGAAGAACGGCCCCATGAGGCAGAACAGCGCGATGAGCAGGAAGGTGATGAGGCCGAAGATGGCGAGTTTGTTACGGCTCAGGCGATGCCAAGCGTCGCGCCAGAGGGAGGTGCCGTGTTCGATCTCGGGCGTGGCAGTCATCGGCGGATGCGCGGGTCGAGCCAAGCGTGGATGATGTCCACGATGAGGTTGAAGAGGACGATGAGCACCGCGTAGAAAATGACCGTGCCGAGGATGAGGCTGTAGTCGCGGTTGAAGGCGCTCTTGATGAATTCATTTCCCAAGCCGGGGAGCTTGAAGATTTTTTCCACAACGAAAGACCCGGAGATCAGCCCTGCAAGGGCGGGGCCGAGGAAGGAAACGACAGGCATCATTCCGCCTTTGAGCGCGTGTTTCCAGATGACGCGGAAGCCGCTCATGCCTTTGGCTTGGGCGGTGCGGATGTAGTCCTGGTTGAGGATTTCCAACATGCCGCTGCGGGTGAGGCGTGCGACGTAAGCTCCATAGAAGAGTCCCAGCGTGAGAGCCGGAAGGAAGATGGGCGGCAGCCACGCGTTGCTGGATTTTTCCAATCCGAAGACGTTGGCCCAGTTGAGCCACAAACCGAAAACGATGGCGAGGATCGGCCCCATCACAAACGTCGGCAGGCAAATACCGCCCATCGCGAAGGACATGGAGAAGTAATCCGCCCAGGTGTTTTTCTTCACAGCTGCCAGGATTCCGAGCGGGATACCGATGAGAAGGGCGAGCAGCAAGGCAAGCGAGCCGATTCGGAGCGAGACTGGAAAGGAACGGGCGATGACTTGGTTGACCGATTCTGTCGGGTAGGTGAATGACGGGCCGAGGTCGGCGTGCAGGACGAGATTTTTGAGGTACTGCCCGTATTGCTGCAACAGCGGCTTATCCAGCCCGTAGTAGGCGTTCATCTTCGCCAACACTTGCGGCGAGACACTTCGCTCCGCGCTGAACGGGCCACCGGGAGCCTTTTTTGCCATCCAGAAGGTCACCGTGATAACGATGAGCAACACGGGCAGCAACTGCAGCAAACGCTGGAAAATGAATTTGATCATCAGCCGCCGCGTTACTTAAGGTCGATGTATTTGTAGTTGTGGTTATCGAGGAGGAGCGGATTCCAGTTCACGACGTGCGGGCTCTTTAAGTGAATGCGCGTATACCAGTAGATCGTGGCGAACGGCGGATCGTTGAGGAGAATAGTCTCGGCTTTTTCCAGCAGCGCGAAGCGTTTGGCTTGATCCGGTTCCTGGCCGGCTTGCTGAATCAGTCCGTCGAATTCGGCATTAGACCAGCCGGTGTTGTTGTTGCCGTTGCCCGTGGTCCACATGCTGAGGAAGGTCACCGGGTCCATGTAATCGCCGATCCAGCCGGAGCGGCTGATGTCGTATTTCTGGTGCGTCTGAGACTCCAGGTAGACTTTCCATTCCTCGTTGCGGATGGCGACGTCGATGCCGAGTTCTTCCTTCCACATTTGCTGGATCGCTTCCGCGATTGTTTTGTGCGAGTCGGAGGTGTTGATGAGGATCTCGAATTTAGGGAAACCTTTTCCGCCTGGGAACCCGGCGTCGGCCAGCAGCTTGCGGCCCTTGTCTGGATCATACACGATCAGCTCGGGCGTTTTGTAAGCACCCATGCCTTTGGGGGTGAAGCCTAGAGCCGGGGCTTGTCCGCCGCGGGTGATGTTTTCGACAATGGAGTCGCGGTCCAGCGTGAGGCTGAGCGCCTGGCGAACGCGCACATCTTTCAGCACTGGCTTCGCGACATTAAAGCGGTAGAAATATGTGCCGAGATAGGGATTCATCACGAGCAGGTTTTTCTGATCGCGCCGGTAGCCGGGGATTTTATCGAGCGGGATTTCGTTCGTGATGTGAAGCTCCCCGGCGCGGAAGGCGCGCTCCTCGGTGTTCTGATCTTCGATCGGGTAGAACTGAATGCCGTTCAGCTTGACGGTTTTAGCGTCCCAATACTGCGGATTGCGTTCGACGGTGATGAGTTCATTCACCTTCCACTCCTTGAGCTTGAAGGGGCCGGTGCCCACGTAGTTTTCAGGTCGGGTCCAGACGGTGACGCGATCGTCAATTTTGCCAAACTTCAGGATCGTCGGCGGATGCACGGGAAACCACGAGTAGTGGGTGAGGACGGAGAGAAAATAGGGCGTCGGGCCAACGAGCGTGATGCGGAGATTCTGGTCGTCTAGCGCCTTCACTCCGACTTGTGAGAAGTCGGTGATTTTGCCTTTGTGGAAATCTTCCGCGCCCTTCATGAGGTAGAGCTGATCGGCGTAATCCGCGGCGAGATTCGGGGACAGAATGCGCTGGAAAGCAAAGACGAAGTCGCCCGCTTTGACTGGGTCGCCGTTGGACCATTTCGCTCCGTCCCGGATGTGAAATGTCCATTCGCTGGCGTCGGCGTTGTGTTCCCATTTGTCGGCGACTCCGGGCTCCGCGAGGGCTTGATCGTTCGGATGGTAGGCAATGAGGCCTTCCATTAACGCCATGATGATGTGATTTTCCGTCACGCCGCGGACGGTGTGCGGATCGAGGTTTTGCGGCTCGGTGCCGTTCCCGATGAGAAGGATCTTGGCCTTGGCTGCCTGATCTACCTTGGTTTCCGCCGAGAGCGTTGCAAGGAGCGCCAGCGGGATGAAAAAGAGGCAGAGGTGCTTGAGGCGCATAATTATTGACCTTTCTTCTTGGAATCGGTTTTGGACTTAGACTTCTTTGGAGTCGGGGTGGCTTTTGCCTTCTTCGGAGCGGCTGGTTCTTTCTCCACCGCGGCTTCTTCTGCAGCTCCGATGCCGATGGACTCCAGGAACGGCTGAATGGAACGTGGCCTGCCGAGGAATTTCTCGATCGAGACGCTGACATCGCGAGAATCTCCCGGAGCATAAACTTCGTTGCGCATCTTCATTCCGGCGTCCTTATCGAGGAATCCACCGGGCGATTTCTCGAAGACCGTCGCCATGTCGGCGGCGATTGCATCCGCCCAAGCATAACCGTAATATCCGCCGTCGTAGCCATTGAGATGGCCGAAACTGGCGACCATCGCGGTGCTCGGATCGACGGGTAAAAAGGCGTCGCTGAGAACCCGATTGGAGGCCGCAACGACGTCCAGCTTTTCCCCGGCCTTGTGCATTCCGTGGAGCACCAGATCGGTGATCCCAAAGGACAACTGGCGACGATAGGTCGTGCCGGCGAGGGCCAGCTTGGCGGCTTTCATCTTCTTGAGAATGTCCACTGGCAGCTTCTTCTTGGTTTTGTAATCAGCCGCAAAGCTGTCGAGAACGGTCTTGTTCCAGACCCAGGCTTCCAACATCTGGGAAGGAGCTTCAACAAAGTCGCGAGGGACGTTGGTGCCGCTGAAGCGGACGTATTTTGCCTGCGTGAGAATGCTGTGCATGGCGTGGCCAAACTCATGGAAAAGGGTCTCGAGTTCGCCGTGGGAAAGGAGCGATGGCGTGTCCTTCCTCGGCGGTGGGAAGTTGCAGCAGAGCGCGACGGTCGGACGCTGGTAAGTGCCGTTCGGGAGCAGTTTTCCTTCTATCAAGCCGAACTGTGCGAAGTGGTTGTATTTCCCTTCGCGTGGAAACATATCGAGGTAAAACAAGCCGAGCGGGACGTTGCTCTTGGCATCGCTCACGTAGTAAAGCTGCAGCCCTTCAGTCCAGGAATACTCCACGGCCACCGGCTCGATTTTGATGCCGAAAATCTTCTGATAGGTCGCGAACATCCCCTCCAGGACTTCCTGATAGGGGAAATAGCTGCGCAGAACTTCTGTATCGACTTGGAACTTCTGCTTCTTCAATTGCTCTGCGCAAAAACGCCAATCCCAGATGTTCACTTCGGGAGTGAGGCTGTTGGGAGTGGCCGCTTTGATGGCTTTGAACTCGGCAAGTTCCTGATCGAACTTTGGCTGCAATCCTACTTTGAGGTCCTGCAGAAACTTCAAGGCGGCGGTTCCATTTTTCGCCATGCGCTGCTCGATCTGGAAATCGTTCCACGAGCGGTAACCGAGCATTGCAGCAATCTCGGTACGGAGATCCACCATCTTCTGGATCAGCGGGATGTTTTTCTCCCGCGCGCGGTTGTCGCGGGCGAGATACACTTTCTTGCGGGACGCCTCGTTCACGCAGTTTTCGAGGACGCCGAGGGCCTGGAAAGTGACGTTGGCGTCTATGGCAAATTCGTCCTCGCCGACCTTTACGCCGGGAGTTTCCAACACGCTTTGAGGAACCCCTTCGAGTTCTGCTCGGGTGAACTTCACCACCGACGTGGCGTTGGCAATGTTGGTATCGAAATCGGTTCCGACGGCGGCGAGTTCCTTGCGGAGCGCTTCGACTTTTTGGCGCTGCTCCAACGGAAGCGCAAGGCCCGCGCGTTTGTAGCCCAGCAGGGTGTCTTCGATGAGGCGAGCGTCTTCTTCGTCGCCCTTTGGCTTGGTGTCGGCGAAGGCTTGAAGCACCTTGTAAACGTCCTCCCGATAATCGGTTCCGACGCTCCATTCCTCGAGCTTCTTCACCGCTTCGGTCGCGGCTTCGCGCATTTTCAAGTCGGGATGCGTTTCCTTGATCCAAACGATGCGATTGGCCACGGACCCGGAGTCGAAGCCGATCATGTCCAATTCCTGAAAGGTGTTTGCGAAGGTCGCTTCCTCGGGTTTCAGAGCCGCCAAAGCATCGAAGCGCTTGTTGGCTTCGCCGATCGTTTTATCCACCGAGGAGGTGATCTCTTCCGGAGTACGCTCCCATTTTGGTAATGCCAGAACGGTGTTGTGTTGCACGGCGGCGAGCTGGAGATCTTCGATCTTTTTCGGTTCTTGCGCACTGATCCACGGACCAGTGATAAGCAAGGCGGCAGCGGCGATGATTAAATCGGTTTTCCTCATAAAATGAATAGGCACAAAGGATTCGGTGCCTGCGAGATTAGTGACCCTTTTTTCCCTGAGGCGAGTTATGCCTGACGCGCGGCTTTTTTGCCGATCGCCCGAATTTTGTCGCGGAGTTCAGCGGCGCGTTCGTAAGCCTCAAGAGCGATGGCTTTCTCCATCTCGCGCTGCATGGTTTCCAAACGCGTGATCGGCTTCTTCTTTCCGATCTCGTCTGCCCACTCGTCTAGAAAACCAATCTCAGGGCTCTTCGTGGCGAGGTCCGCAGGATCGACATCTTCCAGCACCTCTGCAATGGCAGCACGGCCGCGGGCGATCTCCTTAAGAGCGCCGGTGAAATCCTTTTTCTCGAGACGAATCGCCGCTTTGGCGCGGGTGTTCATCATCAACACATAGGGGCGAAACTGCTCGAACGACCACCGAATTTCCTCATTGTCGGTGCAGCGGGAAACGAAGGTGAAAAGGTCCAGATTGCGCTGCGTGTCGCGAATGACGTTGGCGAAATCGTTGATTTGAAAAAAGCTGATGTAGCGATGGTAATACTGAATGCCTTCCTGCTGGAGCTCGCCGCATTCCTCCGGCGTAAGCAGGTAAGCCTCGCCTTTGGCTTCCGCTTTCTTAGCTTTCTTCTGGTGCCAGGTGAGCAACGATTCCGAATTGTGCGGACGGCGTCCATCGGGCCGGCCGTTGACCTCCATCTGGATCAGACCGAGGTCGATGCGGAGTTGAAGCTTCTCTTTTTGATCATTTCCGACGATTTTCCGGACCTTGATGTGGCCGGGTTCGTGCGGCCAATCCTCCAATAAGTTGTCGAGATCGTTATTCACTGATCAACTATCGAAAGCAGCGCTGGGTTTGTCAACGTGGACGATGAAATCTCTCCCGCTCCCAAACCCCCGCTAACTCCTCAGGGGGCAACGGGTTCCCCGGCTTCTTTGAGGTAGCGGAAGAAGCTGCCTTCTGGCTTGAAAACGAAGGTCGTTCCGCTATCGAAGGAGTTCTTGTAAACGTCGAGTGTATGGGTAAATCCGTAGAATTCTGCGGCGATTGGACTCTGGTTGTAAGCGGCCGCGTAGATGGCCGAAGCCTCGGCGTCCGCTTTACCCTGGATCGTCTGCACTTTGCGGTAAGCTTCAGATTCAATGGCTTTCAAATCGCGCTCACGGCTGCCGATAATCTTGGCCGCCTCCCCGGCTCCTTCGCTTCGAAAACGTTCTGCAATCTGCTGCCGCTCGCTGATCATCCGATCGTAGATCTTCCGGCTGACGTCGGCGTTGTAGTTGATGCGCTTGAAGCGCACGTCGAGCAGCTCGATGCCAAATTCTTTCATCTTGGCACGTGCAGTGTCGGTGATTTCTTTCTCCAAGGCGGCGCGTCCGAAGCGGATCGCTGGCAGTCCGGTCGCGATCGAACCACTGCCAGCAGCGAGAGCTTCGTCCACGGCCGCTTTGCGGTCTTTCTCGGTGCGAATGGCCTCGACTAATTCATGGCGGGCCAGAGTGTTGCGGGTCTCGCCGCCGAGGATGTCGTCCAGCCGCGACTTGGCGCTCCGCTCATCGTGCAGGCGGATGAAATACCTCATGGGATCGGTGATTCTCCACCGCGCGTAGGTGTCCACGACGATGTAGAGCTTGTCTTTCGTCGGCATTTCAGCGTCGGGGCCGTCCCATTCGAGGATGCGTTTTTCGATGCGATGGACCTCTTGAACGAAGGGCAATTTGAAGTGAATGCCCGCTTCATCGATAGGAGCGCCCACCGGCTTTCCGAATTGAGTAACGATCACTTGTTCGGTCTCCGGGACGACATAAAGCGCACCCGTGATCACGAGCAGAAGGAGGAAAGCCGCAATGGCACCAGCGACGAGAGGAATCGATTTCATTGGGTTATTCCGTAGGAGCTTTGGGAGCGGGTTTTGGCAGCTGGGAATCCAGTGAAAGGATCGGCAGAAGCTGCGCGCTGCCCGGATCGACGATGACTTTTCTTTCGATCTTCGGCAGAATCGTCGCCATCGCTTCGAGGTAAAGCCGCTGGCGCATGACGGCGGGCGCTTTGATGTATTCCGCGAGCAGGGCGTTAAATTTCTCGGTGTCGCCGCGAGCTTCGTTCACCCGGCCGAGCGCGTAACCTTCCGCACCGCGCAGCCGTTGATCCGCCTGACCGCGCGCCCGGGGCACGGCTTTATTGTATTCGCCGTTCGCGACGTTGATCATTTGTTCGCGCTCCTGCTGCGCCTGGTTCACTTCGTTGAAGGAAGATTGGACGCTCTGCGGAGGGTGCACATCCTTGAGCTGTACTTGCATGACGGTGACGCCGAGGCCGTAGGACTTCGTGAGGTTCTGCAAACGCAGCAGCGTCTCGTTTTCGATGTCCTGCCGACCAACGGTCAACACTTCATCCACCAGGCGGTCTCCCACCACTTCGCGCATGATCGATTCGCTGGCGTCGCGGATCGTCGCGGCAGGAGAGCGCACCTCGAAGAGGTATTTCTCAGGCTCGGCAATGCGATATTGCACCACCCATTCGACCAGCGCCATGTTGAGATCGCCGGTGACCATGGTCTTCTCCGCTGTAGGATCCACGGAAGGCTGATCGGGATTGGTCGCGCCGGGTGTTTGAAAGCCAAACTCGAGCTTCAGCTGCCGCTGCACAGGAACGATGATCAAACGGTCGATCCCGAACGGCAGCTTGAAACGCAATCCGGGCTGGATGCTTTGCTGGTATTTGCCGAGACGAAGGAGAATGCCGACCGAATCCGCTGGGACGGTAGCAAACCCCGAAAAGATGGTGATGAGAACAAACAACGCCAAGGCGCCTTTCCAGACCCAGCCCAAGTTAATCTGGCCTGGCTGTTTCCCAAACGGATCGTAGTCTCTCAGAGTCGCCATAGAGGCTAACTATACACGCTAGGGACCGAAAAAGATGCACGCATTTTCCGGCTCAACGGAAACAACAGACGTATTTGCGAGCGTCTGTTTGTTCCGCGTTCCATGTTCAAATAAAACCAGTGGCGTTACTTGGACGCACCCCCGCGCAGACGACGCTATCAGGGACGCGTGAATTCCCCCTCCCCCGAGTCCTTTTCTGATCTTGAAGCTGTAGAATATTGCCGCGCTTCGTGTCAAAGCGTGGAGAAGGAAATTTCCAAGGTTGTTGTGGGTCAGCGCGAAGTCGTCGAGGAGATCCTCATTGCCATTTTCACCCGCAGCCACGCGCTGCTCGTCGGCGTTCCCGGCCTGGCTAAAACATTGCTCATCGCCACGCTCGCCAAGACGTTGGACATGACGTTCAAACGCATTCAGTTCACGCCCGACTTAATGCCGAGCGACATCACGGGGACCGAGGTGATCTATCAAGATCCCGTCTCCGGCCAGAAGGAGTTCAAGTTCATCCCCGGCCCTCTTTTTGCCAATGTCGTGCTCGCGGACGAGATCAACCGTACGCCTCCCAAGACGCAGGCGGCCATGCTTGAAGCAATGCAGGAACGCCACGTGACCGTGGGCGGCACGACTCACAAGCTGCCGGATCCTTTCTTCGTTTTGGCGACGCAAAATCCGCTCGAACAGGAAGGCACCTACCCGCTCCCGGAAGCGCAGCTTGATCGTTTTATGTTCCTCATTCAGGTCGATTATCCAACCGAAGAGGAAGAGCTCCTGGTGATGAAAATGGGCACCGGCCAAAAAGGCGAAGAGCCCGGCCAGGTGCTCAACGCTGAGCAAGTGCACTACATCCAGCAGACGGTAAAGCTCATTCCCGTCGCGGATCACGTTTATCGCTACGCAGAACGAATCGTCCGCTGCACCCGCCCTAAAAAGGAGGATGCTCTGGACATCTGCAAACAGTATCTCAGCTTCGGAGCCGGCCCACGCGCCAGCTTGAGCCTCATCATGGCGGCCAAAGCGCACGCGCTGATTCACGGTAATTTGTATGTCGGCTGTGAGAATGTTGCGGCCGTTGCACCGTCCATCTTGCGCCATCGCATCGCTCCCAATTTCACAGCGCAAAGCGAAGGAATCACCGCTGACGATCTCGTCCGCCGGATTCTCGAAGCGATTCCTGCACACGAACCCCGCGCTTAGTTTCCACGGCTCCCTCCATGCCGGAAGATTCTTATTTAGATCCGGAAACCCTGTCTCGCGGAGAGGCTCTCGGGCTCATGGCGCGGCGCGTCGTGGAGGGTTACCGGGTCGGTGAACACCGGTCGCCGTTTCGCGGATTCGCGATCGAATTTGCCCAACATCGGGAATACACCGCGGGCGATGACGTGCGCCATCTGGACTGGAAAGTTCTCGGCCGGTCGGATCGCTACTACATCAAGCAATACGAGCAGGACACGAACTATGTCGCTCACGTCGTGGTCGATGGCAGCCGCTCCATGAGCTACGGCTCTGGTAAGGTGACGAAGATGCACTTCGCCAAAGCGCTCGCGGCCTGTCTCTCGTATCTCGTCCTCATGCAACGCGACGCGGTCGCTCTCGCGCTCTTCGATTCCGAGGTGCGCGACTACATTCCCCGCACGGACAACATGGGAAAAATCCATCACATGATGGACCGGCTCGCGGCGTTCGAAGCGACGCAATCGACAGGCATCGGAAGGTCTCTAAAGCAGATTGCGCAGAAGACCCGCAGCCGTGGTATCGTCATCATCATCAGCGATCTAATGGACGACGAGGAAGGCTTCCGCACCGGCCTGCAACGCCTCAGTTTTTCGGGAAACGAAGTCATCGTTTTCCAAGTGCTCGACTCGCACGAGCTCACCTTTCCGTTCACGGGCACCTGGAAGTTCAACGGCCTCGAAGAAGAGACTCAGCTCCAGACGTCGCCGGCGGATATTCGTAAAAGCTACCTGAAAAACTTTGACGAGTTCCGGGCGCGGACCCGGCACACCTGCGAGAAGTTTAATACGCATTACGTCCTGGCCGACACCAGCAAGTCGCTCGCAGAAGTCCTCAGCGGTTATCTGGCCTTCCGCCGCATCGTTGGAAAGAAGTAGATCGCGTGAACTTTCTTCATCCTGCATTTCTGGCCGGGCTGGCGGCAGTAGCGATCCCAGTGGCCATTCATCTGCTGAACAGAATCCGCATCCAGGAAACAGCGTGGGCGGCTATGCGGTTTCTTCAAGACAGCCTGCGAAAAAACGAGCGCAAGCTGAAAGTCGAGGACCTCATCTTGCTAATCCTCCGTTGCCTCTTTGTCGCGCTGTTAGTTATCGCCTTTGCGCGTCCGTTCCTGGAAACGCCAGGCGGCGGATTCACCGCCAGCGGCGGCGCGAGCATCTCGATTTTCCTCTTGGATAACTCCGCGAGCATGGCTCAGAGCGACGGTGTGAAAAGCCGTTTCGAAGAAGGCAAAACAGCCATACGCGATCTCCTGGAAAAAGCGCCTTCTGGTTCGCGGTTTGGCTTCTTTCTGGTTTCCAATCGTGTGGAGGCGATTCAAGCGAAGCCAAGTCCGGATGCGAATCTGATGCGCCGCAGCCTCGACCTTGCCACTCTATCGGATCGCTCTACCAACCTGTCGCAGGGCATCCGCGCCGCCTGCGATTCGCTAAAAGCGTTTCCGCAGGAAAAGGCCGAGATTCACATCGTCACCGACAGTCAGGCCCCAGCCTGGATGCAGCTCGACGAGATTAAGAAACTGCAATCCGCGCATCCTCAAGTCACACTCCGGCCAGTGATCATCGGCCAACGCGGCGAGGAGAACACGGCGATCGTTTCGCTGCGCCCGGAAGGCGGCGTTCCTGCGGTTGGTCAACCGAGTCGCTATCATGTGGAGGTCGCGAACTTCGGGAGCAAACCGGTCGATGGAATCCGCGTTACCTTATCTGTGGACGACGGCGCGCCTTCCGATGAAGTCGTCCTTCCACAAATCCCGGCCGGAAGCCGCCGCGTCGCCAACCTCTTCGCGCGGTTCCCGTCCGCGGGTTATCACACGGTGACGGCCGCCATTCCGCCCGACCGGCTGCCGATCGACAACCAACGCTCCAGCGCTCTCCGCGTTTTCGACAAGATGCGCGTGATGGTTGTAGCTCCTAACAATCCAAGCGGCCGCAGCTTCGATTCCGACGCCTATTTTCTTGCGAACGCGCTGGTTCCGGTTTCCGCCGAGCGCATGGCGGATTACTACCTCAAGCTTAGCGTGAGCAGCCTCGCCGAAGCAGAGAGAGCGCGCCTCGAAACGCTGGACGCCCTCTACCTCTGCAACCCGGAGGAGATCACTCCCGGAATAGCCGCCGCTCTCAAAAAATACGTGACCAACGGAGGAAACCTCGTGATCTTTCCGGGTTCCAAAACGGATCCTGCAAAATGGATGGCGAACAAGGATTTTGCGGAACTGCTTCCCGCCACCGTCGGTCCGGTGAAAACCCCGGAGCGCCCGGTTCGCTGGCAGGGCAAAGGTCTCGAGCATCCCATCGCAACTCTCTGGAACGACAAAAACCAAGGCAACCTCGACACCATCGAAGCGGCGAAATATCTCACTTTAATGGCGAAGCCTGCAGGAGCCGCCGCAACGCCGCTCGCGATCGCCCGTTACGCAAACGGCGACGCCGCCGCTTTGGAATGGAACGTGGGCCGCGGCCATGTCGCGCTCTTCGCCAGCTCCGCGACCCCCGAGTGGAACAACCTTCCGCTGCACCCCGCATTTGTTTCCCTGATGCATCGGACCTTGGGCTACCTGCATCGAGAGCAAACTCCGCGGCTGGTCCTTTCGCCCGGCGAAGCGTTTCACTTGCGCGTTCCGATGGAACTCCTCGGCAAAGAATTCTTCGCCGTACGCCCAGGCAAGGACAGCGAGAAACGTCCCGCCGGTCGCGTGGAGCTTCAGGATGAATTCGCCGTTATCGACTACCGCGAGACCGCACAATCCGGAGTGTACCAGATCTTCGTGGATGGCGATCCGCTGCGCACCGCGGTACTAGCGGTGCAGATGGCTCCGGAAGAATCCGACCTACGGCAAGCGCCGCGGAACGAACTCGAAGCCTTGACCAAGCCTGCCGAGAAAGGCTCGACTGGGGGATTTATTGCCTCGAGCGTCACCCGCGAATTCTGGACACCTCTCATCTGGCTGGCCGCTCTCGTGGCGATTGCAGAAATGGGTCTGGCCCACTGGTTTAGCCGCTCGCGTTAAAGATGAAAAACTGGCTTTTCCAACTTCTTTTTCCGGGCACCAAGGTCCCTGCGGGCGACCAGCAATGGGTATGGAACTGCGAGGGACTTTCCGGAGGACTGGTCTTCCTGCTGGCGCTTCTCCTCATTGCCGCAGCCGCTTGGGCCTATCTGCGTTTTGCTCCGGGTCTTGGCCGAAAATTGCGTATTGCGCTCATCGTTCTGCGAAGCATCGGTATCGTCTTGCTTCTGCTTCTGCTCGCGAAACCGGTGCTGAATCTCACCATCAACGAACCCGTTCGCCAAAGCCTGCTTGTGCTGGTGGACGACTCGCAGAGCATGCAGTTGGTCGATCCGCGGAAGAACCCGGAAGACGTCAACCGCGCGGCCATTGCCGCAGGCGTGCTCAACGGCGACGCGGATCTTAAACAAAATCCCAGCAGCAACGCCAAGGCCGTTGCGAATCTCAGCCGGAGTGAACTTCTTCGCAGGCTCGCGGCAAACGACACGCTGAACCTGTGGCAGAAACTTCACGAAAGATCTGACCTCCTCTTTTATAGCTTCGGGCGCAACGCCACTCAAGTCGGGCCGCTCGAACCAACCGCCAGCGGTGCGAAATTAACAGCGGGCGATGCCGGAAAATTCTTCGCCAACTTCAAAGCCAAAGAGCCCTCCACAGCCATCGGTGAATCGATTCGCCAGGCTCTCGACCAATCGCGTAGCCAGGCCTTAAGCGGATTGTTGCTCATCACGGACGGTGCTAACAACGGCGGCTTGCCTCCTCCCGAAGCGGCGCGTCTCGCGCACGAGCAGAACGTGCCGCTCTTCATTTACGGCATGGGCATTGCCCTGCCTCCGGATCTGATTTTGCATGAGCTCTCCGCGCCCAAATTGGCCTTCGCCAATGAAAAAGCGGAGGTCACTCTCAAGCTCCGCACGCAGGCGATCAACGGTAAGGAAGTCGGCGCGGTTCTCCGCGCCAACGGCAAGGAAGTCGCGCGCCAAACCATCCGCCTGGACCAGAACGGCGAATACGAAGGCAAGTTCAGTTTTGTCGCCCCGAAAGAACCAGGAGAGCTCGTCCTCGAAGCGACAATCCCCGCGCTTCCAGAAGAAGTTTCCAAGGACAACAACCTCGTCACCGCCAAGCTACGCGTGGTCGAAAACAAGATCCACGTGCTCTTGATCGATCAGGATCCCCGCTGGGATTTCCGCTATCTTCTCGCCTATCTCCAGAGAGACCGCCGTCTCGAGGTGAAGACCGTGTTGATCGATGGCGAACCGGGCTTGGAGAGCTTTAAAGATTCACCGTTTCTCGCTGCGCTGCCCGAAGATCGCGAAGGACTTTTCCGCTACGAAATCATTATTCTCGGCGATGTAGATCCCAAGTCTCTCGGCGAAACGCGCATGAAGCTTCTACGCGAGTGGGTGGAGCAAACCGGCGGCGGTTTGATTTTCCACGCCGGAAGAAAATTCAATCCGTTTGCCTACGCCAACACGCCGTTGGAAGCGCTTTTGCCAGTCGTTCCAGACGACACGGTGACTCCCGAAAATCGCGGTAAGAACACTACGGAACCCACTCGCCTCCAGCTCACGGCACTCGGTGAAACGTCGTCCTATCTAAAGATGAA